>NZ_JAMYVM010000002.1:0-430779 GCF_040324035.1 Mesorhizobium sp. M0016 | reverse complement strand
CGATTGGGGGTTTAAAAACAATAATAACGCGGCGGGGGGGGGGGGGGGGTTTGTTCCGGGGCACTTGCCTAACTCCCTTATTATTTACCCGCCTCCGGGGCGGGGCTTCTCCCCCCGGCCGCCACACGTGAAAGTTCAATTGCCCGGTGCGGTCCACACGGCGTCGGAGATGCGCACCGCGTTCGGGATCAGCTTGAGCTTGTAGAAGCGATCGGCTGTCGCCTGCTGGCCGGCGATGATCTCGTCGGTGATCGGGAAGATGCCGAATTTGGTGCGGTTGGCCGCGATCGTCTGTGCATCGAGCGGCACGCCGGTCACCTCATGCAGCGCCGCGGCAACCTTGTCGCGGTTCGCGTCCGCCCATTTCGCCGCCACGCCGAGCGCCGATATCGTCGTGGCGATCGTCTCCGGATGCGCCTTGGCGAAATCCTTGTTGGCGAGGAAATAGGTGTTCACCTTCAGCACCTCGCTGGAGCGCGCCAGCACGCGCGGCTGGTAGCGTGTCTCGGCGATGGCGTAGAACGGATCCCAGACCGCCCAGGCATCGATCTGGTCGCTGGCGAAGGCCGCCGCGGCATCGGCCGGGCTGAGATAGACCGGGGTGATCTGGTCGAAGGGGATGTTTGCTTTTTCGAGCGCCGCGACCAGCAGATTGTGCGCGCTGGTGCCTTTGCCGACGCCGATGCGCTTTCCCTTGAGGTCGGCGAGCGACTGGATCGGCGATGCCGGCTTGACGAAGATCGCTTCGCCGTCGCCATTGGCCGGCAGTGCCGCCGCATAGACGATGTTGGCGCCGGCCGACTGGCCGAAGATTGGCGGTGCGTCGCCGGTCCAGCCGACATCGATGGCGCCGACATTGAGCGCCTCGACCAGCGGCGGGCCGGCGGTGAATTCGACCCATTTCACCGCGACACCCTTGTCGCTCAGCGCCTTCTCGATCACCTGCTGCTGCCGGGCGATGACCGGCAGGCCGGTCTTCTGATAGCCGATGTTGAGCTGCTTCAACTCCTGCGCCGAGGCACTGAGCGAGGCAGCAATGCCCGCCGCCAAAAGGCCAAGGCCGAAAACGCGTCTGGTCAGGCTGAACATGATCCCTCTTCCTTCGCTGCGAACCGGCGCCGGGAAGGGCTCCCTGCCGTGGATGAGAGACAAGGCTAGGTAGGTCTATAAATTTAGTAGAGAAACGATTTTGCGAGATGAATAGGCGGAGCGGAATTGTTTTCTACGGGCGGGTCGAGAAAGCCTCTTTCTCGCCGTTCACGGGGCGAGGAGCGCCAATCACCTCACTGCGACCAATACTGCCAGGCCCAGTAAAATCCCTCGTCTCGTGGCGGCAGGCGGTCGCGTTCGGCGTCGAGTTGCACCGGGGCCGGCGATTTCGGTTGCGGCTGCGACGACGAGTTCTCCCGCCAGGCGAGCAGCCAGTTGCCGAGATGGGCGAACAGCGCCGCGGTGGACTGGGTCATGACATCACTCCTTCTGTTCCAGGGTCGGCGGTCGCCGTGCTGCGAAGGGAAGCAGCCGGTCAAACCGGCAGAAACTTGTTGTCATTCCTTTCCCGCCCACGGAACCAGCTGACGCTCGATCCGGCGGATGATGAATTCCAGCACGAAGGCTATTGTCGCGATCACCACTATTCCCATCACCACGACATCGGTGACCAGGAACTGGGCGGCCGACTGGATCATGAAGCCGAGGCCGCGCGTTGCCGCCACCAGCTCGGCTGCAACCAGCGTCGACCAGCCGGCGCCGAGCGCGATGCGCAGGCCGGTGAGGATCGACGGCAGCGCGCTGGGCAGGATGACATGGCGCACCACTTGGCGCTGCGTCGCACCAAGCGAACGGGCCGCATCGATGCGCTCCTTTGAGACACCGCGCACGCCCGAGGCCGTCGACAGCGCCACCGGCGCCAGCATGGCAATGGCGATCACCAGGATCTTTGACGGTTCGCCGATACCGAACCAGATGATGACCAGCGGCAGATAGGCGAGCGGCGGGATCGGCCGCAAAAATTCGAGCAAGGGATCGAAGATGCCGCGCCCGACCGTCGAAATGCCGATAGCCAGCCCAACCGGAACGCCGATGACGATTGCCGCGAGCAGCGCCGCGAACACGCGGCCGAGGCTGGCGACGATATGCTGGAGCAAAGTCGCGTCGACGAAGCCGTCCTTGATCACCACGATGAACTTGGTCCACACGGCAGCGGGCGACGGCAGGAACACCGGCGACACCAGTTGCAGGCGCGCAGACAGCGCCCATGCCGCCAGCACGACCAGGATGGTGACGGCGCTGATCGCCCGCGAGGAAACCCCGCGCCGCTTCCGCACCGGCCGCGACCACGGCACCGAAATGGCATCGGCCTCGCCGGTCCCGGTGGCCGGCCGCTCGCTGTAGGAGGTGACGCTCATGCCGCCTCTCCTTCGAAGATCGCATCGGTCAGCTCGCCGCGCGCCGCGGCAAAGACTGGATCGGCCTTGATGGCGCGGATCGGCTCGCCTGCGGCATAGCGCCGGCTGAAACCGGTCTCGAATGTCCGCACCACGCGGCCCGGTCCGGGCGCCAAAACGACGATGCTTGTGGCCAGCACCAGCGCCTCCTCGATGCCATGCGTGACCATCAGCACGCCAACCCGGCTTGCGGTCCACAGGTCGAGCAGCGTCGTCTGCATGCGCTCGCGCGTCAGCGCATCGAGTGCGCCGAGCGGTTCGTCGAGCAGCAGGAATTCCGGCTCGGCCGCGAGCGCTCGGGCGAGGCCGACGCGCTGGCGCATGCCGCCGGACAATTCCCAGATGCGTTTGTCGCCGACGCCGTCAAGCTTGACCAGCGCCAGCAACTGGTCGGCGCGGCGCGCCCGCTCGGCTTGCGGCACGCCGCGCAGCCTGAGCGCAAAGCCGACGTTTTCACGAGCCGTCAGCCAGGGAAACAGCGCAGCGTGCTGGAACACGACCGCCCGGGCGGAGCCTGGGCCGGTGATCGGCCTGCCGCCGATCGTGGCGACCCCGCGCGCGGGGTCGACCAGGCCGGCGGCGACATTGAGCAGCGAGGTCTTGCCGCAGCCGGAGCGGCCGACCAGCACGACGAAATCACCCTTGGCGACATCGATGGAAACCCGGTCGACCGCCGGCGCTGCCTGGCCGTCATAGTGAACCGAGACCTTGTCGAGTACGAGATGCGGGTCGAGTACGAGATGCGGCATGAAAAGGGGCTCCGGAAGAAAATCAGCCTGCCCCGGCCCTCGTTAAGCGGATCCGGGACAGGCAGCACGCGGCGTCAGGGAAGAGGAAACCGCGCGTGTTCAGAGCAATTCCAGGAAAGTGTGAAGCGGTTTTCCGTCCGGAATTGCGTAAAACTGAAGATCAGTTCGAGGCCAGAGCCTCGGTCACGTATTTCGACGACACGTATTTCGAATAGTCGGGCAGCACGGCGTCGATCTTGCCCTGCTCCTTGAGGAAGGCCGAAGCTGCCTCGATCGCCTTGACCGTGCCGCCGCCGAGGAATTTGTCGGAAGCCTGCTCTTCCAATGTCGGGAAGACGTAACCATTGAGGAGCTGCGGCACCTCTTCCAGTTTGGCGCCGGTGATCTTGGCGATCTTGGCCGCTTCCGGCGACGAAACCGACCATGCCTCGGGCTTGGCCAGGAACTGGGCATAGGATTCGCCGGTCACCTTGACGAAATCGCGCACGGCGTCCGGGTTCTTTTCGGCGAAGTCGGTGCGCACGATCCAGGCGTCGAAGGTCGGCGCGCCCCAGGCGGCAACCTGCGAGGAATCCAGCACCACCTTGCCTGTCGTCTTGATCTGGCCGAGCGCCGGATCCCAGACATAGGCCGCGTCTATGTCGCCGCGAGCGAAGGCGGCGGCTATTTCCGGTGGCCTGAGATTAAGGATTTCGACCGACTTCGGGTCGACGTTTTCGTGCTTCAGCGCGGCAAGCAGGCTGTAATGCGTGGTCGACACGAACGGCACCGCCACCTTCTTGCCGGCGAGGTCGGCGATCTTCTCGATGCCGGATCCGTTGCGGGCGACCAGCGCCTCGGACTGGCCGATCAGGCCGACGACAAAGATGGTCTGGATCGGCAGTTCGCGGCTGGCGGCCGCGGCCAGCGGACTCGAGCCGACATAGCCGATATCGACCGAACCGGATGCAACGGCGGCGATGACATCGGCGCCGGAATCGAATTTGCGCCAGTCGATCGTGGCCTTGGTCGCCTTTTCATAGGCGCCGTCGGCCTGCGCTACTTTGGAAGGTTCGACCACCGTCTGGTAGCCGATGGTGATGTTGAGGTCCTGCGCCTGGGCCGGGCCGAGGAAGGCCGCACCCGCCAAAGCTGCCGACGACAGGAGGACAATGCGTCGCGAAATGCTGGACATGAAAGGCTCCATGAAAAATGAGAAAAACCGGATGCCTGTTCATAGTCAGTAATTCTATCATTCTTGTAGAGTTAAATCGTTCCAAGGAAAAAGCACTTGTTAGAAAAAAACCAACGGCTGATGCGGGCGCGGTGACCGGCCCGTGTCGGACCGTGCACAAACGCAAACGGCGCCCCAAAGGTGCTGAAGAGTTGGTGGTCCTGCCAACCCTCGCTACGGAAGAGGGCTGATTTGGTGCTCGGCGCGCCGCTTGCGGCCTGCCGCAGGATCGATGTCGAGCCGTTGAGCCTCACCGACTTCCGCAGCGACGGCCACCGCTGGATGCTGCGGTCAAGCGGCGTGCCGGTGGCCGCCAAGGCCGCCCGGTCTCAGGGCGGCAAGGCGGCGTCCTGATATCGGGCGCAGGGCGGCGCCCGAGTTGTCGGGAGTCATGTTTCGCCGATCCGCGGGCTGCGACCCAAAAATTCCTGGCGAAGCCCCAAATGGCGCAAATCCATGCTGTAAAAGACGGTTGATTTGAAAACACGTTCCGCGTGTTCGAGGGTAAGTATAGTAATCTTATCGACATTGGGAGCAGGAGCCGCCGCTCATCGCCCGCAATCGCTCGCGGCTGGCTGTGACCGTAACGGCACAAAGCCTTGCTAAAGTGGCCCCTGCGGCGTGAAAACGAAGCAAAATCAAGGTTTCTCGGCTTGTATATCATGTCAGTAGAATTTATGTGTCGAAGCAGCTTGCACGCGGCGGGGAGGCACGTCAGGCGTTTCGCAACCGATGGTTCTGGGCCATCGCCTGACAGAGAAACATTCGGTCTATGCTCACCAAAAAAGGCAAGTACGGCCTCAAGGCGCTGGTCCATCTGGCGCAACTGCCGACGGGACAGCTCGCCTTCGTCGGCGACATCGCCAGCGGCAACAACATTCCGAAGAAATTCCTCGATGCCATTCTGGGCGAATTGCGCAATGCCGGTTTCGTCCAGAGCCGCAAGGGCAAGGATGGCGGCTATCGCTTGGCGCGCCCGGCCGACGAGATCAAGGTCGGCCATGTCGTGCGCGTGCTCGACGGACCGCTGGCGCCCATCCCCTGCGCCAGCCGCACCCAGTATCAGCGCTGTGAAGACTGCAATGAGGCGACATGCCAAGTCCGACATCTGATGCTCGAGGTCCGGCAGGCGATCGCCGAGGTGCTCGACCAGCGCACACTGGCCGAAATGCGCGACATCGTCCTCGACGACCTTCCGGTCGCGAGGGACATCGACGAGCTTGCGCCGGCGCAAAAGGTCCCCGCCTGATCCTGAGCGTGCTCGCATGAGCGTCGCGCGCGCCAATTCGATCATCCCCAGCTCGATCATCATCGTCGGCGGCGGCGCCAGCGGCGTCGTGCTGGCCGCGCATCTGCTCAAATCGGCCAATCCGGACCTGCGCGTTACGCTGATCGAAAAGCGTCCGCATTTCGGTCAGGGCATCGCCTATTCGACGCTTTTGTCGGCGCACGTGCTGAATGTCAGCGCTGCGGGGATGAGCGCCTATGCCGACGATCCCCTGAATTTCTGGCGCTGGTTGCAGGGGCGCGGCCTGATAAGCCAGGAACAGACGCCGCAGACACCCTTCTATGCGCCGCGCAGCGTCTATGCCCGCTACCTCAAGGAAGTGCTCGACGAGCTCGAAGCGCGCGAAAAGGAAACCGGCCGTCTCAGGCTAATTCGCGAGGAAAGCCTGTCGATCTCGCCGACATCGTCCGGTGTCGAAGTGGTGCTGGCCAACGGCACCAGCGTCGTCGCGCATCTGGCGGTGCTTGCCACCGGCCATGACGAGCAGCCCGGCGCGGGCCAAGGTCATGCCATCCGCATGGGCACCGAGGCCGACACCGCGCTCGATCCTCAAGCCCGCGTGCTGGTGCTGGGCACCGGGCTCAGCATGGTCGATGCCTTCCTGTCGCTCGAGCAGCGCGGCCATCGCGGCGAGATCGTCGCCGTATCGCGGCGCGGGCTGCTGCCGTCGCCGCACCGCAAGGGCAACCCGATCAAGCTCGACGTCGCCGACATTCCGCTCGGCACGCAGCTCTCCTATTTCGTCGGCTGGTTCCGCGATCTGATCCGCGAAAACCAGAAGGCCGGCATCGACTGGCGCGACGTCGTCGATGGGCTGCGCCCCTTCAATCAGAAGATCTGGCAGAACTGGCCGTCCTCGGCCAAGCGCCGCTTCGTTGAGCACACCAAGGCCTGGTGGGACATCCATCGCCATCGGCTGGCGCCCGAGGTGCATGCCCGCGTCACCGAAGCGGTGCGCACCGGCCGCATCCGCCCGGTCGCCGGCCGTGTCGTCGGCATCGAGGCTGGCGATGGATTCACCGTCGGCATCCAGTCTCGCCACACAAAGGCGCTGGAAACGCTGCAGGTCGCCCGCATCTATGATTGCACCGGCATCGCCCGCGACATCTCGACGACGTCGAACAGCGTCGTGCGCTCGCTGGTCGACCGCGGCCTGGCGCGGCCCGACCCGCTGCGGCTTGGCCTCGATGTAACGGCCAAGTGCGAAATCATCGCCGGCGACGGCACCGCATCGGCCAAGATCCTCGCCGTCGGGCCGCTGACCCGCGGCACCTTCTTCGAGATCGACGCCATCCCCGATATCCGAGTCCAGTGCGCGCGGCTGAGCAAGCAGCTGCTGGGGTAAAGCTGTTGACGTCGGCGGGATAGCACCCCCCTCAGAGGGGAGTGGGAAGGATCGCTACGGAGGGTGTTTGGCTTGAGTCCAAAGCCGGCCTCAAACTGGAATTCCATTCCCCCTCTCGCCGGTTGATTGGCACGATCTACCTTCTTTCCGACTGCAAACGGCCGGAAAAGAAGCTACGCTGCCGCTCTGCCCCCGAGGCGGTCGCTTGTTCAAGGGAGCACATCGATATGAGCGAGCACGGAAAAGCTGCGCCAGGCAGTTCGGACGGCGCGTTATCCCGCCTGCGTCCGCCCTACGCCTCGGTGCTCGACCTCATCGGCCAGACGCCGGTGGTCGAACTGACCAAATTCGACACCGGCAAGTGCCGGCTGTTCATCAAGCTCGAAAGCCAGAATCCCGGCGGTTCGATCAAGGACCGCATTGCGCTGTCGATGATTGCCGCGGCCGAGAAGGAAGGCAAGCTGAAGCGCGGCGGCACCATCGTCGAGGCGACCGCCGGGAATACCGGCCTCGGCCTCGCCCAGGTCGGCATCCCCAAGGGCTACCGCATCATCCTCGTCGTGCCCGACAAGATGTCGCGCGAAAAGATCCAGCATCTGCGCGCGCTCGGCGCCGAAGTGCGCATGACCCGCTCCGATGTCGGCAAGGGCCATGCCGAATATTACCAGGATATGGCCGAGAAGATCGCATCGGAAACGCCCGGCGCCTTCTACGCCAACCAGTTCGCCAACCCGGCCAACCCTGAGGCGCATGAGACCACCACCGGACCGGAAATCCTTGCCCAGCTCGATGGCGACCTTGACGCCGTGGTCGTCGGCGTTGGCTCCGGCGGCACGCTGACCGGGCTTGGCCGCTACTTCGCCAGAACGTCGCCGAAGACCGAAATGGTGCTGGCCGATCCCGTCGGATCGGTGCTGGCGCCGCTGATCAAGACCGGCAAGATGGAAGAGGCCGGCAGCTGGACAGTCGAAGGCATCGGCGAGGATTTCGTGCCGCCCAATGCCGATCTGTCGCTGGTCAGGAAAGCCTATTCCATCCCAGACAAGCAGAGCATGCTGGCCGTGCGGGACCTGCTTTCGAAGGAAGGCATTCTCGCCGGCTCGTCTTCCGGCACGCTGCTGTCGGCCGCGCTGCGCTATTGCCGCGAGCAGACGACAGCAAAACGCGTCGTCACCTTCGTCTGCGACAGCGGCAACAAGTACCTGTCGAAGGTGTTCGACGATTTCTGGCTGGCCGAGCAGGGGCTGGCCGAACAGGAACAGCATGGCGATCTGCGCGACCTCGTCATGCGCTCGCACCGCACCGGCGACACCGTTTATGTCGGCCCCGACGAAAGCCTGCTCAACGCCTATGGCCGCATGCGCCGCTCCGATGTCTCGCAGCTGCCTGTGCTGGACAACGGCAAGCTGGTCGGCATTATCGATGAGGGCGATATATTGGCCAAGGTCGACGGCCCCTATGACGGCCGCTGGGACCGCTTCAACGCCCCGGTGCGCACCGCCATGACCTCCAATCTGCACACGCTGCAGGCCAGCCAGACGCTGGATGCGCTGCTGCCGGTGTTCGACCGCAACGAGGTCGCCATCATCTTCGATGGCGACGAGTTCGTCGGCCTGATAACCCGTATCGACCTGATCAACCATTTGAGGCGCGCACGATGACTGCTGAAACATCCCCATCGGGCAAGAACCGCCTGGCTTTTTCCACGCGCACCATCCATGGCGGCCAGAGCCATGACCCGCTGACCGGCGCGGTGATGGTGCCGATCTACGCGACCTCGACCTATGGCCAGCAGTCGCCCGGCGTGCACAAGGGGTTTGAGTACGCCCGCAGCCAAAACCCGACCCGCTTTGCCTTCGAGCGCGCGGTGGCCGATCTCGAGAGCGGCTCGGCCGCCTTTGCCTTTGCTTCCGGCCTGGCGGCGATCTCGACCGTGCTCGAGCTGCTCGACAGCGGCGCCCATATCGTTGCAACCGACGACATCTATGGCGGCTCGTTCCGGCTGATGGAGCGGGTGCGCAAGCGCTCGGCCAATCTGCAGGTGAGTTTTGTGGACTTCACCGATCTGGCGGCGGTGGAAGCAGCGATTCGCCCGGAGACAAAACTGCTCTGGGTCGAAACTCCGACCAATCCGCTCCTGCGCATCGTCGACCTCGAAGGCGTTGCGGCACTCGCCAGGCGCAAAGGGGTTTTGACGGTCGCCGACAACACGTTCTGCAGCCCCTACATCCAGCGGCCGCTTGAACTCGGCATCGACATCGTCGTCCACTCGACGACGAAATATCTCAACGGCCATTCCGACATGGTCGGCGGCGTCGCCATCGTCGGCGACAACAAGGATTTGGCGGCCCAGCTGAAATTCCTGCAGAACGCCATCGGCGCCATCTCCGGTCCCTTCGACAGTTTTCTCGCGCTGCGCGGCATCAAGACACTGGCGCTCAGGATGGAGCGGCATTCCACGAACGGCCTGAAGATTGCGCAGTGGCTGGAGGCGCGAAAAGATGTGCGCCGCGTCGTCTATCCCGGCCTGGCCAGCCATCCGCAGCACGCCATCGCCGTCCAGCAGATGCATGCCTTCGGCGGCATGATCTCGGTCGACCTCGACCGCGACCTCGCGGGCACCAAACGCTTCCTCGAACGGACGCAACTGTTCACGCTGGCTGAAAGCCTCGGCGGCGTCGAAAGCCTGATCGAACACCCGGCGCTGATGACGCACGGCTCGATCCCGGCGGAAAAGCGCGCGGAAATCGGCATTTCGGATTCGCTGGTGCGGTTGTCGGCGGGGATAGAGGATGGCGATGATCTGATCGCCGATCTGGAGCAGGCGTTGCGGGGGTAGGCGTACCGGACGCGTACCGATGACAATGAGGGGCGGCGCTGACCGTCAAGATTAAATCCCAATCCGCCGCGCGTTAACACATTCAGCAGCCTTTGCTTAACCCTTCGCCGCTATGTCCCGCCCGGGTGGCATGGCGAGAGTGAGTGTGATGGACAACAGCCCGGAAAAGCGCAGCGAATGGCGAGCCATCTTTTATGTGCAGGCCCGCGTGGCCATCCTGTTCGTCCCGGTCGTCGCCAGTCTTCTGATCATTGCCGCACTTGCCGGCAACGACCACAATCCCAATGCCATCGACCGCACGGTTACTGGCTCGGTGAAATAGGCGCAGCGGTCGGCCGACAGTCGGCCGCCTCAGAAAAACTTCGGGATCGGGCCGTTCTGCGGCGTCACGTCGCCTTCCAGGTCGATGAACGCCTCGTCGACAAAGCACCAGGCCCAGCCTTCCGGCGGGTCGTAGCCTTCGATGATCGGGTGCTTGGTGGCGTGGAAATGCTTGGTGGCGTGGCGGTTGGGCGAGTCGTCGCAGCAGCCGACATGGCCGCAGGTGCGGCACAGCCTGAGATGCACCCACATCGAGCCGCTCTTCAGGCATTCCTCGCAGCCGAGCGCGCTCGGCGTCACCGTCTTGATGTCGCGCGTGTGTTTGCATTCATCCATTATGCTCTCCTGGCCAGTTCGGGCGCTGCTGCGTCGGGTCGCGCGAGATAGGCGTGCAAGGCAGCCACCACCTGGGCGCCTTCGCCGACGGCGGCGGCGACCCGCTTGACCGAGCCGGAGCGCACGTCGCCGATGGCGAACACGCCGCTGCGGCTGGTCTCCATCTGGCCCGCCCCTATGTCGGCGCCGGTGCGCACGAAACCCCTGGCGTCGAGCGCGATATCGCACCCAGCCAGCCAATCGGTGTTGGGGTCGGCGCCGATGAACAGGAAGAGATGCTGGATCGGCCGCATCTCGACGCCGCCGGGGTTGCGCCAGCGCAACTGGGTGAGATTGCCGCCTTCGCCTTCCAGCGCCTCGATCTCGGTCTCGCCAAGCACCTCGATGTTGGGTTGCGCCTCGATACGCTCGACCAGATAGCGCGACATGGTTTCCCTGAGGCCGCCGCGGCGCGCCAGCATCGTCACCTTGCGCACCTGGCTGGCGAGATAGACCGCCGCCTGCCCCGCCGAATTGCCGGCGCCGACCAGCGCCACTTCTTGCCCTGTGCATAGCCGCGCTTCGATCGGCGAGGCCCAGTAATGCACCGACGTTCCCTCGAACTCGGCCAGCTTGGCGATGTCGAGGCGGCGGTAGCGGGCGCCGCTGGCGATCACCACCGTGCGTGCGCGCAGGCTTTCACCGTCGCCGACGGTAAGCGTGTAGCCCTCGCCTGCTGCACCGAGCAGCTTGGCCTCGTCGGGGATGACTATTTCGACGCCGAATTTCTGCGCCTGGTTGTAGGCGCGCGCCATCAGCGCCATGCCGGAAATGCCGGTGGGGAAACCCAGATAGTTCTCGATGCGCGCGGAGGCGCCGGCCTGGCCGCCGAAGGCGCGGCAATCGAGCACGATGGTCGACAGCCCTTCGGATGCCGCATAGACCGCGGCCGCCAGCCCCGCCGGCCCGGCGCCGACAATGGCGACGTCATAGACCATGTCGGGATCGATCGGCCGCAGCAGGCCGATGCAGCGGGCAAGTTCGGTTTCGCCGGGATTGTGCATCAGCTTGCCGTTGGGGCAGAGCACGATCGGCAGATGGTGCGGGTCAACATGAAAATGCTCAATCAGCGTCTTGGCGCACGGGTCGCTGTCGGAATCGAGCGCGCGGTGCGGCTGGCCGCTGCGGCGCAGAAATCCCTGCAGCCGCAGCGTATCGCCGTTGCCGGCCGGGCCTACGACGATCGGTCCACTGCTGCCGCTTTCCAGGAGCCCGACGCGGCGCAGGATCAGCGCCCGCATGATCCGCTCGCCAAGGCTTGCCTCCTGCACCATCAGGTCGCGCAGCCGCTGCGAGGGGATGACGAAGGCCTCGACCGGCTCGGCCGCCTCCGCATTGACCAGCGACGGCCGGCTGGAAAGCTGCGCCAGCTCGCCGATGAAATTGCCGGGACCATGAGTGACGATGGTCTCGCGCCGGCCGGGCCTGACATCCTGGGTGATATCGACCGTGCCCGACAGGATGACGATCAGCCCCGGCGCCACGGTGCCGGCGGTGACGATATGCTCGCCGGCGGCATAGGAACTCGCCTCGCCGAACCGGCGCATGCGCTCGATATCGGCGTCGCCCAGGATGGGAAACATCTGGTCGCGGCGGGTGACGGTGATCGGCTGGGTGGGTGGGGCCATAGGTGCGAGCGTAGCGCCGAGACGGCCGGGTTTGAAGTGGTTTGTTGGGGGACTGGCCGGAAGGGGAGGTGGCTCCCGCGCCAGCTGGTGCGGATGCTTCGCATGGCCCCGAGCTGCAAGGCAAACAGTGCGCCGACAAGTGCGACCTTTATAAGGGCGAGCCCGAGCAGTACCGCCAGCAGTCCTCGCTCACCAGTATGCTGCAAGAGCAGCGCGCCGACGGTCGGCGCCGGGCTATCGCGTTACGCCAAGCGCCTGAGGTGCGGTGGTATCCTTGGGCTCCCCGAAGGCAGATCCTGGCGAAATCCCATTCGTCACATCTTTGTAGAGCGCTATCGGATGCGGGCGCCCCACCAGATATCCTTGGATTTCGGGACATCCTTCCTTCATCAGGAAGGCACGCTCGTCCTCTGTTTCGACACCCTCCGCGATGACAGGCAAGGCCAGCGCATTCCCCAGGCTGAGTATCGTGCGCACGATGGCGGCCGATTGGACATTCGAACCGACACCCGAAACAAAACTGCGATCGATCTTGATCTTGTCGAATGGAAACGCCTGCAGCGAGGACAGCGAGGCATACCCGGTGCCAAAATCATCCATCGAGACCCTGACGCCCAACGCCTTCAACCTCCGCAAAACCGACAAGGCAGTTGCCCGGTCGCGGATGAGAACCCCTTCCGTGATTTCCAGTTCCAGCCGCCCCGGAGCAAGGCCGGTCTCGTAGAGGATAGAATGAACGAGGCCTACCAGATCCCCGAAACGGAACTGCACGGGAGAGAGGTTGACGGCGATCTGCAGCGGTGAGGGCCAGGAGGCCGCGTCTCTGCACGCCTGCCTGAGCGTCCATTCACCTATCTCAACGATCGTGCCATCCTGTTCGGCAAGCGAGACAAACGCGTTTGGGGAGATGAGCCCATGCTTTGGATGGTGCCATCGGGCGAGTGCCTCGAAGCCGAAGATTTCGCCGTCCATCCTGGCTTGCGGCTGATAATGAAGCACAAGTTCGCCATGGGCGACCGCAGAGCGCAAATCTCGCTGCAAGGCGTAGCGCTCTCTTAGCCGCTTATCCATCTCAGGATCGAAGAATTGCACCATCCGACGACCGTCCGCCTTGGCCCGGTAGAGCGCTGCGTCGGCATTTGCCATCAGCGCCGCTGCATTCTCTCCGTCTTTCGGATAGATCGCCGCCCCGATGCTCACCCCGATCGAAATGTGCTGGCCCCGGATTTCGAATTTGCCTGCCGCCGATTCGAACAGACGGTCCGCAACATCCTTGGCACTCGCGGACCGGTCATCCATGGCCAGGACAACCGTGAATTCGTCGCCGCCCATGCGCGCGATAAAGGCCTCAGGCGCCGCGGTTTGGAGACGCCGGGAAATGGTGCAAAGCAGATCGTCGCCGGCGGCGTGCCCGAAAACGTCGTTCGCCTCTTTAAAATGGTCAAGGTCGATGCTGAAGACGGCAAAGCTGGCGTGCGTTGCTTTTGCACGCTCGAGCGTCGTGGCCAGGTGTGCTGCAAGCGCGGCTCGGTTCGCCAGGCCGGTAAGCGGATCGTGGTGCGCGAGATGCGCGATTTCCTCGTGCCGTGCCATCAGTTCGGTGCGCGCTACGTTCATGTTCTCGCGCGCGTCGTCCAGGCCGTGGGCGGCTTCCCTCACCTTGTCCTGGAGCAGGTTGAAGCTTTCGGCCATCTCTCCAAGTTCGTCACGAGAGTTTACCGTAACCGGCATGATATTCACGGAGGCATGCGCCGCCGCGAGGTCTCCCCGCCCCAGGGCGACCATGGCGAGAGAGAAATCCTTCAGCGTTCCGGATGTCAGACGCTTTGCCGCGTTGCTCACCTCGGTCGCCGAATGGGTGATCATTCCCGGCAAGATCAGGCCAACGCTGATGGTCAGCAGCGCGACAACGACAAAAATGTCCTCCAGCGCGGCGACCAATGAAGTGTCGCCTTGGGGAACGCTGCCGATCGCCAGGAAATAGCCGGCACCGTCAAGCACGAGCACAAAAAGCATGGCTCCGGTAAGCTTCAGGTGAAGCGTATGTGGCAGCAAGGGTAGACCGAGTGCGTATCGATCCTCCATCGTGCGCCAGGCGTAGAGCGCAGCACCCGAATATGCCAAAGCCAGACCGAACAGGACGGTAGGAAGGCCAAATTGCTGAAATCCCAGTATGGCGGTCAACAGCCATATTGCAGCCGCGCCTACGCCAAGGATGATCGTTCCCCTGGGAGCCCGGAAGGGTCGCTCGGCTTCGGGACTATCACGGCGCAAGAGCCAGACTGCGATATTTGGCATGCAGATGCTGATCAGGTACGTAAAATTGGCCGCGGCGATCATCCAGAGCGGATACCCGCACAGCATGAAGCCGATTGCCGCGGCAGCTGTGAGCAGCGTTGCCGCCCAGGGACAATCTGTTGAGGTGCGCCTGGCCAGGAAGCTCGGCAGCAGGCCGTCTTCGCTCAGCTGCGCAAGGGTCCGCGCGGCGCCTGCCAATGGCTGCAACGTTCCATGGAACATGTTCAGCATGATGAGCCAGATGGCGGCCGCCTTGCCGAAACTCCCCAACAAGGGCGCAAAGGTGGGCCCGAGAGCTATGGCGAGGTCGGTGCCGAGCGGCTCCGGCCCGAGCACACCCAGCCAGACAACCGGCAGGACCAGGAAATAGACGCCGGCCATTGCGGCGCTGGCCCACATCGCCAGAGGAATGTTGCGGTTGGGATCGATGGTTTCGCCAACATGGCAGGCTGCAGCCTCAAATGCCGGTGCGGCAAACCCGATCAGGTACAGTCCCGCCATCACCGACGTGATATCGCCGAACAGGCCGGTAAACGGGCTGGTCAGGGCAAAATCCGTCGCCTGCCGCCAGTCGACCGAGCCACTGATGACCGGGACGAGGGATGAGAGAAACGCAAGCGTCGCGGAGGCAGTGGCGATCGGGATCGCCAGTTGGACCACCCACTTGATTCCACACAGGTTGACCGCCGTAAAGAATGCGATGAGCCCGCAGGCGACCGCCTCCACGGGGAGGCCCGGCAGGTACCATTGCTGTATTGCAGACGCTGAAAGAACCGCTGTCAGTCCGCAGGTCGGCACCCAACCCCACCAATAGCAGGTGCCCGTCAGAGCCGAGAGAACGGGACTGTAAGGTCGGAAGGCTTCGGCGCACGCTGCAGAGATACCGCCGACGCGGTTTGGCCACATGAGAACCAATTCGGTCCACGCAGGCGCGGCGGCCCAGCTTAGAAGCAGACCAACAACGAGCAAAGGAACCGCAGCGCTTCCTTGACCGGGAATATTCCCCTGGCCGACAAAAAGGGCGGCAATCAGAAACAGGCTTTGATTGCTGCCACCCATGGCGAGCGCTGTCGTGCCCATCCATCCCAAGGTTCTCGGGTGCGGTCGTGAAGGCGTGAGGCCCGGCATTCAGAGACATCCATTCGAGTGCGGAGCGCTGTCTGACTGGCGAATGTAACCTGCGGAGATATGTCTGTCGAACGTCGCGCTCCCGAAGTCAAAGTTGGACCTTAGGTGAGACGTATTAAGACTTCGTACAAAACCAGATCCGCCCGATGATCGCTGTCAACTTGCGGTAGCTGCGGTTCAATCATGCTGATGCCGGCCCGAGTGGATCGATCTCCTCAAATCTGGGATATCATATCAATTTTATCTAATCGCCCACTATGAGGGATAGTCGCGAATACAGCCTAATATCGATTATTATCGACAAATCTCGTGATTGCGGCGCTATCATCCGAAGGCGGCTGAAGTCGACTGTAGATCGCTAATCACATTGACCGCTTTTTGACTTCGTACCTCGCCATCGTGGGGGCAAGCACCGAGACTTCACGCCGTGCCTCAAGTTGGAGCTAACTTGTGCGAGCACGCCGCATAGCCCCGCGTTGCAGGGCAAACAGCGCGCCGACCACGCTGGGCGCGGCGGCGCGCTGGTGGGTCCTTCCCAGGCCGGCGCCCGTACGGTCGATATGGCGATCGCTCGCTACCATCATCCGATCTGCACCAAACTGGCCTCGGTGACATTTCTGACCATAGGCGTGGCGACGCTCTGGACCGGCCTGCCCGGTTCTGCCGGCCACGGTGATTTTCTATGGCGCCCGCATCGGCTAGCATGGCCGAGTATCGTCACATGCGGCGACATGGTGTTCTGGACGATGCTTGAGCGCGACGCGACCTCGCCAGCGGGCACGCCTTCGACGCCGGCCCGTAGCAGGAATGTGTTCAGCACCAGAACACTTGGGATCAGCGTTGCGGGAGCCTGCACACGTGAGTACTCCGCCTCACAAGCCTTCCGGCTGGTCCTCGAGGACGAACGACGCTGCAATCAGGTCATCGCCGCTGATGCGGCCACTGCCGCCAACCATGATGGATGCGACTTTCTGAAAGGTCTTCATGTCGGCCTCTGTTATGCGCGCATCGCGCATTCTCGCCCTGAGAGAACCCAGGCGGGTATCAAGGGCTGGCGATGTCTCGACGTGATCGATCATCTTCGATCATCCTGGAGCGCAATGTGAAATCCGCTGCCCGCCGCCATGGCCGGCGGCGGGCGGCAGCTATTCGATCAGTCGTAGACCTTCACAATTTTCCGGGTGCTGGGATCGACCAGGACGGTGCGGTTGTCGACCACGACGTAGCGGTATTTGACGTTGGGAACTTCGTGCAGCTCGACCGTATCAGGCAAGGCACTGCCGACGTTCAGCTCCACGCCCGGGATCTTCACCGAAGCCAGCGGCTGCTTTTTTACGTATTCGCGGACGACCGTATCCTGCTCCGGTGTGATGACGACATCCTGAGCTGCGGCGGCGCCGACCCCAGCCAAAAGCAACAAGCCTGCAGCGGCACTTGCAAAGTGGATTTTCATGGTTTTCTCCTCGCGTAATCCGGCGACGGCACCACGCCTGTTCGCCGAGGGACCGAACTTGAGATCAGCCAGATTGTTCCTGTGACTTCAGTCCGCGGCGAACCAGACCAAAGTCGGATATCAGCTAAGACCCAAGTCCCGAGGCGGAACGTTCAAGCGGGGCAGGCGTTTCCCAAATGCAACTAAATAAAACAGGAGAGGAACACATGGCCGACGGCCCAACTGTTGTTAATTCTGGGGGTGGCGGCGGCACTGCGATTGCTGTTGTTCTTGCACTTATTGCGGTCGTAGTGTTGCTTATTTTTACCGGCGTCATCAATATCCGCGGCGACGGCGGCAAGGATATCAACGTCAAGGTTGAAGCGCCAAAGGTGGAAGCTCCGGCTGCACCCGCAAAGCCTGCGGCACCTGCCCCAGCCCCTGCGAGTGGCGGCTGATCTGGTCGTATCCACGCCTTCAAACTGACCTATGAAAGGAAATTCCCATGACCAGATATTTCGTCAGCGCCGCCGGCGCCCTCGTCCTTATGGCGGGCATCGGCACCTCGTTTGCCGAGGATGTTATTGTTCTCAAGCCCGAACAACAGACGGTCATTCGCGAATATATCCATAAGCAGAAGCTGGCCTCAGTCAGTTTGCTCGGCGTCGAACTCAATGTCGGCACGGCACTTCCAGACACTGTCGAGCTCCACGCAATCGACGTTCCGGATGTCCGCTACAAGCATACGGTTGTCGGAGATCATGCGGTTCTCGTCGATCCCGACACGCGCAAGGTCGTGCAGATCATCGAATAACGCGCGAGCCCGCCGCTCCGGTCTGGAGCGGCGGGCTGTGGCTGCCCTGTGAAAGTCTACGGGCAGCCTTTTCTCAACGGGAGGATGTCTGATGTTTAGCGACAAGGAAACTTGGGTCCTGGAAGCTGCCTTACTCGCGGCAATTCCAATTTGCGTAGCCGTCACCGCACTCGTGGCATTTTTGACCGCGGCCTGGATATGAATCGCTTCCTGTTTGTGATGGGCGACTTTCTATCCCGGCCACCGGGCTTCTATGTCCTTCTTGTAGCCATGCTGCTCTGTACTGCGTTGGTGCCATTCGGCCTGACCAATGTGGTCACCTACGCATTGTCGGTAGCGGCCATCGTGATCACCGGCGTTGTGCTGATCCAGGGTTACCGCGACACGGCCGCCATTCACGCCAAGCTTGATGAGATTATCGTTTCGCTGAATGAGACCAGAAACGATGTCGTCGGCTTGGAGCATGCCGAGCCGGAGGAGATTCGGGAGAAGCTCCAGACACTCGAAGAAGAAGCAATGAAAGCGGTTCGCCCGCCGCATTGACCCTCCGCTGGACTATCTGTCATCCATCAGCAAAAAAGCCCGGGAACCGGGCTTTTTTGCTTCGCGTCTAAATCATTTCGGACTTATCCGAAACGGGAATTTGGTGCCCAGAAGAGGACTCGAACCTCCACTCCTTGCGGAACACGGACCTGAACCGTGCGCGTCTACCAATTCCGCCATCTGGGCTGGTGCGGGCTCATGTAAGCGGGCAAACGATATGTGTCAACGCGCTTTTTCGAGGGCCGCAGCCTGCCGGCTTAGTTTCCCGGGGGTCAACGCCGCCCCTCACCTGCCTGCCGGCATCCTCTCCCCGCACAGTGACGGGGAGAGGGGCGCTCTCATCGATGATTTTCGCCGGTCACCTGCGTCACAAGAAGAGCGCCGAGGCTGCGGCCAGCCCTTTCTCCCCGTCACTACACCGGGAGAACTGCCCGGCAGGGCAATGAGGGGCAGCGCCGACTCGGCGAATGAGTTGGCCGAAAACCTCACCCCTCCAGCACGTCCTTCGACGCCACAGTGGAATCGGCGTTGAGCTTGTAGATCACCGGCACGCCGGTGCCGAGCTCGAGCTTGACGATCTCCTCGCCGCTCTTGCCGTCCAGCGCCATGATCAGTGCGCGCAGCGAATTGCCATGCGCGGCGACCAGCACGGTGCCGCCTTTCAGCACATGCGACTGCATGTCGTGAAGATAATAGGGCCAGACGCGGGCGCCGGTGTCCTTCAGGCTTTCGCCGCCGGGCGGCGGCACGTCGTAGGAGCGGCGCCAGATGTGCACCTGCTCTTCGCCCCACTTCTGACGCGCGTCATCCTTGTTGAGACCGGAGAGGTCGCCGTAGTCGCGCTCGTTCAGCGCCTGGTCGCGGATCGTCTTCAAATCGCTCTGGCCGACCGCGTCGAGAATGTGCTGGCAGGTTTTCTGCGCCCGGATCAGCGCCGAGGTGAAGGCAATGTCGAATTTCAAGCCGCGTGCCTTGAGCTTCTGGCCGGCTTCCTTGGCCTCCTTGTGGCCCTGCTCGGTAAGGTCGACATCGCGCCAGCCGGTGAACAGGTTCTTCAGGTTCCATTCGCTCTGGCCGTGGCGCACGAGCACGAGAGTTCCCGACATGTTTGCTCCTTCAAAATTATGGATAGTTTAGCTCAAGCCGAGCACGTCCCGCATGGAATAAAGTCCGGGCTTTTTACCGCGCGCCCAGAGCGCGGCCTTGACCGCGCCGCGGGCAAAGATGGCGCGGTCCTCGGCATGGTGCGACAGCATGATGCGCTCGCCGGTTCCGGCCAGGATGACGCTGTGGTCGCCGACCACCGAGCCACCGCGCAGGCTGGCAAAGCCGATCGTTCCTGGCTTGCGCACGCCGGTATGGCCGTCGCGTGACCGCACATCGTTGCCGGCAAGGGAAATGCCGCGTCCCGCCGCCGCCGCTTCGCCGAGCAGCAAGGCGGTGCCCGACGGCGCGTCGACCTTGTGCTTGTGATGCATTTCGAGGATCTCGATGTCGAAATCCTCTGGACCGAGCGCGCGCGCGGCCTGCTCGACCAGCACCGCCAGAAGATTGACGCCGAGGCTCATATTGCCGGATTTGACGATCGTCGCGTGGCGGGCCGCGGCCTCGATCCTGGCGTCGTCTTCCGCCGAGCAGCCGGTGGTGCCGATGACATGGGCAATGCGTGCCTGCGCGGCATAGCCTGCGAATTCGACGGTGGCTGCCGGCATGGTGAAATCGAGCACGCCGTCGGCCTTGGCGAACACCGGCAGCGGATCGTCGCCGACCGTCACATTGATGATGCCGATGCCGGCAAGCTCGCCCGCATCCCTGCCGAGATAGGGCGATCCGGTTCGTTCGACCGCGCCGACGACGCGGGCGCCGGGGATCGAATGGATGGCGCGGATCAGCGTCTGGCCCATGCGGCCGGCCGCCCCCACCACCACCAAGCCCATTTCGCCGGATTCGCTCATGCTGTTCTCCCGATCGCCTTGCTGGCGCGGCTATGCCGGAGTTTGGATTGGCTGGGCGTCGTCGACAAGCCCCAACCCGCTCTTGCCCTGCACGCGGTGGAAGCGGGCATAGACGCTGTGCGGATCGGCCATCAGCCTGGCATGGTTGCCTTCCTCGACCAAGCGGCCCTCTTCAAGTACGATGATGTGGTCGGCGTTGACGACCGTCGACAGGCGGTGCGCGATGACGATGG
This sequence comes from Mesorhizobium sp. M0016, assembly GCF_040324035.1. Classification (NCBI taxonomy): domain Bacteria; kingdom Pseudomonadati; phylum Pseudomonadota; class Alphaproteobacteria; order Hyphomicrobiales; family Phyllobacteriaceae; genus Mesorhizobium; species Mesorhizobium sp. M0016. Next base: position 410,171 of record NZ_JAMYVM010000002.1, on the reverse strand, counting down.
TGGTGCGCCCTTCCATCACATGGGTCAGCGCTTCCTGGACGCGGGCTTCGGCCTCGTTGTCCAGCGCCGAGGTCGCCTCGTCGAGCAAAAGGATCGGCGCATTGCGCACGATCGCCCGCGCAATCGAGACGCGCTGGCGCTGGCCGCCGGAAAGGGTCGAGCCGCCCTCGCCGACGGGCGTGTCGTAGCCCTGCGGCTGCTGACGGATGAACTCGTCGGCCGCCGCCAGCACCGCCGCCCGCTCGATCTCGGCGTCGGTCGCCGAAAGTCGGCCAAAACGGATGTTGTCGCGTATGCTGCCTTCGAACAGATAGGGCGCCTGCGAGACATAGGCGATCGAGCCGCGCAGCGAGTGCTTGGTGACTTTGGAAATGTCCTGGCCATCGATCTCGATCGAACCCTTGTCGACATCGTAGAAGCGCTGCAGCAGCGCCACGAGCGTCGTCTTGCCGGCACCCGAGGCCCCGACCACCGCCGTAACCTTGCCGGCCGCGGCGGTGAAACTCAGGTTCCTGATCACCGGCATGTCGGCGCTGTAGCCGAACGTCACATTGTCGAAGCGAACCTCGCCGGTGGTGATCCTGGCTTCGACCGCGTCGGGCGCATCGCCCTGTTTAGGCTCCAGGTCGAGCAGCTCGTAAATCATCCGGGCGTTGACCAGGGCACGTTCCATACCGACCTGCGTACGAGCCAGGCGCCGTGCCGGATCGTAGGCCATGATCAGCGCGGTGATGAAGGAAAACACAGCGCCTGGTGGTTGTCCGAGCACCAGCGCCCGGTAGCCGGAATAGGCAAGGACGGAGGTAATGGCGAGACCGCCCAAAATCTCGGAAATCGGCGACAGCCGCTCCGCGACCCGGGCGATCTTGTTGTTACGCTGCTCGGCCGTATCGGCCATGATGCCGATCCGGCGCGCCAGCTCGGCTTCCAGGGTGAAGGCCTTGACGATGGCGATGCCTTGCGTGGCCTCCTGTACGGACCCGTTCAGCCGCGAGTTGATCAGCACCGATTCCCGGTTGATGCGCCGCAATCGGCGGGTGATGTAGACGACGGCCCAGATCAGCGGCGGCCCGATCAGCAGCGAGCTGAGCGACAACACCGGATCCTGGTAGATCATGACGCCGACGAGGGCGATCAGCGAGACCGCGTCGCGGCTGATGGAGGTCAGCGTCAGCGACAGCAGATCGCGAACGCCGCCGACATTCTCGTTGACCTGTGCCGCCAGCCGACCGGAACGCGTATCGTTGAAGAAGTCGACGCCGAGCTTCATCAGGTGGTCGAAGCTGCGCTTCTGGTAGCGGGCGACCAGATTGTTGCCGATCTTGGCCAACGCGACCGCCTGGCCGTAACCGGCGAAGCCGCGCAGCACGGAGGCGGCCATGAACCCGGCGCAGATCCAGACGATCATGTCGCCGCGTCGTTCGTAGAAGATCTCGTTGATCATCGGGGCCATGATCCACGCCGTGAAGGCGGTGGTGGCGGAAACAATCAGCAGGCAGCCGACGGCAACGACATAGGTCCAGCGATATTCACTACCGTTTTCGGCCAGGATGCGGCGCAGCACCGCAGTGACCTCAGCTGGCTGGACTTTCAGTTTGAGTGGACTTTGAGCGGTCAAATCGCGGGCGCTTCGTGGTTTGCTAGAGCATGATGCCGAAAAGTGTGAAGCGGTTTTCGGACGACATCATGCTCTATCTCTTTGATTTAGAGCCGGATTCAGATTTCAGGTCGATTCGATCTGAAATCATCCGGCCCTAGGGATGCCAGGCTGGAATTCGGCCCCTCTTAGCGCCCCGGCTACGGCTTGCCTATGGCGAAACTTCGTCGCGGCCCGAGGTTGGGGTCACGAAAGCGGCAGCCATTTCCAAGAAAATACCCGTTTTCGGGACGAAATGGATCATGCCCGCCAGCGCCGCCCCGCGGTCTGGACGCCGAACAGCGAAGGGTTGCGGGCATAGGCGGCAAGGCCCAGAAGTGCCGCCAGCGGGTGGGTGATGACATAGACCGGCATCGAGGCCATCAGCGCGCTGTGCGGCGCCTTGTCCTCGAAGGCGGCGCGGAAATTGCCTTCCTTCAGCGCGGGCACGATCTTTTGCGCGATGCCGCCGGTCAAAAACACGCCGCCGCGGCTCATGAACACCAGCGCGAGGTCGCCGGCGGTGCGGCCGAGGCAGGTGACGAACAGCGCCAGCGCTTCCTCGGCAACCGGGTCGGTCTTGGCCAGCGCCGCCCCGGTGATTTCGGCCGGCGTGGTGAACGGCGCCGGCTTGCCGTCGGCCTTGGCGGCCGCCCGGTAGACATTGACCAGACCGCGCCCGCACAGGATCTGCTCGCCCGAAATGCGGCCGTCCAGCTTTTCGATATGCGGGAACACCTCGAAATCGCGCGGCGTCCGCGGACCGATATCCATGTGGCCGCCTTCGCCAGGCACCGGTATCCAGTGATGGAGGGCATGAACCAACCCGGCGACGCCGAGGCCGGTGCCGGGACCGAGCACGACACGCCCGGCATTCTCCTCCGGCGTGCCGCCGCCGATCTTTTCCATGTGCTCTTCGCCGAGCGCCACGACGGCCAGCGCCTGCGCCTCGAAATCGTTGAGCACGACGATGTCGCCCAGGCCCAGATTGGCAAACATCTGCTTCGGCTTCACCACCCAGGGACAATTGGTAAGCGGGATCTCGTCGCCATCGACTGGTCCGGCGATGGCCAGCACTGCCGAATTCGGCCGGATGGAGGAGCGGTCCAGCACCGCCGCCTGGATCGCCTCGTCGATGGTGGCGAAATTGGCGGTTTGCACGATATGCGGCTCACCGGCTTCCGAATTTGCGTCGAGCACGATCGAAAAGCGCGCATTGGTGCCGCCGATGTCGCCGATCAGCACTGGAAACCGCAACGCGGTGTCGTCGTCGCCTGACATGCTCTTGCTCGTCCCCTTTGCGGCGCCGTTGCGACCGTTTCAAGCGCCCGGTTTTCAATCGCCCGGTTTTCAATCGATTGACTAGCGCATGGCCCCGGAAAGGGAAAGCGTCAGTTCGCCATCACTGTCCGACGTTTGCCGGCGGCCGTCGCCTCGGCAGGGGAATGCCGATCTCCGGCGTGGCGGTGAATGCGTTGGCTGCGCCAGGCAAGCCGCCCGCATTGCCCGCTATGGGCGGAGGCGCGTCGGGTTCCGGCGCCCTGGCGGCGATCGGCACGCCGCCGCCGCGATAGGTGACGGCTTCCGCCGAGTCCGCGTCGGGCTGGTCGAGCACGAACTGGCATTGTTTCGGCAGGTTCGCCATCGTCATCAGGTCGCGCGCCTTGGGCGCATCCGGGTTCTTGTTGGGGCGCCACGGCTCCTCGGTAAACCACCAGGCCAGCGGCTTGCCGCAGCCGTCATCGTCGGGCGTCGCTTCCTGTCCCTTGCAGTTGGGCGAACCCGGCTGGCAGCCGATGCGGATGTGGAAATGATAGTCATGGCCCCAGAACGGCCGGATTTTTCTCAGCCAGGTACGGTCGCCGGTGACGGTGTCGCACAGCTTCTTCTTGATGCCTGGATTGACCAGGATGCGCTCGACTTCCGGATAGCTCGCGGCGCGCTTCAACAGCTTGGTATGTATCGGCTTCCACAGCCTGTCCTTCACCAGATGCGTCTTGTCGTCGACCATCAGCGTGGCGCTGATGTTTTCGCGCTCCTGGGTCGTAAGCTTGCGGTCGGGCATCGGCGACAGCCAGATGTCGGCGTCGAGGCCGATCTGGTGCGAGGCGTGCCCGGTCAGCATCGGGCCGCCGCGCGGCTGAGAGATGTCGCCGATCAGAAGCCCCGGCCAGCCGTCGGCGGCGGCATCGCGCGACAGCTTCTCGATCAGCGCAATCATCGTTGGATGACCCCAGCGCCGGTTGCGCGAGGGGCGCATCACCTCCCAGTTCTGGCCGTCCATCGGAATGGCGACGCCGCCGGTGAAGCAGCCCTTTGAATAGAAGCCGAAGGATTGCGCCGCAGCCATCGCCGGCAGCTTCTTGGCGCCGAACAGGTCCTTTGCCCGTGGCTCGGCCGTGATTGCGCCCGCCACCAGCCCGGCCAGCGCCACGATCGCCAGCGCCGCCGTCAGGAACAGCCGTCTGCCGGTCAAGGATCGCATCGAAATCGTCATGAACCCCACTGCAAAAGTCCGCAACACAATCGAATCATATCACCTCGGGCTCGCGTTTCGATTATCTACCTTCATCGGGCTGCGCGGCTCGCCGTCGCGCCAGCTGCCGTCGGCCCACATCCGATCGAACGCCTGGCGGTAGTCCGGATAGCGGAACCGGTAGCCCGCTGCCTTGATCGCGGCGTTGGCGACGCGCTTGTTCTCGCCATAGAAGGACCGCGCCATGGGCGAAAGTTGGGCGGTCTCGAAAGGAATCTCCGGCGGCGGCTCGACGCCCATCAGCGAAGCGGCATAGGTGACGACATCCTGCGGCGGCGCCGGCTCGTCATCGGTGACGTTGAAAATGCCGCCTCTATTGCCACCGATGAGGTGCCAGAGCGCACCGGCGATGTCGTCGCAATGGATGCGGTTGAACACCTGGTCGGGCTTGACCAGCCGCCTGGCCGTGCCGTTTTCCAGATTGACCAGCGCGTTGCGTCCCGGCCCATAAATGCCGGAAAGCCGCAGGATCGCCACCGGCTTGCCGGTCTCGAGGCCAAGCTGCAGCCAGTCCCGCTCGGCCGCCACTCGCATCGACGAGCGTTTCGACACCGGCCGGCACTCGGCCGTTTCATCGACCCAGGCGCCGTCATAATTGCCATAGACGCCGACGGTCGAGAGATAGCCGATCCAGCGAAGCGCCGGCATCGCCTCGATCGCCTTTCGCGCGGCGAGAAGCACAGGGTCGCCGGCCTCCTCCGGTGCCACGGAGACGATGAGATGGGGGGTCTTTTCCAGCGCATCGCCGATTTCAGGGGTCAGGGCGCCGTCGAACAGCAGCGGCGCGATGCCGACCTGCCGCAGCGCGTCGAATTTTTCCGATGAGCGCGTGGTGCCGAAGATCGTAATCGCCTCCGCATTGGCCCGTGCAAAGGCTTTGCCCGAATAGCCGGCGCCGAAGATAAAAACCTGTTTTTCGCTCATGCATGCGCCTCGATTGGCAATGCGGACAGCCATTCGTCCTGCACTGTAGTGTCGGTTTCGATTTTCAAGTAGATCGCCGCCTGCCCGTTGAATTCGGCGGCCGTCACCAGCCGCGCCAGCGCCCAGATCGCCGCGCCGCGCACCAGCGGCGAGGCATCGCCAAGCAGATCGCGCACCGGGCCGGCCAGCGAAACATCGCCGGAATTGCCGGCGGCGGTCAGCACATTGCGGACAAAGCGGTCGCGGCCGATGCGCTTGATCGGCGAGCCGGAGAAAAAGGTCCGGAACGCCGTGTCGTCCAGCTGCAACAGTTCCGCCAGCGGCGGTTCGCGCAGTTCATCGCGCGCGGCGAGCTTGGCCTCCGAGGCGGCGCGGGCGAACTTGTTCCACGGGCAGGCGGCGAGACAATCGTCGCAGCCATAGATGCGGTTGCCGATCTTTTCGCGGAATTCTTGCGGGATCGGCCCCTTGTTCTCGATGGTCAGGTAGGAGATGCAGCGCCTGGCATCGAGCCGATAGGGCGCCGGAAAGGCATCGGTCGGGCAGGCGTCGAGACAGGCGCGGCAGGAACCGCAATGGTCTACCTCGGTCGCATCTGGCGTGAGCTCCGCCGTGGTGAAGATGGTGCCGAGAAACAGCCAGGAGCCGTGCTCGCGGCTGACCAGATTGGTGTGCTTGCCTTGCCAGCCGAGCCCGGCGGCCTCAGCCAGCGGCTTTTCCATCACGGGCGCCGTATCGACGAAAACCTTCACGTCGCCGCCGGCCCGCGCGACGATCTTGCCGGCGATCTCCTTCAGCCGGCCCTTCATCACCTCGTGATAGTCGCGGTTTTGCGCATAGACCGAGATCGCGCCGAGATCGCGCCTTGCCTGCAGCGCACGCGGATCGTGGTCGGGGCCGTAATTCATTGCCAGCACGATGATCGAGCGCACCTCGGGCCACAGCGTCGAAGGCTCGCTACGGCGTTGAAGCGTCTCCGCAATCCACGCCATCGAACCGTGAAAACCATCGGCGACGAATTCGGCCAATCTGGCTGGCGCCAGCGGGATCGCATCGGGCGTGGTGACGGCAACCGCATCGAAGCCGGCGCGCCGCGCCTCGGCGTCGACTAGCGCGCGCAGGGTTTGGCTTCTAGAAGTCGAGGTCCGCATAATGCGACACCGGCGACAGGCCGCGCACCCGGTCGGAGAGCAGCGGCCGGAACGACGGCCGCGATTTCACCCGCGTGTACCATTCGCGCGCCGCGGCATGCTCGCGCCAATCGATCTCGCCGAGATAATCCAGCACCGACAGCGTCGCGGCCGCCGCCAAGTCGGCATAGGTGACCTTGCTGCCGGCCAGCCAATGACGGGTGCCGGCCAGCCAGTTGGTGTACTTCATGTGCTGGCGAATGTTGGCGCGCGCCGCGCGGATCGCCGCCGAATCGGGGGAACCGCCGCCCGCCGTTTCCGGCATCACCGGCTTCAGCACGCGCTCGCGCACCAGATGCCGGGTCACTTCGCTCTCGGCCTTGTTGAGATACCAGTCTGTGAGACGGCGGATTTCGGCGCGCTGCATCGGGTCTTCCGCAAACAGGCGCTTGTCGCGCTTCAGGACGCCACGTGTCTCGTCAAGATATTCCGCGATCACCATGGCGCCGACGATCGGCACGTCGCCCTCGGCAAGCAGGATCGGCAAGGTGCCGGCCGGGTTCAGCGCCAGAAATTCCTTGCGCCGCGTCCACGGTTTTTCCTCGATCAGCGCCAGCTCCTCGCCATATTCGCCGAAGGCGAGGCGCACGAAGCGGCAGGTGGCGAACATCGGGTGATGGAAAAGCGTCAGCATGATTCCGCGATATTAAGGCGCACTGGCGAATCGCCGTCCGCACCGGTAAGTCTTGGCGGCCCGTCATGCGGCCGTCACGGTGCTGCGACCTATAGGGGGACTTCCGCGCCGTGACAAGCAAGCCATTCGCAAGCCGTTTCCTTCCGTCCCTTGAATGCCGAGGTTGCCATGGATAGCCACACCATCGTCGAAGCCCTGCTGCTCGGCCTGCTGGAGGGGCTGACCGAGTTCATCCCGGTCTCCTCGACCGGCCATATCCTGCTCGCCGGCCATTTCCTCGGCTTCCATTCCACCGGCAAGGCCTTTGAGATCCTGATCCAGCTGGGCGCCATCCTGGCGATCCTCAGCGTCTATTTCCGCCGCCTGTGGCAGATGCTGCTCGACCTGCCGCATGACCGGCTGACGCGGCATTTCGTCCTCGGCATCCTGATTGCCTTCCTGCCGGCCGCCATTATCGGCGCGCTGGCGCATGATTTCATCAAGACGGTGCTGTTCGAATCGCCAAGGCTGATCTGCATCATGCTGATCGTCGGCGGCGTCGTGCTGTTGGTCGTCGACCGCATGAAGCTGCAGCCGGTCTATCGCGATGTCGAGCGCTTCCCGACAAGGCTTTATTTGCAGATCGGCCTGTTCCAGTGCCTGTCGCTGATCCCCGGCACGTCGCGCTCCGGTTCGACCATCGTCGGCGCGCTGCTGCTGGGCGTCGACAAGCGCGCGGCGGCGGAATTCTCCTTCTTCCTCGCCATCCCGACCATGGTCGGCGCCTTCGCCTTCGATCTGTTCAAGAACCGCAACGTGCTGAGCAGCGCCGACCTGCCAATCATCGCCATCGGCTTCGTCGCCGCCTTCGTTACCGCGCTGATCGTCGTGCGCTTCCTGCTCGATTACGTCTCGCGCAACGGCTACTCGCTGTTCGGCTGGTGGCGGCTGGTGGTGGGCAGTGTGGGGTTGGTGGCGCTGATGATCTGGGGGTGAGCTTTACCCTCCCCCTTGTGCCCCCCTTGTGGGGTCCGAAGGACGGGCGAGACAGGCGGCTCGCCCCGGTCAGTCGATCCGCAAAGCGGATCGGGGTGGGGGTCGGCGCCACACCCCCGCCCCGTTTCGCCAACGACGCGTCGCTTGCTCACCGACCCTCCCTACAAGGGGGAGGGTAAAGGCCGCTAACTCCTCCCATAAAACGCGTTCTCGACATGCACAGGCCAGCGCCAGGGCAGCACCGCGATCATGTCGAAGCGCATCGACAATCTGCCATAATCCGGTTGGCGCGACAGCCAGATGTCGGCCGCGCCCTCGATGCGGCGCTCCGATTCGTGGCCAATCGCCTCCATCGCTTCCATCAGCGTGCGCCGCGCCTTGACCTCGACGAACAGCACTAGGTCGCCGCGCCTGGCGATCAGGTCGATCTCGCCGAAGCGGGTGCGATGCCGGCGGGCGAGGATGCGATAACCTTTCAGCATCAGCGCCGCCGCCGCCAGCCACTCGCCGCGATGGCCGCGCCGATAGGCTTTTTGGCGGCTGGCGGCCGGGCGCTCAGCCACCTTCGCCTTCTCCAACCGCATCCCTGAGTTCCAGCAGCCGGCGGTAGAGCGACTGCTTCTGCCCGCCTGTCATCTTCGCCGCTTCCGCCGCCGCCTTGGACGCCGGCATTTCGGCGGCCAGCGACAGCAGCAGCCTGTCGATGTCGGCGGGTTGGTCGGCCTTGATCTCGGCGGGCCCGACGCAGATGACGATCTCGCCCTTCGGCGTGTCAGCCGCCGCATAGTGGTCGGCCAGCGCCTGCAGCGTTCCCGTCCGCATCTCTTCAAAAGTCTTGGTCAGCTCGCGGCCGATGGCGGCCTTGCGCGCGCCGCCCAACGCCTCGACCATGGCGACCAGCGTATCGGCCAGCCGGCGTGGCGACTCGAAGAAGATCAGCGTTGCCGGCACCGTCTTGAAGGTCTCCAGCCTGGTCAGCCGCTGCCCAGATTTCACCGGCAAAAACCCCGCAAACAGGAAGGCGTCGGACGGCAGTCCCGACGCCGTCAGTGCCGCCAGCGGCGCCGATGGGCCGGGGATCGGCACCACGCGCAGGCCGCGCTCCAGCGCTTCGCCGACCAGCCGGTAGCCTGGGTCGGAGATCAGCGGCGTGCCGGCATCCGAAATCAGCGCCACGCTCTGCCCGGCCTCGAGTGCCGCGATCAGCTTCGGTCCGGCCTCGCCGGCATTGTGTTCATGATAGGCCGTGGTGCGGCGGCGGATGCCGTAGCGGTCGAGCAGCACGCGCGAGACGCGGGTGTCCTCGCAGGCGACGACGTCGGCGGCCGCCAGCGTCTCCAGCGCGCGCAGCGTGATGTCGGAGAGATTGCCGATCGGCGTCGCCACCAGATACAGCGCCGGCGCCAGCGGCCGGACTGCGATCTCGGTCTGGCCGATCACATAGCTGCGTTTCTCGCCGGTCACCGGGTCTCTCCATTTCGCCCTGTTTGGCATGGCGCGTGCCGGGTTGCAAAACTCCCGAACGTCGGGCCAAACCTGACGCCGATGTAACCCGGCGGCCATGTCTTTGCCACAGTGGGGAACGAAAGCGTGGCTGGCGGATTGAATACCTGAGTCTCTTGAGGAGGAGGACAGGATGGACAGCCTGGAATTGCAGGACGTTTTCGAGCCCTACTATGCCGGGCGCAACCGCGTGCCCGCGCCAAAGGGCAAGCGTGCGCTCGCCGAGAGCGACACCGGCCTGACCAGTCGGGCGGCCACCGCCTTGCCGACGAATGTCAGGCTTTCGGACAACAAACCGGACAGCACGACGGAGCACTGACCGTACGATGCCCAATCGTTTCGATATCTTCATCACCCGTCTTGAAACGAAGAGCGCCCGCGAAGGCGCGCCGCCGCATCCGATGAACGACCAGAACAGCGTCCGCCGGGACAAGAGCGACGCCAAGCCGGCCCGGACCGGAGAGGCGCATGCCGAGAAACACCGCGGCAAGCGCCGCTTCAAGCACGACGCTTAGTTTGTCGATCCGTGCAACATCGTCATCCTAGGGCGAAGCAAGGAGCGAAGCGACGCGGCGCAGACCCTAGGATCCATTCCCTGACGTCTGCCGAAGGATGCAGCGGCGCAGAATTCTAAAGCGCTCGGTCGTGAACGCCCGTCAGCCCAGGTATCGCGTCACCCTCACCTCCAGCAATCGCACCAGCTCCGGGGCCATGGATTCATAGTCATCCGGGATATCGAGGCAGATCACCCGCGCTTTCTTCAGGCTTGCCCTGAATTTCTTCTGCAGCTTGCGGCGGTGCGCCTTTTCCATCACGAAGATGATGTCGGCCCAGACTACCAGCTCATGCGTCAGCAGGGTGTCGGCATCGTGGGTGGTGCCGCCCTAGGCGACCTCGATATCCCTGCGTTGGAAAACACCTGTTCGGCGCTCGGGCTGCGCAAGCGATTCTGGCTGCAGACGAAGAGGACGTTCTTCAACAGCTTCGATCTTTGATTTGGTTGTTTCCCCGGTTGGAAAACCAAATTGTGCCCCGCTGAAAGCGGTTACTCATCCCACATCTCGTATCGTTTTAGTTAGAGGAATGTACTGGTCAGGCGTAAGCCCGCACAGATCGAATGCTATCGAATCATCCTTGGCAGTCGCCCTGAGGTTTATCCCTACGTACGACATGAAGGCGCGCACTACATCGAACTCGCTTAGGCCCGACAGCTTAACCTTTCTGGATTTCCTGTTTTTGATGAATATTGCCTCGGCTTCATAGAGATCTTCGTACTCGAGGGATTTCGATATCTCGGTTAGTCCAAACTCAAAGACATCATCTGTGTTCAATGTCCGCAGCGTTTCGTGGATCAGGAACTTCATGGCAGGCCCTATTGGATGCGGTGTAATGGCTAAGCAGAACTCCTAGCATCCTTGTTCGAGCCGATAAATCGTCCGCTCGGTTAAGCCACTTGGCCTGCGGGCCTATCGCGCCAAATCCGCCACCACGGCATCGAGCACGATCATGCCGGCTGGCGTGGCGCGTAGCCTGGCATTGCCGATCGGCGCCACCAGCCCCTCATCCTGCAGCACGGTCAGCCGGGCGCTCGACAGGCCGCGCCCGGAAAACGCCTCGTAGCGGGAAAGGTCGATGCCTTCGGCCAACCTCAGCCCCATCAGCAGGAACTCGTCGGCCTCTTCGGAGCGCGTCAGGATCTCGCCGCCGGTGACGCCATGGCTCCTGGCCTCCACCAGATTCGCCCAGGTCTCCGGCATCCGCTCGGCGATCGTCACGATGCGCTGGCCGTTTTCGATGAAGCGGCCATGCGCGCCCGGTCCGACGCCGACATATTCGCCATACCGCCAATAGGTCAGATTGTGCCGGCTCTCGGCGCCCGGCCTGGCGTGGTTGGAAATCTCATAGGCCGGCAGGCCATGCGCTGCGGTGATCTCCTGAGTCAGCGCATAGAGATCGGCGGCCCGGTCATTGTCGGGAATGGTAAACTTGTGCGCCGCATGCAGCGCATGGAACGGCGTGCCTTCCTCGATGGTCAGCTGGTAGAGCGACAGATGGTCGGCGGCATGGCCGATCGCCTGTTCGAGCTCCGCCTGCCAGTCGTCCAGCGTCTGGCCGGGGCGGGCGTAGATCAGGTCGAAGGAGAGGCGCGGAAAGATTTCGCGTGCCAGCCCGATGGCATGCAGCGCCTCGTCGACATTGTGCAGTCGGCCGAGAAAGCGCAGATCCTTGTCGTTCAGCGCCTGCACGCCGAGCGAGACGCGGTTGACGCCGGCGGCTCGGTAGCCGCGAAAGCGCTCGGCCTCGACCGAGGATGGATTGGCCTCCAGCGTCACCTCGATGCCGTCGGGCACCGTCCAGTTCTTCGCCACGGCGTCCAGCACCGCCGCCACCGTCTGCGGCTGCATCAGCGACGGTGTGCCGCCGCCGAGAAAGATGCTGGTCACCTCGCGCGCCCCGGTCCGCTCGCGCATCGTCTTCAGCTCGGTCTCGAAGGCGCGGGCAAAGCGCTCCTGGTCGACCGGCTGGTGACGGACATGGCTGTTGAAGTCGCAATACGGGCATTTGGCCGCGCAGAACGGCCAGTGGATGTAGACGCCGAAGCCCGGGCTGCGGTCCAGCGACATTAAGCTGAGCCTAACCTGGCGCGGGCGAATTTCTGGAAGGCGCGGGCGCGGTGCGACAGCGCCGTCGGCTGACCGGGCTTCCAGCCGTGTTTTTCCTCAGCGCTCATCTCGCCGAACGTCTTTTCGAAACCGTCGGGCAAAAACACCGGGTCGTAGCCGAAGCCGAGTTCGCCGCGCGGCGGCCACACCAGCGTTCCCTCAGCCTCGCCGCGATAATATTCAGCCTCGCCATTGGGGAAGGCCAGGCAGATGACGGCGACGAACCGCCCCTTGCGCTGCGCTGGCTCGGCGGCGCCGACCTCCTGCAAGGCCACTTCGGTGCGCTGCATGGCCATGCCGAAGTCGCGGCTGCCATCGGGAGCTTCGGCCCAATTGGCGGTGTAGACGCCGGGAGCGCCGTCGAGCGCGTCGACGCACAGGCCCGAATCGTCCGACAGCGCCGGCAGGCCGGTCGCCTTAGCCGCGGCGAAGGCCTTGATGTAGGCGTTTTCCTCGAAGGTGGTGCCGGTCTCCTCCGGTTCCGGCAGGCCGTAGTCCTTGGCCGACTTCGCCTCGAAGCCGAACGGACCCATCAAGTCGGCGAATTCGCGCAGCTTGCCTTCATTGTGGCTGGCAACGACGATCTTCTTTCCATCGAGAGAATGCATCAAAGGCCCCAGATCCTTGGCTCGGCGAATTCGATCGAATTGCCCGAGGGGTCGCGTATGTAGATCGAGCGCCCGCCCTGCGGCCATTCGAATTCGCTTTCGATGGCGATGTTTTTCGCCTCAAGTTGCGCCTTCCACTGTGCGAGTTCATCCGCACTTGCGGCAAAGCAGAGATGGCCCTCGCCGACCGTGCCATGTGGCGGCACTTTCAGCCGCGCATCGGGCGCCGGCGGGATTTTGGTGGCTTCGGCGTTGAAGACCAGCAGCACGCCCGGGCCGCAGCGGAAGAAGAGATGGCGGCCGTCGACCTTGCCGAGGAGAGGGAGGCCGAGGACGTTGGAGTAGAAGGCTTCGGCAGCGGCGAGATCCGTGACGTAAAGCGCTGACTCAAGAATAGCGGAGGGTTGCATCAGGCACCCCCCTCTGCCCTGCCGGGCATCTCCCCCGCAAGGGGGGAGATTGGCAGTTCCGCTGGCGGCGTCTCAACGTTGATGGTTGGCGAAAACGATAGCGACCTCTGATCTCCCCCCTTGCGGGGGAGATGGCCGGCAGGCCAGAGGGGGGTGTGAAGGATCGCCGACGTCATCACGTTAAATTCAATCAGGCCACAGCCATCTGCTGCAAGCTCACCAGCCGCTGAATGCCCTTCTTTGCCAGGCCCATCAGCTCCGCGAACTGCCCTTCCGAGAACGGCTCGCCCTCGGCGGTGCCCTGGATCTCGACGATGCCGCCCTTGCCGGTCATGACGAAATTGGCGTCGGTGCCGGCAGATGAATCCTCGATATAGTCGAGGTCGATGACCGGCTGGCCGTCATGGATGCCGCAGGAAATTGCCGCGACATGGTCCTTCAGTACCTTGGCAACACTGGCCATCTGCCGCGCTTCCATCCAGCGCAGGCAATCGTAGAGCGCCACCCAGCCGCCGGTGATCGAGGCCGTGCGGGTGCCGCCATCGGCCTGGATGACGTCGCAGTCGACGGTGATCTGCTGTTCGCCCAGTGCCTGCAGGTCGACAACGGCGCGCAAGGAGCGGCCGATCAGCCGCTGGATTTCCAGCGTGCGGCCGCCTTGCTTGCCGGCCGAGGCTTCACGGCGCATGCGCTCGCCGGTCGAACGCGGCAGCATGCCGTATTCCGCCGTCACCCAGCCCTTGCCGGAATTGCGCATCCAGCCTGGCACCTTTTCCTCCAGGCTTGCCGTGCACAACACATGCGTGTCGCCGAATTTCACCAGGCACGAGCCTTCGGCGTGTTTGGAGACGCCGCGCTCGAACGAGATGGCGCGCATTTCGTCGGCTTGGCGTTTAGAAGGGCGCATCGAGGCCTCTTTCTGTTCTTTTACGGTTGCGTCGGCGGCTTGTAGACGCATGCAGCCCATGGCGCAAAGGAAAAGGCCGGGCGATCTGGCACAGACGCTGGGTTGCGCGGGGGCGATGGAAGTCTATATCCTTGAGCCGGAGGTTTTTGGCTCGAATGACCAAGGCAGTCACCGAACCCAGTCTGCTGGCGCCCGCGCTGCAATCGCTCGACATGCGTTCGCGCGACATTTTCCGGCGCATCGTCGAATCCTATCTGAAGGACGGTGAGCCTGTGGGATCGCGCAGCCTGTCGCGCATCCTGCCGTCGTCGCTGTCGCCGGCCACCATCCGCAACGTGATGAGCGACCTCGAGCATCTCGGCCTGATCTATGCCCCGCACATCTCGGCCGGGCGCCTGCCGACCCAGACCGGCCTGCGCTTCTTCGTCGATGCCTTCATGGAGCTTGGCGATCTCTCCGACGAGGAACGCCGGGTCATCGAGGCGCAGGTGCGCGCCTCCGGCTCGGGCGCGACGCTGGAACACATGCTGACCGAGGCCAGCCAGATGCTGTCGGGCATGTCGCGCGGCGCCGGCCTAGTGCTCGCCACCAAGAACGAGGTGGCGCTGAAGCACATCGAGTTCATCCAGCTCGAGCCGACCAAGGCGCTGGCGGTGATGGTGTCGCAGAATGGCGATGTCGAGAACCGCGTCGTCGACCTGCCGGCCGGCATCACCGTCTCGCAGCTGCACGAGGCCTCCAACTTCCTCAACGCCCATATCAGGGGCCGCACGCTCGCCGAGGCGCGCATCGAGATCGCCCGCATCAAGGACGAGACCAGGGCAGCGCTGGACACGCTGTCGCAGGATCTGGTCGAGAAAGGCCTGGCGGTGTGGGCCGGCGCCGATAGCGGCCTGCCGGCGCGCCTTATCGTGCGCGGCCGCGCCAATTTGCTCGAAAACGTCACCGCCCAGGCCGATATCGAATTGCTGCGCCACCTGTTCGAGGATCTGGAGACGCAGGACGGGCTGATCCAGCTGCTCGACCTCGCCGAGGACGGCCCCGGCGTGCGGATCTTCATCGGCTCGGAAAACAAGCTGTTCTCGCTCTCCGGCTCGTCGCTGGTCGTGGCGCCTTACCGCGACAAGGACGCCCGCGTCGTCGGCGCGCTCGGCGTCATCGGCCCGACCAGGCTGAATTATGCCCGCATCGTGCCTATGGTCGACTACACTGCGCAATTGATTACCCGGATGTTAAGATAATTCGAAAGCCGGGATCACCGTAAAGGAGGGCGCAGAATGGCGCTTGAATCGTTCAAGGCCCAGATCAGCATGCTGCTCGAAGAAATGGTCAACCAGCCGGAGGACGAGCACGAAATCCAGGAGCAGCTGCGCGAAAAACTGCGCGAAATGCGCGCCATGGGCTTGCCGCTGCCGGAAGATCTCGTCGCATTGGAAAAGCGTCTCGACGACGATCTCGACGTCGAACAGGAAAGTTGAGCGGTTCTCTCGCCGAATCTGCGCGCGCGCACGCTTCTCTTTTGCGGCGGCCGCACAATATCTCCCTTGTGCATGACGCGCCGACCGGCGCGAGTTCGAGGAGAACAGCATGATCCGGATTGCCGGCTTGGCAGGCCTTGCCCTGCTTCTGGCCACCAGCGCCTTCGCCCAGCAGGCCGATCAACCGCTGCTGACCGGCAAAGACGCTTTCGGCGACTGGACGGCCGACAAGCCAGGTGTGCGCCGGCTGATCAAGCCGGATGATCTGCAAAAGCCCAACATCACCGAATCCGCCTCCAACAGCGCCGGCCTTGGCGATCGGCCCGAGGGCGCGAAGCCCGTCCTGCTGCCTGGGTTTTCGGCCGAACTGGTTGCTTCCGGCATTTCCAATCCGCGGGTCGTGCGCGTGGCGCCGAACGGCGACCTGTTCGTCGCCGACAGTGACGCCAACCAGATCCGCGTCTATCGGCTGGCCAAGGGTAGCGCGAAGCCGGCCGAAGAGGGCATTTTTGCCGACAATCTCAACCAGCCCTATGGCATCGCCTTCTACCCGCCTGGCGACAAGCCGCAATGGGTCTACGTCGCCAACAACGACAGCGTGGTCCGCTACGCCTATCGGGACGGCGACCTTAAAGCCTCCGTCGAACCGGAGACGATTGTCTCCGACATCCCTACCGGCGGCCACTGGACCCGCGATATCGCCTTCTCGCCGGACGGGAAGACGCTGTATCTCTCGGTCGGCTCCGGATCGAACGTCGCGGAGGGCATGCAGAAGGCACCGAAGGGCGGCCTTGACGCCTGGGCAAAATCACAGCCACTCGGCGCCACCTGGGGTTCCGAGGATGGCCGTGCCGACGTGCTGGCCTTCGGCCCCGACGGCAAGAATGGCCGCATCCTCGCCACCGGCCTGCGCAATTGTTCGGGCATGACCGTGCAACCGGCCACCGGCGCGCTGTGGTGTGTCGTCAACGAGCGCGACGGTCTCGGCGACGATGTGCCGTTCGAATATGCCACCTCAGTCAAGGACGGCGCCTTCTATGGCTGGCCCTGGTATTATATCGGCGCCAACGAGGACCCGCGTCACGAGGGCGCGCGCCCAGACCTCGCCGGCTCGGTCACCGTGCCCGACGTGCTGATGCAGGCGCATTCGGCGCCGCTCAACATCGCCTTCTATGGCGGCGGCAATTTCCCGGCAGAGTACAAGGGTGACGCCTTCGTCGCCCTGCACGGCTCCTGGAACCGTGGTATGAGGACCGGCTACAAGGTGGTGCGGCTGAGATTCAGCCACGGCAAGCCGACCGGCGAGTACCAGGATTTCATCACCGGCTTCGTCCTCTCCGACGACGCCGTCTGGGGCCGGCCGGTCGGCGTCGCGGTGGCCAGGGACGGCGCGCTTATCGTCACCGAGGATGGCAACGGCACCATCTGGCGCATCACCCATGTCGATGGCCCATCCTGAGCCGGCGAACAGCGCAATCCGGCCCCAATGCACGTCCCGATGGATCACCTTGGGATAGGTATGGATCACCTCGGCCGATGAGACGCGGTCATCGAAACCGGTATCCCTGAGATTGAAGAGGCCGACCGAGCCGAAGGACTTCTTCGCCCCTTGCGCGAAGCGGCCGTCGCTGAAATCGTGTTCGTAAAGGGTCACCGTGACGTGGCCGGCATTGAGCTTCGGCACGTAAACACTGCTGATGGTGTCGTTGGCGACGCCAAGCTGGTTGACGTTGAAGCGATAGAGGTCCTGCACCATGCGCCGGGCCGCATTGCCATTGATCATCCGGTATTCGCGGCGCGATGCGCGGTTCGGGTCGATGAGTTTGAGCGGCGCCTTGCGGCCAAGCCCGAGCCAGTGCTCGAACACCATCACATTGGCGCCCCAGGGATAGGGATAGTTGGACTTGTCGATGATGCGTGGCGGGCCATCCTCGGCAATCTCGGCGGTATCGACATAGTCCAGCCATTGCAGCTGGAACGACGCTTCCACGTTGAGGTCGGTATTGCGCGGATCGGCAGCAATGATGCGCCAGTCCGAGACCGGCGGATATTTGGTGTCGAGGTCGATGTAGAATTCGCCTTTGGCGGTGTCGTCGGGGTCTATCTTTTGCGGTCCGTCACGCTCGATCGCCACCAGCCGCACCTTGAAGCGGTTGTTGACGACCAGCGGATAGATCATCGGACGAACGGGGTAGGCGCCAGGGTTCCGGCTGTCGGTAAAATATCCAGTCTGCGGAACGACATCGCTATCGCCCTTGTCGAACAGGCTGAAAGCCTGACGCCCCTCGAACCACAGATACCATTCCAGCTCGTGGACGTGACCGCGTGCTTCGGAATAGTTGTTGGGCATCCACTTCATGAGCTGGATGTGAAGTCTTTTGGCTAACATGGGTGCTCCTGCCGTTCGGAGCCATGCGAGATAGCCGACCGCCTTCGGGGCGTAAGTGAACCATCTCTCGCTTTCAGGCGAGGATGACCGGCTTTCATGCCCTGCTTGGCGCAATCGAATCCGTTTTGCCGTTGCAGGCTTTCATGGCATCAGAGTCGTTTCACGAGGTGCGACCGTCATGACCCTCGCCGGCTTCCTTGCCTATAGTGCTGCGCTGGGCATCGCCGCCGCCATTCCCGGGCCCGGCGTCACCGCGCTTGTGGCGCGGGCGCTCGGATCCGGCTTCCGCTCATCGCTGGCGATGTCGTTCGGCCTGATGCTCGGCGACCTCATTTATCTCACCGCGGTGGTGCTCGGCCTTGCCTTTGTCGCGCAAAGCTTCGGCATGGTGTTTCTCGCCATCAAATGGCTGGGCGTCTCCTATCTCGCCTTCCTCGGCTGGCGTTTCTGGACGGCCGGGATCACGCCCGAGACTGTCGAGGCCAGGAAAGGCAAGGGCGGCCTGGTATCGAGCTTCCTTGCCGGCCTCGCCGTCACGCTGGGCAACCCGAAAACGATGATCTTCTACCTCGCCATCACGCCGACCATCGTCGACCTGAAGACCATCACGCTCGCCGACTACGGCATCCTGGTCGCGCTCACCGTCATTGTGCTCTTCGTGGTGCTGGTGCCATATCTTGCGCTGGCCGCCAAGGCGCGCTGGTTCCTGAAATCGCCACGCGCGCTGAAGGCGCTGAACCGCACCGCCGCCGGCTTCATGGTGGGCGCGGCCGCTGCCATTGCCGCACGTCAGTAGATCGGTTCAGGCCCATCCATTCCGCCGATCGGTCCATCCGGAAAATGCGGCTTGAGGGGACAAGCGTTTTCAGCAAGCGGCCCACTCGATATTTTCGGCCGGCAGCCTATCTTGCGCGGGCGAAAGCCCTATTCTGTCCGCCGACGCCAATTGCCTGATCTGATTTGGGAGCGAAACCAATGAACAAGCCTTCCGCGCGCGTGCCCGGCCGCGGCCGTGTCTACAACTCGATCACCGAGACGATCGGCGACACGCCGCTGGTGCGGCTCGACAAGTTCGCCAAGGAGAAGGGCGTCGTTGCCAACCTTCTTGCCAAGCTCGAATTCTTCAATCCGATCGCCTCGGTCAAGGACCGCATCGGCGTTTCCATGATCGAGGCGCTGGAAGCGTCGGGCCGGATCAAACCCGGCAAGACGACGCTGATCGAGCCGACCTCGGGGAATACCGGCATCGCGCTCGCCTTCGCCGCCGCCGCCAAGGGCTACAAGCTGATCCTGACCATGCCCGAAACCATGTCGGTGGAGCGCCGCAAGATGCTGGCGCTGCTCGGCGCCGAACTGGTGCTGACGGAAGGGCCGAAAGGCATGAAGGGCGCCATCGCCAAGGCCGACGAATTGGCCGCCACCCTGCCTGACGCCGTCATCCCGCAGCAGTTCGAAAACCCGGCCAACCCGGAGATCCACCGCCGCACCACCGCCGAGGAGATCTGGAACGACACCGATGGCGGGGTCGACATCTTCGTCGCCGGCATCGGTACCGGCGGCACGATCACCGGCGTCGGCCAGGTGCTGAAGCAACGCAAGCCCTCGGTGCATGTCGTCGCCGTCGAGCCGGAGGCCTCGCCGGTGCTGTCGGGCGGCCAGCCCGGCCCGCACAAGATCCAAGGCATCGGCGCCGGCTTTGCGCCCAAGATCCTCGACACCTCGATCTATGACGAGATCGTCAAGGTCTCCAACGAGGATTCGGTCGCCAACGCCCGCCTCGTCGCCCGCCTTGAAGGCGTGCCGGTCGGCATCTCGTCGGGCGCTGCCCTGCAGGCCGCCATCGCCGTCGGGTCGCGGCCGGAGAACAAGGGCAAGAACCTGGTGGTGATCATCCCGTCCTTCGCCGAGCGCTATCTGTCGACGATCCTGTTCGACGGGCTGGGGGCTTAACGTCTTAACTGGATAGGCGGCGATCCTTCGCACCCCCCTCTGCCCTGCCGGGCATCGGGGGTGCTGTCCCTCCGACATCGGAAGTCTCATGGCTGGACCGCAGAAAACCCGGCCGTGGCGTCCGCCACCGGCTTGAGCGGGAGGCGGCTTCAGGGTCAAATCGCCCCGGCCTGCTTCGCGCGGGCAGGGGGAGAATCACATGTACAAGCTTTACACGCGCCCAGGCAGCGGCGGTTTTGTCGTCGAGGCCGCATTGGCGCTGGCAAACGCGCAATTCGACCAGATCGATGTGCCGAAGAAGGATTCGCCGGACCCGGCTTTCCTCGACATCAGCCCGTTGAACCAGGTTCCGGTGCTGACCTTGCCCAACGGTCAATCGATAACCGAATCGGCGGCGATCTGCATCCTGCTTGCCGAGCGCCATCCGGAGGCGGGTCTGGCGCCGGCCGCCGGATCGCCGGATCGCGCCGGTTTCCTGCGCTGGATGGCGTTCATGTCATCGGTGCTCTACCCCGCCATCCTGCGCCTCTACTATGCCCATCGCTACACCACCGATGCCGACGGCAAGAAAGCCGTCAAGCAGGCAGCCATTGCCGAGATGGACCGCGGCTTCGCCATTGTCGATGCAGCCCTCGAGGGGCGCGGCTGGCTGGTCGGCGACGCGATGTCGCTGGCCGACATCTACCTCGTCATGCTGGTGGCCTGGCACCCCGATATGGACAAGGCGCGAGCCGACTGGCCGAACATCGAACGCTTATGGTCGGCGCTGCGCGCGCATCCGCTGATGAAACGGCTCAACACCACGCATGAAATGTGGCCGGCCTGAACGGACGCTTCAATTTCGCAGGATCGCCCGTTTCGCCTGCAGGAAGCGGCGCACGGCGGGGTCGCGTTCAAGGCCGATCGCCCGGTCATAGGCTTCGACCGCTTGCGCCGCATTGCCGAGCCTGGCCAGCAGGCCGGCGCGAGCGGCCCAATAGGGCTGATAGTCGTTGAGCCGCTTGTCGTCGCCCAGCACGTAGAGCGCCGCCAGTCCTGCCGCCGCCCCTTCGGCCTCGGCAATCGCCACGGCGCGGTTGATCGAAATCACCGGCGAGCCTGATATCGCCGACAGCGCATCGTAGAAGTTACGGATCGCCGCCCAATCGGTTTGGCCGGTCCGTCGCCGCGTCGCATGCACCGATTGTACCGCCGCTTCGAGCTGGTAGCGGCCGATGACGCCCATGGTGGCGGCGTGGCCCAGCAGCGCCTCGGCTTCGTCGATCAGCGCGTGATCCCAAAGACGGCAATCCTGGCCGGCGAGCGGCACATAATCTCCAGCCGCATCGCGCCGCGCCGGGCGGCGCGCCTCGGCAAACAGCATCAGCGCCAGCAGGCCGAGCGCTTCCGGTTCGTCCGGCATCAGCGATGCCACCAGCCGCCCGAGCCAGATGCCTTCGGTCGCCAGATTGCGCGCTCTCGTCTCGGTCCCTGCCGGGTCGGTCCAGCCTTCGGCGAAAGCCGCGTAGATCGCTTCCAGCACCGTTCCCAGCCGCTCGCCGAGTTCGGCGCGATCCGGCACGCGGAACGGAATGCCGATCTCGCGGATGCGGCTCTTGGCGCGCACCAGACGCTGGCCCATCGTCGCCGGCGAAACCAGGAAGGCCGAGGCGATCGTCGCCGCGTCGAAACCCAGAATGGTCTGCAGGATCAGCGGCGCCCGCACGCTGGCTTCGATCGCCGGATGCGCACATGCAAACATCAGCCTGAGACGTTCGTCGGGAAGGTCTTCGTCTTCCATGCTCGCCTCCATCTCCTCGGCCATCAGCTTGAGATGGTCGCGGCTCGCCTCGCTGGTCAGCCGACGGCGCACCGCGTCGACGCGCCGCCGGCGCGCCACGGCCAGCAGCCATGCTTCCGGCTTGTCGGGCACGCCGGTCTGTGGCCAGCGCTCCAGCGCCGCGGCGAAGGCCTCGGCCAGCGCGTCCTCGGCGCCGGCCACGTCGCGGGTGCGCGCCGCTAGCCAGGCGACCAGCTTGCCGTAACTCTGCCGGGCGGCCGCTTCGGCCGCCGCCCGCGCGATCTCCGGGCGATTGTCCATCACGGTTTCATTTCTTGGGCATGTAGTCGGCCATTTCCCAGATCGGCCGCAACTCGACCGTGCCGGCGCTCGCCGCCGGACAGCGCGCCGCCCACTCGATGGCGGTATCGATATCGGCCGCCTCGATCATGTAGAAGCCGGCAAGCTGCTCCTTGGTGTCGGCATAGGGGCCGTCGATCACGTTGGTCTTGCCGTCTGTGATCCGCACCGAGGTGGTCGCCTGGGTCGGGCGCAACCGTTCGCCGGCGAGCCATGCGCCGGATTTCTTCAACGCTTCGGTATAGGCGGCATATGCTGCGCTCATCTGCTGAGCCTTCTCGATTGGCGTGTTCGCCTGCGCGGCTTCGTCGCTGTTGATCAAAAGCATGTATCGCATGGGTCTTCTCCCGTGGTTTCGCAGGCCGCGTCCTAGCGGGGCCAGACGTATGTCGCGCGGCGGCGGCCGATTTCGACAGGCTTCAGAAAAAACTTTCGCCTCCGCCAGGAGATTTCGCAAGGACCAGATGTTTCTTCGTCTGCTGGCGGATGACCGGCAGCGGACTGGCCGTGGCTCCGCACAGCACTATCCTCTGTCGTTGGCGGGCACGTCACACGAGGCGTGGGAGAAGAGAATGGAACTCGTGACCCACAAGAAATTCAAGAACGGCCGGTTGATGCCATGGGGCAAAGGCACGGTCGTCAGCGGTGCGAAAGGCACCGTCTATCTCTGCGGCAACACCGCGACATCGGCTGACTACGATCCGGCCGGCAAGAAGGGTGGCGGCTTCGCCGGCGATGCCGCGGCGCAGTGGCGGGAAGTTCTCGGCAACATCAAATCGGATCTGGAAGAACTTGGCAGCGGGCTCGACCATCTCATCAGGCTGACCTTTTTCGTCAAAGGGCCATTTCCCGACGGCGGCGTCCTCAGCTCGCCTAATTTTCGTCTCGACGTGCTGGACGCGTTTTTCGCCGAGCATTGTCCGAAGCATTGCAGCGACAACAATCCGCCGCCTTCGGAGGTAATCGGCGTCGCAGCGCTTGCCCAGGCAGACATCGTCATCGAGATCGTCGCCGTCGCGGCGCTGCCGGACTGAGGCGCGAACGAACAGGCCGGCCTTGCGCGACGTCGCCGTTGCGATCGAAGCGCGTCGGCACGAGCGGCGGCGCCGCGCCGGTGCGGGTTTTGCACCAGGCCTCGGCTTTGGCCAGTGAGCGCCCGGCGACGAGCAGGATCAGGCGTGGCTCGCTCTCCAGCAATTGCACGATGCGGCCGCCGAAAATGCCATAGCCGCCAACGACCAGAAGCCTCATCTCGCCGCTCTTTTTGCGTATGTCGTTTTCCCAGACCGAGGTCACTTTTGGGTGACATGCGATTAGCCGATCATGCGCGCACGTATCGCGGCGGACAGGATCTCGCAACTATCCTTGCGGCCGAACATGGCGTAGCGGTTTTTGGCGATGCGTTCGTAGAGCCAGTCACGCAAGGGGCGCGGGATGAGCAGCAGCGCTTTCGCCGCCCGCCACGGCCAGCCCAGTTCGGCCATCACCGCGATGAAACTGTCCAGCCGCATGAAGGGAGCGCCGCCGACAAGGACCAGATTGGTCTCGTAGCTGTCGGTGCGCAGCCCGTATCTCTGGAACAGCTCCTCGCCGAAGGGCGACTGCGCCGTGGCGAAGCGGAAGCGGTTTTTGCGGTCGAGCCCGACCACCGTGCGTACGAAGCCCGAGCACAGCACGCAGACGCCGTCGAAAACGATCAATGGCTGGCTGGCATCGAAGGGTTCAGGAGAAGAAGTCACGGGACGTCCGGCAGCTTGTGTCTTCAGACACTAAGCCCGCCGGCAGCGGGATCAAAGCCGCGGCGTTGTCGCACGGCTTCTCGCGGCCAGCGCGGGGCGCTCGGCGCGATAGGTGGTTGCGCGGGGATCGGCCTCCGGTCTGCAGATCCGGCTGTCGTGACGCGTTTCGAATGTCATGATCAATGCGCGCCGAGCGAGCTGCCGCGACGGGCGCAGGCCGGACCCGGGCCGCGCATGTAGTAGCGCTCCGGCCGATAGGTCGGCGCGATGAACTCGCGGATGGCGGCGGCATAGCCGGCGATGTGGCCCCAGAATTTCATTTTACTCAAGTCCCTGTCCCGATTTTCGGATGTCCCGTCCGATTGCGGGGATCATAGCGTCGAGGCGTGAATAGTCGGTGAACACGATGTTAATCTTTGGTCGAAAACCCCATGCTTCGTGGCCGGAATGCGGCTGTTTGGGGGTCTTTCGGTGTGGTTCGTCGCCATTTCCGGCATTGTGACTTTTGCATCACATATGTTTCGTCTGGATGTCGCTTGAGCGCGGTTCTGTTTCAGATTTGGCGAGCCTCTCGAAATTTCCATGCTCGCTGCCGAAATGCCCCTGGTTGCGCGCCCGGAACCGGAACGGGCCTTGCCCGTTCTCGCTTTAACCGCATCGCGCAGGAGTTCGCCATGGCACCTCGCCCCGCCTGGAAGGGCTATCTGAAACTGTCGCTGGTCACCTGCGCTGTCGAACTGACCAACGTCGTCACCCACGCCGAAAAAGTTTCGTTCCGGGTGCTCAACCGCAAGACCGGCAACACGGTCAAGCGCATCTATGTCGATTCTGAAACCGGCAAGCCGCTGGGCGATGGCGACGAGATCAGGGGCTATGAGGTGAGCCCCGGTGAGTTCGTCCATATCGAGGACGAAGAGATCGAAGCGGTGCAGATCGAGTCCTCGCACACGATGGCGCTGGACGGCTTCGTCGACAAAGCCTCGATAGAGCAGATCTATCTCGACACGCCCTATTATGTCACGCCCGCCGACAAGGTGTCGGAGGAGGCCTTTGCCGTCATCCGCGATGCCATGGCGGACAAGAAGATGGCCGGGCTGGCGCGCGTCGTGCTCTATAGCCGCGAGCGGCCCGTGGTCATCGAGCCGCGCGGCAAAGGCATGGTGCTGACCACCTTGCGCTACGGCAACACGGTGCGGGAGCCGGAGAGCATCTTCGGCGACATCAAGGCGGTGAAGACCGACCAGGAGATGACCGATATGGCCGAACGCATCATCGACAAGAAGAAGGGGAAGTTCGATCCGTCGACATTCGAGGACAAGTTTGAGGACGCGCTGCTCGAACTGATCCGCGCCAAGAAGGCCGGAAAGAAGGCTCCGAAAGCGCAGGCCGCGCCCAAGCCGTCCAATGTCGTCAATCTGTTCGACGCGCTGAAGAAGAGCCTGTCCGATGGCGGCCAGGCGGAAGTCTCGGCGAAGAAGGCCAAGCCGGCGGCAAAAAGCGGCAAGGCGAAAGCTTCTGCGCCCAAGCGCAAGTCGGCTTGAGGGTCGGCGCCGTGGCCAGCCTCGAACAATATCAGTCCAAGCGCGATTTCAAGAAGACGGCCGAGCCGGGGGGCAAGGTCGCGCGCGGCAAGCAGCCCGGCGGCATCTTCGTCGTCCAGAAGCACGACGCGACCAGGCTGCACTATGATTTCCGCCTCGAGCATGAGGGCGTGTTGTGGAGCTGGGCGGTGACGCGAGGCCCGAGCCTCGACCCGCACGAAAAGCGGCTGGCCGTGCATGTCGAGGACCACCCGATCGACTATGCCGGCTTCGAGGGCACCATTCCCAAGGGCGAGTATGGCGGCGGCACCGTCATCGTCTGGGACGAAGGCACATGGACGCCAGAGATCGACCCCGCCAAGGCGATGAAGAAGGGCCATATCGACTTCGAACTCAACGGCCAGAAGCTGAATGGGCGGTGGCATCTGGTCAGGTTAAGACCCCGCCCTGGCGAAAAGCGCGACAACTGGCTGCTGATCAAATCCGACGATGCCGCCGCCCGCCCCGGCGAGGATATCCTGAAGGACGCACCGAAATCGGTGAAGTCCGGCCTGACCATCGAAGAGGTCGCGGAAGGCAAGACCGCCGACGGCAAGAAGCCGAAGGTCTGGCACTCCAACAAGCCTGCGGCATCCAGCAAGGCGAAAGCCGGCAAGCGCCTCGACTTCGTCGAGCCGCAACTGGCGACGCTGGAGCGCGAGGCGCCGCCCGGCGAGGACTGGCTGCATGAGGTCAAATTCGACGGCTACCGCATGCAGGCGCAGATCGCCGGCACGGAGGTGCGGCTGCTGACCCGCACCGGCCTCGACTGGACGGAGAAATTCGGCCCTGAGATCGTCGCGGAACTGGCCCAGCTGAAATGCAGCGACGCCATCATCGACGGCGAGATCGTCGTGCTCGCCGACAGCGGCGTTTCGTCTTTCTCGCTGCTTCAGCAGGATCTCTCCGCCAATCGAACCGACCGCTTCACCTACTATGTGTTCGACCTTATGCGGCTTGACGGCAACGATTTGCGCCGCGAGCCGCTGGTCGAGCGCAAGCAGGCGCTGCAGGAGCTGCTCGGCGAGACGGCCGAAAATGCCCCCGTCCGCTTCAGCGACCATTTCGCCGAGCCCGGCAAGATCATGCTGCAGCACGCCTGCCGCATGGGCCTTGAAGGCATCGTCTCCAAGCGCGCCGATGCGCCCTACCGCAGCGGCCGTGGCCCAAGCTGGGTGAAGTCGAAATGCACGGCCCGCCAGGAATTCGTCATCGGCGGGTATCTGCCCTCGGACAAGACCGGCCGCGGCCTGCGTTCGCTGCTGGTCGGCTACCACGAGGGCGGCAAGCTCCACTATGCCGGCCGCGTCGGCACGGGCTTCACAGCCAGGAGCGCCACCGATTTGAAGAAAAAACTCGATGCGCTGAAGGCAGACGCCTCGCCGTTTGCCGCCGCGGTGCCAAAGGGCAAGGGTTTGGTCTGGGTCAGGCCCGAACTTGTCGGCGAAGTGGAGTTCCGCAGCTGGACCTCGGACCGTATAATACGCCACGCGTCGTTCCAGGGACTGCGCGAGGACAAGCCGGCGGAGGAAGTCGTGCAGGAAAAGCCATCGAAGGCGGCAAACAAGGCAAAGCCGGCGGCAGGCGGCGCCGGCAAGGCCGCCGGGGCTAAGGCGCCCGCGACGATCACGACCAGCGTAAAACTATCCCATCCTGACAAGCTGCTGTGGCCCGAGGAAAAAATATCCAAGCAGGACTTGCTCGAACACTACGCGCTGGTCTGGCCGCGCATGGAGCAGTTCATCGTCAACCGGCCGCTCAGCCTGGTCAGGGCGCCGGATGGCATCGGCGGTCCGCGCTTCTTCCAGAAACATGCTTCGGCCGGCATGAGCGACAAGATTGCCCGCATGAAGGACCCGACCGATGGCGAGGAAATCCTGTTCATCCGCGATTTCGACGGCCTTGCCGCTCTGGTCCAGTACGGCGTGGTCGAGGTCCACATCTGGGGCTGCAAGATCGATGAGCTGGAAAAGCCGGATCAGATCATCTTCGATCTCGATCCCGACGAAGGCGTCGACGTCAAGGCGGTGCGCGAGGCCGCGCTCGACATCAGAGGCAAGCTCGACGATCTGTCGCTGCCGAATTTCGTCAAGCCGTCAGGCGGCAAGGGCTATCACGTGCTGGTGCCGCTGAAGCCGTCGGCGGATTGGGAGGCGGTCAAAACCTTCTCGCATGATTTCGCCAAGGCGCTGGAGCAGGCCGCGCCCGACCGCTACACGGCGACGCTGTCGAAAAAGGCGCGCACCGGAAAAATCTTCGTCGACTATCTGCGCAATGGCAGGGGCTCGACCACCGTCGCGCCCTACTCTTCCCGCGCCAAGAAGGGCGCGACGGTCTCGGTACCGGTGACGTGG
The DNA here is from genome assembly GCF_040324035.1 of Mesorhizobium sp. M0016. NCBI lineage: Bacteria > Pseudomonadati > Pseudomonadota > Alphaproteobacteria > Hyphomicrobiales > Phyllobacteriaceae > Mesorhizobium > Mesorhizobium sp. M0016. Next base: position 382,576 of record NZ_JAMYVM010000002.1, on the reverse strand, counting down.
GCGGAGGTTGAGAAGGGGCTAGCGCCGAATTCCTTCCCGATCGGCGACAAGACGACGCTGAAGGAATTGGAGAAGGCCGATCCGTGGGCGGATTTCTTCGAGCAGGCGAAGGTGCTGAAGCGGGGGTGAGCGTCGCGCGCCTCACCTGCTACGCAAGCGTTCGGTCACACCCCCCTCTGTCCTCAAGGGGGGAGATTGGCAGCTTCGAGGCGCAGCTCACCTTTACGATGTTCGAGATTGGCGAAAGCTGTTGAGCGCGTAATCTCCCCCCTTGAGGGGGAGATGGCCGGCAGGCCAGAGGGGGGGTGCTGTTCCCGCCAGCGTCGCCCAATTAGCGCTGCCGAACCTCTACGCCAAAAACACCCGCTCGAACGCCTGCTTCCCCGGCGGTGAAAACACCACCGCGCGGCTGTCCTTCTCCCGCCTTGCCCATTTCTCCGCCAGGATCTTGTCCAGAATAGCCGCGCCCAGCGTTCCCGCAAGGTGCGAGCGGCGCACGCTCCAGTCGAGGCAGGCGCGGCAGACCGGCCGGCGCGGCTTGGCGCCGACGTCGATGCCGATGGCCGAAAAATGCGAGGCTGCTGCTGGCCCCAGCCTCATCTCATTGTCGTCGCGCAACAGGATGCCGCGCGCGACGAGGCGGTCGAGCATCGCCACCGCATGTTCGCCGGCGAGGTGGTCGTAGCAGACACGGGCGACGCGCATGGCGCCGTCGCGCGGGCCGGGCCGCACCCGCTTGGGGCCGACCGCTTCGGCCACCCCGGTGATCGCCTCGATCATGCCGGCCACCTGCGGCCCTGCGAGGCCGTAATAGCGATGCCGTCCCTGGCTGGCCAAAGTTAAAAGCCCGCCCTCCATCAGTTTCGACAGATGCGAGGACGCGGTGGGCAGCGACACGCCGGCCTCCAGCGCCAGTTCGCTGGCCGTCAAAGCCGTGCCGCCCATCAGCGCATTCAGCATGTTTGCCCGCGCCGGATCGCCGACCAGGCTGGCGATGCGGGCAATGTCGGGTCCTTCACGCATAGTTAGGTCTCCATCGAAGCATTCTCGTCAGATAAGCATTATTGTCGGGCGGGATCAAGGAGAACGCCGATGCCAACCGCTTCCGCCCCACTCGCCAGCCGCCGGCCTTTTCCATTCGTCACCTGGCTGCAACGGCGGCTGCTCGCCCGCTGGTACGACCGCCACCTGCAGCGGCTCGGCCTCGCGGAGATCGACGACCATCTGCTGCGCGATCTCGGCCTGACCCGTGAGGATGTGCGCCGCGAATGCGCAAAATCCTTCTGGCAGGCCTGACAGCCAGCGCTTTTGCTTAGCAGACCCTGCGGCACAACGTTTCGACGCCGCTCGAACTATCCACGCGAAACCCAAGGAGATCACGATGACCATCACTTGCTTCATCCGCTATGAGATCGACCCGTTCGGCAAGCCGGCCTTCGAGCAATATGCCAAGGCCTGGGGCCAGGCGATCCCGCGCTGCGGCGCCGATCTGATCGGCTACTACGCCCCGCATGAGGGCTCGGCCACCACCGCCTACGCCGCCTACAACATCGACAGCCTCGCCGCCTACGAAGCATATCGCGCCCGTCTCGCCGCAGATCCGGCGGGCAAGGCCAATTACGAATTCGCCCGCCGCGAAAAGTTCATCTTGAAAGAGGACCGCATCTTCCTGAAGCTGGTGTCGGGGCCGCATGGACCGCGGCAGCTGTTCCAGACCGCGGTCAAGGAGGAGATATGATCGCTGTCATCTTCGAGGTGCAACCGGCTGAGGGAAAGCGCGATGCCTATCTCGGTATCGCCGCGGAACTCAGGCCGCTGCTCGACGGCATAGACGGTTTCATCTCGATCGAGCGGTTTCAGAGCTTGGTCGACCCGAACCGCGTGCTGTCGCTGTCCTTCTGGCGCGACGAGGAAGCGGTGAAAGCCTGGCGCAACACGGAAGAGCACCGGCAGGCGCAAAAGGCCGGCCGTGGCGGAATCTTTGCCGGCTACCGGCTGCGCATTGCGCATGTGCTGCGGGACTATGGGCTGACGGAGAGGGATGAAGCGCCGGCCGACAGCCGGGCGGTGAATGGGTGACTAGGTATCGGCGTCGCGCCAGGCCCCCTCATCCGGCCGCTTCGCGGCCACCTTCTCGCCGCTGGGGAGAAGAGACTGGCGCAGGCGTCGAAAACCTCCTCTCCCCTCGGGGAGAGGTCAGCCGAGCGAAGCGGAGGCTGGGTGAGGGGGCGCTTGGCGCTCATGCATTCCCGATCAGCACCCCGGCCGCAAACACCAGCGCCCCGCCCAGCACCACCTGAAACGCCGCGCGCAGGAACGGGGTTTGCATGTAGCGGTTCTGCACGAAGGCGATCGCCCACAATTCGAAGAACACCACGACGGCCGCCACCGCCGTCGCCGTCCAGAAATGCGGGATGATGTAAGGCAGCGCGTGACCGAGACCACCCAGCGTCGTCATGATGCCGACGGTGAGGCCGCGCTTGATCGGCGAGCCACGCCCCGACAGCTTGCCATCGTCGGAAGCGACCTCCGTAAAGCCCATCGAGATGCCGGCGCCGATCGAGGCGGCGAGGCCGACCAGCAGCGTCTGCCAGGTGTCGTGCGTGGCAAACGCTGCGGCAAAGATCGGCGCCAGCGTCGACACCGAGCCGTCCATCAGCCCGGCAAGCCCGGGCTGCACATAGGTCAGGATGAACTGGCGTTGCTCGGCGCTGGCTTCCTCGTCCTTCACCTCGCCCGGCACAAGTTTCTGCTCCAGCCGATGCGCCGAATTCTCATGGCTTTGCTCGGCCGCGGCCAGGTCGCCGAGCAGTTTCCGGGTCGAGGCATCGCCGGTGCGCTTGGCCGCCTCGACATAGAAGCGATAGGCCTGCCGCTCCATCTCTTCGGCTTGGCGCCGCACATGCTCGATGCCGAGCGGCCGCACCAGCCAGTCGGGCTTGCGCTCGTAATAGCCTTTCACGTGCTCGCGGCGCAGCAACGGAATGCGCTCGCCGAAACGCTTGCGGTAGAGCTCGATCAGGGAATCGCGATGGCCGTCCTCCTCCTCCGCCATCGCCTCGAACACTTTCGCCGATTGCGGAAAACTGTCCGCCAGCCCGTCGGCATAGGCGCGGTAGATGCGCCCGTCATCCTCTTCGGATGAAATTGCCAGGGCCAGGATCTCCTGTTCCGACAGCGTTTCGAAAGGACGGCGGCCGAAACCGAAGACACGGGAAAGCATGAGAAATTCACCCCAGTTTAGAACAATTCTAAACTAGGCGCTGCAGTCTCCGCGGTCAATCACCAGTCAAGAAATGTTGAAGCGCCGGATTGCAACGCGCCCTTCATTATCAGCAAATGTTCGCCTATATCGGTCGCGATACGCAAGCGAAAGGCATGAGCAAGATGACGGCAAAGCCGCACGACCACTTCGATCCGAAACCCATCCTCGATCTGATCGCCAGCATCGAGGCCGATTTGCAACGGCTGAAAGGCCTGGTCGAACAGCAGGTCGAAAAATTCGACCCCGCCAATCCGCACAACAAGGCGCCCGACGGCAAACTGACCGAGGAGGGCGTCGAATGCTGCTACCGCCTGTTCGACGAAGGCAAGTCGCGCTACTCGGTCGCCCAGCAGATGAAGATCTCGTTTGCCGCCGCGACGCACCGGTTCAATTCCTGGCGCAAGGCGGGCGGCCCGAAGCGTCAAAGGGCGTTGCTGGGATAATTGGCGAAAGCCGAAGCGACATCTGATCTCCCCCCTTGAGGGGGAGATGCCTGGCAAGGCAGAGGGGGTCGGTCCGACCGGGCTCGACGTCCTGCGCGGCAGATGGAGGGCTAGCGCTTCACGCGCGGCGACCCCCTCTGTCGCCTTCGGCGACATCTCCCCCTCGAGGGGGGAGATTAGCAGCTTCGCCCGCCCTACGGCGTCAGTTCAATCTCTTCCGTCTCGCCGCCATTGCAGGTGTAGCAGCAATCCTCGCATTTTTCCTTGTTGTTGGGGCCGACGCCCCAATAGGTTCCCTCGTCGCCGTCGACCCAGGCGCCGTAGCAAATGGACTCGCCTTCGTCGCAGGACACCGGGATCTGCTTGGTCTCGCCATCGTCGAGATAAAAATCCTTGTCATTGCCCGGCCAGACATAGTCGCGGTCCTGGCTGTAGAGCTCGAGGCGCATGGCGTTGGGATGGCTGTTCTTGACGGCGAAGGTGATGTCGGCGGCGTGCGCGGCCGGCGCAAACAGCGCGGCCAGCGAGAGCGCGACGACGCGGCGCAGACAAGTGAAAGACATGGTGTTCCCCCGAGGCAAATCGGCCCCCCGGCCGAGGGAATCAGCATCGCATGATGGCGGCTGACATTGAAGGGCGGGGCGTGACTGATTTTGGGGGGATTGGGAGAGGTTGGTGGAGCTGCTGATCTCCCCCCTCGTGGGGGAGATGCCTGGCAAGGCAGAGGGGGGCGCTGTCCCGCCGACCTCTCATTCCTGCAGCCGCGTTATTTCAATTTTAGGCTTGCTGATCCATATGCTGGCGATCCTTCGCGCCCCCCTCTATCCTGCCGGACATCTCCCCCACGAGGGGGGAGATCAGCAGCTTCGGCACCCCCACTACTCAACCAGATCGATCATCTCGGTCGTCTTCTCCACGCAGATGAAGCAGCAGGTGTCACACGGCTGGTCATTGTCCGGCCCCACCCCGGCCGAAATCGCATCATTGCCGTTCACCCAGGCGCCGTAGCAGATGTTCTCGCCCGGATTGCACGAGATCGGCACCGATTTCTGCGAGCTGGGCTCGATCAGAAACACCTGGTCGCCGCCCGGCCACGACATCTTGCGGTCCCGGCTGAACAGCTCCACCGCGACCGCCTGGCTGCGCAGGTTCTTGACGAAGAACGCCATATCGGCGGCGTGCGCCGGCGTGGCGATGAGGAGGGCGGCAAGGGTGAGGCGGAGCATGGCGGGGGTATCCGAATCGGAGACGGGAACTAAAGCATGAGCGGAGAGGCGACGCGAGGCGATCGAGCGGGCAATCTCCCTCCTTGAGGGGGAGATGGCCGGCAGGCCAGAGGGGGCGGTCCGACCGGGCTCAACCTTGTTGCCTTGTTGCGGCAGATGGAGGCTAGCGCTTCACGCGAGGCGACCCCCTCTGTCGCCTTCGGCGACATCTCCCCCTCGAGGGGGGAGATTAGCGCCAACCTTCACATGCGGCGCCAGCCGCCGGATCGCGGCAATCACCTCGGCGTCTTCAGCAACGTCCAGATCCAGCCGGCAAACGCCAGCACCAGGAACGGATAGCCCGCGGCGGGCAGCGGCGCCGAGGTCGGCAGCAAGGGTGCGCCCCACAGCACCATGGCCGCCGTCACGACAAACAGGATGGCGGCGATGAAGCCGGTGAGCCGCATCCAGAGCGCAAAAGTGTTGGCCGCGCTGATCAGGACAAGCGCTGCCGCCCACAGCGAGATGCCGCCGACATAGGAGGGCACGCTGGCCTCCAGCCCCGCCGCATTGCCGGCGAGCAGCATGCTTTCGCCGGCAAGGAAGGTGAGGAACCCGGCAGCTATGCAGTCATTGCCCAGCCGCTGTCTGATGTGGTGCGCATGTGATGTTTCCCAAAGGCGCCTGGCAACGGGGGGTTCCAAGCGGCCATGATCCGGTGTCGGCGTGGCTACCCGCACGGTTGCGATGCGGTTGGCTCGATCCTGCAAATTCAGGAGGAGGCAGAGATACACATATTCGCGTGCGAAGCACTTGGTTGGCAATAGCTTGACATCGCGCACTTCAGGACGCGTATAGTTCCCTCAATATTATTGGCGGGAGGATCAATTGGCAGAAAAGGCGAGCCCGGTAGAAGAAACAACAAAATCGGATCAAACGCCGGGTGAAAAGAAAGGGACTAGGCGCGAAATCCCAGGGAATCTTCCATACACCCCTACTCACGGTAGGCTAAGCGAGGCGCTAAAAGCCCTGATCGAGGCGGAGCGACCGCAGCAGTTCAACGAAAGTTTCTTGGACAGTGTACTGAAGATTCGAGGTGGTAGTGCTAGGGCAATCCCTCCAATCCTGAAGAGAATGGGGTTGTTGAGTTCTGACAACTCTCCAACTGACCTATACTCCAAGTTTAAGTCAGAATCAACGCGCTCGGAGGCAGCGCTCGCAGCACTTAAAAACGGATTTTCAGAAATTTTCAGAAGAAACGAGTATGCGCACAGGCTGCCGGACGATCGGATCAAAGAACTGATTATAGAGATAACGGGCCTACACAAGAGCGACCAGATCGTCAGTGCGATTTTCGGCACGTTCGGCGCCTTTAACGAATTCGCAAAAAGCGCCAAGGAAGCAAAGGCTCAAGATCCGGCAATTAATCAATCGAGCAAAACGGATGGCGCCACTAAAGGCGACGTCAGAAGACAGAGCGACAACCACGAATTTAATCTCGTTACCACCATAAACGTCGTCCTTCCTGAGACAACGGACGTACAAGTATACAACGCGATTTTCCGGTCAATTAGAGAGAATTTGCTAAATTGAAAATAGAGCTTCAACATTTCTTACTAATGGGAGCTTCGCTACGATCGGCTGTAGACAATGCGCTTGCGGAGCAAGGCGTTAGGGGGCACGTAACCGCCATTGAGAAGTTTTCAGATGCTCTTATTAAGGGCTATATTTCGGTAGCGTCTTCCGAGAATCGACAACAGGCAGACCGCATGGCGTCATACTATAAATTGTTTTATTTGTTGGAAAACGAGATAAGAAGTTTCATTGTTGATCTGATAGAATCTAGTGATGAAACAGATTGGTGGCTAAGCAAGGTTCCTGAGAATGTTAGGCTGAACGCCGCGAAGAATTTGGAGCGAGAGCGCCGAGAGGGAATAATTCCGAGATCGGACCGAATGATCGATTACACTACGTTTGGCGAGCTTGGCGAAATTATAAAAGCGAACTGGGACGTATTCGGAGGGGTATTCTCTAGGCACGACAAAGTTGGTGTTGAAAAAGTGCTACAGCAACTCAACATGCTTCGAGGTCCAATCGCGCATTGCGGTGTTTTAGGTGAGGATGACGTTGTGAAGCTTAAGCTCGTTGTCCGCAATTGGTACCGCTTGATGGAATAGTGCTTCGCACGGGGCGTCCGACTAGGTCACCGCACTGCCGCACCCCCCCGGGGTGGGACCCGCTGCCTTCGGCAGCTCCTACGCGGACTTGCGCTCGCACCGACCCACCGGGTCGACACGTGCGGCCAGAAGGCCGGACCGGTTAGTCTCCCATCTTCAGCGCCTGAATAAACGCCTCCTGGGGAATATCCACCTTGCCGAACTGCCGCATCCGCTTCTTGCCCTCCTTCTGCTTGTCCAGCAGCTTGCGCTTGCGGGACACGTCGCCGCCGTAGCACTTCGCGGTGACATCCTTGCGGAGCGCCGAGATGGTTTCGCGGGCGATGACCTTGCCGCCGATCGCGGCCTGGATCGGGATCTTGAACAGGTGGTTCGGGATCAGCTCCTTCAGCTTCTCGCACATCTGGCGGCCGCGCTTTTCCGCCGCGGTGCGGTGGACCAGCATGGACAGCGCGTCGACCGGCTCCTCATTGACCAGGATCGACATCTTCACCAGATCGCCTTCCTTGTAGTCGGTCAGGTGATAGTCGAAGGAGGCGTAGCCCTTGGAGATCGACTTCAGCCGGTCGTAGAAGTCGAAGACGACTTCGTTGAGCGGCAGATCGTAGATCAGCATGGCGCGCTTGCCGACATAGGACAGGTCGGCCTGGATGCCGCGCCGGTCCTGGCAAAGCTTCAGGATGCCGCCGAGATAGTCGTCGGGCGTCAGGATGGTGGCGCGGATCCACGGCTCCTCGATGGCCGAGATTTTCACCACGTCGGGCATGTCGGCCGGGTTGTGCAGTTCCTTCATCGAGCCGTCGGTAAGCAGCAGCCGGTAGACAACTGATGGAGCCGTGGCGATCAGGTCGAGGTTGAACTCGCGCTCCAGCCGCTCCTGGATGATTTCCAGATGCAGCAACCCGAGGAAGCCGCAGCGATAGCCGAAGCCGAGCGCGGCACTGGTTTCCATTTCATAGGAGAAGGAGGCGTCGTTGAGGCGCAATTTGCCGACGGCGGCGCGCAGATCCTCGAAATCGGCGGCGTCGACCGGGAACAGGCCGCAAAACACCACCGGCTGCGCCGGCTTGAAGCCGGGCAAAGCATGCGCGGTCTGGCGCTTGTCCTCGGTGATGGTGTCGCCGACGCGGGTGTCGGCCACTTCCTTGATCGAGCCGGTGAAGAAGCCGAACTCGCCGGGGCCGAGCTCGTCGACATTGATGCGGGCCGGCGTGAACACGCCGGTGCGCTCGACCAGATGCTTTGCGCCGGTGCCCATCATGCGGATGGTCGCGCCCTTTTTCAGCACGCCGTCGATGATGCGCACCAGAACGATGACGCCGAGATAGGCGTCGTACCAGCTGTCGACCAGCATGGCCTTCAGGGGTGCTGACGCATCGCCTTCGCGCGGGGGGGGCAACTGGTGGACGATGGCTTCGAGCACATCGGGAATGCCGAGGCCGGTCTTGGCCGAGATCAGCACGGCGTTGGAGGCGTCGATGCCGATGACCTCCTCGACCTGCTCGCGGATGCGCTCGGGCTCGGCGGCCGGCAGGTCGACCTTGTTCAGCACCACGACGATCTCGTGATTGTTGTCGATGGCCTGGTAGACATTGGCCAGCGTCTGCGCCTCGACGCCTTGCGAGGCGTCGACGACCAGCAGCGAACCTTCGCAGGCGGCGAGCGACCGCGACACTTCATAGGCGAAGTCGACATGGCCGGGCGTGTCGATGAGGTTGAGGATATAGTCCTCGCCATTGTTGGCGCGGTATTTCAGCCGCACCGTCTGCGCCTTGATGGTGATGCCGCGCTCGCGCTCGATGTCCATCGAGTCCAGCACCTGCTCCTTCATGTCGCGCAGCTCCAGCCCGCCGGTGGACTGGATCAGCCGGTCGGCAAGCGTGGATTTGCCATGGTCGATATGGGCGACGATGGAGAAATTGCGGATGTGGTCGAGAGGCGTGCTCATGGCGCGCGCTTTAGCAGGGGCGGGTTGCAGGGGCAAGCGGGGTGGCGGTGCCCTTGCCTTCTCCCCTTGTGGGAGAAGGTGGATCGGCGCGCAGCGCCGAGACGGATGAGGGGTGTTCCAGCTTGACGCCGGCGTTCTTTCACCGCCATGGCTGCAAACTGACATCCCTTACATAAGCGATTATCGTGGTGCAGACGCTGTCCATGTCTTTCAGGACATCGTCGTTCCAAAAGCGCAACACACGAAAGCCTCTCGCCTCCAGTTCCGTTCTACGGGCCTGGTCTGACTCTGAGTCCGCATGCTGACTCCCATCGATCTCGATGATGAGGAGTGATTCAAGACAAGCGAAATCGGCGACGTATTTTCCAACAGGAACTTGGCGCCGAAATTTGATCCGATCGAGCCTGCGGTCACGTAGTTCGTGCCACAGTTTGTCTTCCGCCTCCGTCATTTCACGTCGGAGCGAACGGGCAAAGTTTCGTTTGGCAGGAGCGACGGGCTGATGTGGCATGACGTTAGATTAACCAACGTCTCACTCCGCTGGAACACCCCTCATCCGTCTCGGCGCTTCGCGCCGATCCACCTTCTCCCACAAGGGGAGAAGGCAACGACGCGTCCGCCCCCAATCACGAAGCGGTGAACCATGTAACGAAGCCTCGGGCAGCGGCGAAGTGTGGGATGAACCCGCCGCAACGGAGACCCCCGATGACTGGACTTAACCCAAAACGCAGCGCGATGCTGGCTGCCGCAGGCGCGGCGCTGATGATGCTTGGCGGCACCGCCTTTGCCCAGCCGCTCACCGTGGTCGAATTGTTCACCAGCCAGGGCTGTTCGTCTTGCCCGCCGGCCAACGCGAATCTGATCAAGGTCAAGGACCAGCCGGGCGTTCTGGCGCTGTCGTTCAACGTCACCTACTGGGACTATCTCGGCTGGAAGGACATTTTCGGCCGCGAGGAATTCACCCAGCGCCAGGTGCGCTATGAGCCGTCGCTCGGCCGCTCCGGCCCGTTCACGCCGCAGGTGGTGGTCAATGGCGGTGCCGATGCGGTGGGCGCGGCATCAGGCGAGATCGAGCAGCTGATTTCCGCAAGTGGCCGCACGAACGGGCCGACGCTGTCGCTCGACGGCGGCAAGATCAGCATCGGCGCCGGTTCCGCGCCGGCCGGCAGCGCCGATGTCTGGCTGGTCCGCTACAACAAGGGCGTCCTCGAAGTGCCGGTGGCGCGCGGCGAGAACACCGGCCGCACGCTGCCGCATGCCAATGTCGTGCACTCGCTGGAGAAACTCGGCAGCTGGAGCGGCGACGCCACCACGCTGCCGCTGCCAGCGGCGAACGGCGGGCTGAGCACCGCGGTGTTGGTGCAGGCGCAGGGCGGTGGGCCGATCCTGGCTGCAGCAGCCGACTGATTCTTTTTCTACCCAACGCCGCTAGCGCGGCATAACCGGGCTCGCATCCGCGCGCCCTCTTCAAGGAGGAAATACCATCATGAACAAGACCCTGACCGCGCTCGCCTTTGCGCTTTCGATGACCACCTTCGCCGCCGGCGCCCGTGCCGACGAAGCGGCCAACGCCATGAAGCCGGCGATGGCCACCGAGGCGATGAAGCCCGCGACCGATGCCATGGCGCCGGCGACCGGTGCCATGAAGCCCGCCGACCCAATGGCGACGAATGCGATGAAACCCGCCACCGACGCCATGAAGCCGGCCGATGCCATGAAACCCGCAACGGATGCGATGAAGCCGGCGGACGCCATGGCGCCCGCGCAATAAGGCTTGGTCCCATGGCCCGGCCGCACAATGGCCGGGCCGGCGCACGGCAATTTGAGAAACCAGGCGGGACGTTCTGTCGTATAGTCTTCGCCACCATCAAGGAGATCAGACATGACCGGGATTGCAAGGACGAGAACGCCGATCTTCAAGAGCGCGCTTGCCGCGCTCATCGTCGCCGCCGCGGCGGCTGCCTTCTGGCAGAGCCCGGCGCGTTCGGCCGAGGACGCGGTGGTGATCCCGCCGCCGGCAGTGGACGAGAAGGCCGCCAGCGGCAGCGAGAAGGCTATCTTCGCCGGCGGCTGCTTCTGGGGCGTGCAGGGCGTGTTCCAGCACGTCAAGGGCGTGACCAAGGCCGTCTCCGGCTACACCGGCGGCGCCAAGGATGACGCCGTCTACGAAACGGTCGGCAGCGGCCGCACCGGCCACGCCGAATCGGTCGAGATCACCTACGATCCGTCCAAGGTGACCTACGGCCAGCTGCTGCAGGTCTATTTCTCGGTCGCCCACAACCCGACGCAGCTGAACTATCAAGGGCCGGACTCGGGCACCCAGTACCGCTCGACCATCTTTGCCGAGAATGGCGAGCAGCAGAAGATCGCCCAGAGCTACATCGCCCAGCTCGACCAGGCCAAGGTGTTTTCAAAACCCATCGTCACCACGCTGGAGACGGGCAAAACCTTCTATCCGGCCGAGGAATATCACCAGGACTTTCTGACGCTGAACCCGACCTACCCCTACATCGTCTACAACGACCTGCCCAAGGTGGCGAATTTGAAGGCGCTGTTCCCGGGGTTGTATAGCGAGAAGCCGGTGCTCGTGCTGGCGGGGAAGAGCTGAGCACCTAATCTCCCCCCTCGAGGGGGAGATGTCGCCGGAGGCGACAGAGGGGGTCGGTCCGACCGGACGCGACCTCCTGCGGCAGAAGAAGGTTAGCGCTCCACGCGCGGCGACCCCCTCTGGCCTGCCGGCCATCTCCCCCTCAAGGGGGGAGATCAGCTCCCCTTCAATCATACGTCAGATCCGTCGCCTTGCCCCCAAACACCCGATACGCATAGAACGAATAGAAGATGATCACCGGCAGCACGACCACCGTGCCGGCGAGGATGATGGCCAGGCTTTCCGTCGCCGACGCCGCCTGCCAGATGGTCAGCCTCTCGGGCACCACGAAGGGGTAGAACGACCAGGCAAGCCCGGCAAAGCCGAGCGCGAAGATGGCGGCGAGCGTCAGGAACGGCCGCAGCGCATGGCGGTCGTCGGGCTTGGGCAGGTGGAAGGTCTGCCGCCACAGCCACAGGAACAGCAGCGCCGACAGGATCGGCAGCGGCGACAGAAAGAGCATTTCGGGCCAGACGAACCATTTGGCGAAGATGCGCGGGCTGGCGAATGGGGTCGCCAGCGACACCGCCGCCATGCCGAGCGCGGTCAGCACCAGGGCTGTCCGCAGCCAGGCCACCGCCTTCCTCTGCAATTCGCCCTCGGTCTTGTAGATGACCCAGGCAGCGCCCATCGCTGCATAGGCCGCCGACAGGCAGAGCGCCACCAGCGCCCCGAAAGCGATGCCGCCAAAGCCGACATCGAGGCCAAGCACATAGACGCCGAGCATATAGCCTTGCGCCAGCGAGGCGATGACGGAACCGAGGAAGAAAATGCGGTTCCAGCGATGCTTCTTGCCGGCGGGCACCTTGGCGCGGAAATCGAAGGCGACGCCGCGCAGGATGAGGCCGACCAAAAGCACGAAGACCGGAATGTAGAGCGCGGTGAGGATGACGCCATGCGCCAGCGGGAAGGCGACCAGGAGCAGGCCGACGGCCAGCACCAGCCAGGTCTCGTTGGCATCCCAGAACGGGCCTATTGCCGCGATCATGGTGTCCTGCTCGGCATCTTCGGCGACCGAGAACAGGATGCCGATGCCGAGATCGAAACCGTCGAGAATGACGTAGATCAGGATGGCGAGGCCCATCAGGCCGGCGAAGATCAGGGGCAGCGCGGTTGGCCAGTCGAAGCTCATCGGTCTGTCATCCCTCTCATCAACGGTTCTGCCCTTCGCTATGGCTCCGGGCGTTCGTCATTCGGAAAGCCAAATCGTTGGCTTTTCGTCCGCTACGCGGACCATTCCTCACTCCGCTGCGGCCGGTTGCGACATCGCCGTCTTCATGACGCCCGGCAGCGGCGAGGTATCGCCGTCCTTGGCGGCCTTCAGCGCCAGGTGCACCAGCACGCCAAGATAGGCGATCAGCAGCAGCACATAGAGGATGAGATAGATGGCGAGCGTCAGCGCGACATGGCTGCCGGCGACCGGGCCGATAGCGTCGGCGGTTTTCAGCACGCCGGTGACCAGCCAGGGCTGGCGGCCGATTTCGGTGGTGTACCAGCCGGCCAGCGTCGCCAGCCAGCCCGACAGCGCCATCGGCACCATCAGCATGGCCAGCGGCCTCGGCAGGCTGTGGCGGCGCTTGAGGAAGAAGGTCGCCGACCACGAGACGATGAGCATCAAAATGCCGGTGCCGACCATGATGCGGAAGCCCCAGAACACCGGGAAGACCGGCGGATGCAGGCCGGGATAGTCGTTGAGCCCCGGCACGATGCCGCTGGTGGAGTGACGCAGCACCAGGCTGGCGCCGTCGGGAATGGCGATCTCGAATTTGTTTTCCTTCGCCGCCTCGTCGGGCAGCGCAAACAGCACCAGCGGCACGTTGGGGCCGGTGTTCCAGTTGGCCTCCATGGCCGCGATCTTCTGCGGCTGGTGCTCCAGCGTATTCAGCCCGTGCTGGTCGCCGGCGAAGATCTGGATCGGGATCAGGATGGCGGCGGTGAAGACGCCGGTGCGCAGCGCCTTCCACATCGATTCCGACCGGTCGCCGGTGAGGTAGCGCAGCGCCGACAGGCCGGCGATCAGGAACGACACCGTCAGGCCGGAGGCAAGCAGCATATGCGTCAGACGGTAGGGCATGGACGGGTTGAAGACGATCGCCCACCAGTCGACGGGATGCGCCTTGCCATCGATCATCTCGAAGCCGGCCGGCGTCTGCATCCAGGAGTTCAGCGCAATGATCCAGAAGGCCGACAGCGTGGTGCCGCCGGCGACCAATACCGTCGCCAGCGTGTGGACGCGGTTGGAGACGCGGCGGAACCCGAACAGCATGATGCCCAGGAAGGCCGCTTCGAGGAAGAAGGCGGTGAGGATCTCGTAGGCAAGCAGCGGCCCGGCGATGTTGCCGACCTTTTCCATATAGCCCGGCCAGTTGGTGCCGAACTGGAAGCTCATGGTGACGCCGGAGACCACGCCCATGGCGAAGGACAGTGCGAACACTTTCACCCAGGTGAAATAGGCGCGCATCCAGGCGGAATCATTGGTGGTGTTGTAGCGGAGCTTGAAGAACAGCAGCACCCAGCCAAGCGCAATCGTGATGGTCGGAAACAGGATGTGGAACGAGATATTCGCCCCGAACTGCATTCGCGACAGGATGAGCGGGTCCATGCGGGCTCCGGCTGCTGTTTGTTGGCGCAGAATAGGCGGCGGATGCGGTCCGGTCAAAGCGGCTTGGCGTCACGCGGGGCGCGTTGTCGCAGCAGATGGGATCAATCCGTCAGTGCCCCGATACCCCCATGACGAAACGGCAAGAGGGGAACGTTTGTCCACAATTGTCAGCAGCGGCATTGACTTCCCGCCGTGCGCACCGACATTCAGCGCAATAATAATCCCCGCCTCTTTCAAACAGTCGTTTTCGGCCTCATGTCTTCCACTAATTTGCCTTCCATCATTTCGATTTCCGGGGTCACCAAGACCTACGCCACCGGCTTCAAGGCGCTGAAGGAAATCAACCTCGACATCGAACGCGGCGAGATTTTCGCGCTGCTGGGGCCGAACGGCGCCGGCAAGACGACGCTCATCTCGATCGTCTGCGGCATCGTCAACCGTTCGTCGGGAACGGTGACCGTCGACGGCCATGATATCAACCGAGACTACCGCGCGGCGCGCAGCCTGATCGGGCTGGTGCCGCAGGAGCTGACCATCGATGCGTTCGAGAGCGTCTGGGCAACCGTCACCTACAGCCGCGGCCTGTTTGGCAAGGCGCCCAATCCGGGCTTCGTCGAAAAGGTGCTGCGCGACCTGTCGTTGTGGGACAAGAAGGACGCCAAGGCGATCACGCTGTCGGGCGGCATGAAGCGGCGGCTGATGATTGCAAAGGCGCTGTCGCATGAGCCGCGCATCCTGTTCCTCGACGAACCGACGGCCGGCGTCGACGTCGAACTGCGCCAGGACATGTGGGCGATGGTGCGACGGTTGCGCGACGATGGCGTCACCATCATCCTCACCACGCACTATATCGAAGAGGCCGAGGCGATGGCCGACCGTGTCGGCGTCATCAACCGCGGCGAGATCATCCTGGTCGAGGGCAAGGCCGAACTGATGCGCAAGCTCGGCCGCAAGCGCCTGATCGTGGAATTGCGCAACCCGCTCCCCGCCATTCCCGATGCATTCTCGCACTACGCGTTGGAGCTGTCGGGCGATGGCACACAGCTGACCTACACCTATGACAATCAGAGCGAACGCCCCGGCGTCGCATCGCTGCTGCGCGAACTCGAGACGGCCGGCATCCAGTTCCGCGACATGGATACGCAAAACAGCTCGCTCGAGGAGATCTTCGTCAATCTGTTGAGGCAAGAGCCATGAATTGGCGAGCAGTATGGGCGATCTACCGGGTCGAGATGGCGCGTGCGTTCCGCACCGTGCTGCAGAGCATCGTCTCGCCGGTGATCTCGACATCGCTTTATTTCGTCGTCTTCGGCTCGGCCATCGGCTCGCGCATCACCGAGATCGACGGCATCAGCTACGGCGCCTTCATCGTGCCCGGCCTGATCATGCTGTCGCTGTTGACGCAGTCGATCTCCAACGCTTCCTTTGCCATCTATTTCCCGAAATTCGTCGGCTCCATCTACGAGCTCTTGTCGGCGCCGGTGTCGTATCTGGAGATCGTCATCGCCTATGTCGGCGGCGCCGCGACCAAGTCGATCATCCTCGGCTTGATCATCCTGGCGACGGCCTCGCTGTTCGTGCCGCTCACCATCCAGCATCCGTTCTGGATGCTGGCCTTCCTTGTCTTGACGGCGGTGACCTTCAGCCTGTTCGGCTTCATCATCGGCATATGGGCGAAAAGCTTCGAGCAATTGCAGCTGGTGCCGCTGTTGATCATCACGCCGCTGACCTTCCTCGGCGGCAGCTTCTATTCGATCAACATGCTGCCCGAGACCTGGCGCACGGTGACGCTGTTCAACCCGGTCGTCTACCTGATCAGCGGTTTCCGCTGGAGCTTTTACGGCAAGTCCGATGTCTCGGTCGCCGTCAGCCTGGGCATGACGATGGTGTTCCTCGCCATCTGCATCGCCATCGTCGCCTGGATCTTCCGCACCGGCTACCGGCTGCGCAACTGACCCTGCCGCTCTAAAGCGCGTCGCGTTTTCTTGCTAGATCGCCTTGATGAGGCGCAGCAACCCCAGCATCTCGATCAGCCTGCCTTGGCGGAAGGCGATGTAGGTGGGTTCCTCGACGCCGTGGAAGCGGCGCTTGAACGCCGCCTGGCCCTTGAGGTTGAACTTGCTGCGGTTGACCCAGGGCGACTCATAGGCCCGCTCGAAGGCGTTGCGCCAGAAGCTCGATTCGGCAAAGCCGTTGGCTCCGACGTCGAGCATCGGCGACAGGCCGAGCGTGACGACAGAAATGCCCTCATTGCGAAACCGGTCGACGGCGAATTTGGTCAGCCCGATTTCGGCATGCGGCGAGGCATCGATGTGCTTGCGCTTGAACGAGGTGGTGTAGCCGATCACCTTGCCGCCACTGAACATCGGATCGAAATCGAGCAGGGCGACGAGCTCGCCTTCCGGGCTGTAGAGCACGAAACGGCGCATATCGATGCCGAGATGATCGGCAAAGGGCCTGTTGAGGAACGCCATCTCCCAGCGCTTGACGATGCGGTCTGCCCGCCAGTTCTGCGACAGGCGCTGGACCTCGTCGAGATAGACCGCTCCTTCGCCAAAGGAAAACCCCTTCTTCAAGAGCCAGCGTTCGGAATAGCGCACGGTTTCGTTGCGCTTGCCGGAAAAATCGTGAGCCGGCAGTTCCAGCCGCGTGTCGACGCCGAGACGGTTGACCTGGTAGCCGAGCCCGGACAGCACGCGCGCCGTCGGTTCGCCGATCTGCACGAACCACGGGCTGTCGGCGGCTTCGACAAAGCGCCTGATATAGTCGGACCGATCGGCCGGATGGGCCACCGGGTCACCTAGCGCGAAATGGTGCTTCATCTTGGTGCCGAAGGCGATGTAGCCGTCGGCGTCGCCGAAATAGGACAGTTTTTGCTGCACGGCGGTCGAATAGGCCAGCGAGAAGTCGCCGTGCTGGCGGACAAGCGCCAGCCGCTCGACATGCGAAAAATCCTGGCGCGGCACCTTGGCTGCGGCGCCCTCCAGCAGTCTGTCGAGAAAGATGCGCAAGGAGGGCATGGTCGAGCTTCCGCGTGCCGATGATAAACAGAGGCTTGCCCCCAAGGCCTCGAATCAGTCGCATTGACGCGACCTCATTATCGATCATATCGCCCCTGTGCCATATGGGACGTGCCATATTGGACGGGTCCCCATGGCGCACCTGAAAGGAAATCTCGACCGAATGGCGGCTACGACAAGCGAAACGATGCCTATCGTCCCGGGGCCGAAAGGACTCGACTATACGGTTATCGTCATCGGCGCCGGAGCGGCGGGGCTGGCGGCCGCCGACGCGCTTGGCCGGCGCGGCGTGCGGGTCGTCGTGCTTGAAAAGGAGCCGCGGATCGCCGAACCGTGGCGAGGGCGGCACGAGAAGCTGACCCTCAACACGCATCGCGCGCTGTCGGCCCTGCCCGGCCTTGCCTATCCGCCACGCACCGCCGCCTTTCCGAACAAGGATGCCATCGTCGGTTATCTCGAGGATTTTGCCCGCGCGCGCGGCGTAAGGGTCGAATTCGGCACCGCCGCCGAGCGGATCGGACGCAGAGGCAATGGCTGGCTCGTCCATACGGGCCGGGAAACGCTGAGCGCCCGCAATGTCATCGTCGCCACCGGCCGCGACCGCTTGCCATGGACGCCGGACTGGCAAGGCAAGGCGACTTTCACCGGCAAACTTGTCCACGCCGCCGATTTCGGCACAGCGCAGGACTATGTGGGCAAAAGCGTGCTGGTGGTCGGGGCCGGAAATTCCGGCTTCGACGTGCTCAACCACCTCGCCCGTGCCGACACAAAGGCCATCTGCTTGTCAGCCAGGCAGGGTCCGTCGCTGATGCCGAAACGGATCGGCAAGGTCGCCGTGGCGCGCTTCGGCGGTTTCATGGCGATGCTGCCGACGTGGATTGCCGATGCCGCGATTGCCGCGACGCAGCGGCTGGTGTTCGGCGACCTCACCCGCTTCGGCCTGCCGCCGGCGCCGAAGGGCGGCGCCAGCCGGCTCGGCGTCGAGCAGATCGCTATTGCCATTGACGACGGCGCCGTCGCAGCGCTGAAGGCCGGACGGATTTCGGTGGTGGCGCCGGTGGCGGCTTTCGAAGGCGCCGGCGTGCGGCTGAACGACGGCACGGTGCTCGAGCCGGATGTAGTGATCGCGGCAACCGGCTATCGCACCGGCCTGGAGGCCATGCTGGGCGATCTCGGCGTGCTCGACGCCAAGGGCGTGCCGAAGGCCAATGGCGGCACCCCGAGCGGCCAGCCCGGCCTGTGGTTCATCGGCATGCGGCCAAGCCTGACCAGCTATTTTCACAGCGCCGGCCTGCAGGCCGAAGCGATTGCCCGTCAGATCGCCAAGGGGTTGTAGACGAGCGCTTCTGGACGGAGAAACACCGCGCACTTCGGGCTGCTGCTATGGCGCGGACTAGTGGTTCAACGCATCTGCAAGACGGATCGAATATCCTGGCGATTGGCTGAAACGCCGATCCCGTCGTCATCCACGGGCGAAGCAAGGAGCGTAGCGACGGCGCAGACCCGAGGATCCATGCCGTGACTTCTGAACTACGCTGCGTTGCAGGTTCTGCTCCGCTGCTTCCACGGCCAAGGCATGATCCCTGGGTCTCCGCGACGGAGCTTCGCTCCTGCTTCGCCCAAGGACGACGAAGTTGAGATGCTTGCGGCCAACCTCCAAAGCAGGCGCTTGAACTCGTTCATTGCACCATTATATAACATGTTATGGTTATCCAGCAGGCGGATCACCCATGGAAGACATCATTCGATCCCTTGGCTACCTCACCCTCGGCAGCAGGCTGAAGCGTATCGGCGAGCAGTTGCAGGCCGATACGCAGCGCATGCTCGATGGGCTGGAGGTGCCGGTGCAGTCCAGCCAGTATCCTCTGCTGGCCGCGCTCGACCGGCTCGGGCCGCTGCCTGTCGGCGAGCTGGCGCAGTCACTGGGGATCACCCAGCCGGGGGTGACGCGCAGCGTGGCGCTGCTGGCCGAGTTGGGGCTGGTCGAGGCCGCGCCATCGAACGACGACCAGCGCCGCAGGATGATCTCGCTGACCGCGAACGGCCAGCGCCTGGTCGATAAGGCGAAGCGAGACGTTTGGCCGCGCATCGAGAACGCCGTTGCCGACTTGTGCAAAGGCCTTGCAGGGCCGCTTCTCGAACAACTCTCGGCAATGGAGGACGGCCTGGCGGCGGCCCCGCTCGACCGCCGTGTGAAACAGGATGTCGCGCCATGAGCCATGTCCTCGATCGTCCGGTCTGGAGCGCGCTCGACACGCGGCATCGGATCTTTGCGTATGGCGACAGGCTCGCCAGGCGCTATCCCTCCTCGATCGTCCCCTTCGCGGCTTCCGGGGCAGACGACGCTGAGAGTCTGCAGGCGCTCGCAAGCCTCATTCCTGCAGGTGAGAGCGTGTTCATGCTCCAGGCGGACCCCATTGCCTTGCCGCCGGAACTGACCGCGACCGCGACCGCCTTCGGCGTTCAGATGGTTGCCGAGGCGCCATTGCCTTCCGTGTCGGACGAGCGTGTGCAGCAGCTGACGCAGGACGACGCGGCCGAGATGCTTGCTTTGGCGTCACTGACCAAGCCCGGCCCGTTCACGCTCAAGGCGCTGAGCCTCGGCGAGTTCTGGGGCGTGAAAATCGACGGCCGGCTGGCGGCGATGGCCGGCGAGCGCATGAAGCAGCCCGGCTACAGCGAACTCAGCGGCGTCTGCTCGCATCCCGAATTTCGCGGCAGCGGCCTCGGCCGGCTGCTGTCGGTGTTCGTGGCCAACCGAATTTTTGCGCGCGGCGAAGTTCCCTACCTGCATGCCTATGCCAGCAATGCCAACGCGGTTGGATTGTACGAGTCCATCGGCTTCAGGCTGCGGGCAGAGATGAATGTGGCCGTCGTGCAGCGCCCCGGCTAGAGCGTTTCACCGTTTCACGGAAACGGCGAACCGCTCCTAGGCCTTTATTTTTACGCAATTCCGGACGGAAAACCGCTTCACACTTTTCCTGGAATTGCTCCAGGCCGCCTTGCGGGCCTCAGGCTGATTTCGGCTCCAACCGGCGGAAACCCACGGTTTCCATAAGCATATCTTCCTCGACCATGCCGGCATTGTGCAGCGCAAGCAGGTTCAGCGCGATCTCCCGCGCCTCCGCCGAATCGGGATGCACGTCGCGCCTGCGGCAGGCTTCGTCGAACACGCGTTGCAGCCTGGCGATGTCGTCGGGTTTCAGCAGGCCACGGGCATAGACGGACTTTGGCATCGCAGTCTCCTCCAGAAGACGTAGGACGCCATGCTTAAAAGTCCATTCTCTTCCAATGCTTGAGCGCAGCTGCCTGGGTTTGCACGAATCCGACCGAGCGTGGCAGTCAGACCGCGATCGCGCTGCCATTCATTCAGCACCTCGGCCGTGGCCTGTCTCGTCGCAGTCTGCTTGACGTGTCGGCGCGCTTGCGAAACAAGGGCTGCCACAAACGACAGCGAGGCAAAAAAGTGAGTTTCTGGGGACTGGCGCAGCTCGTCGTTTCGACGGTGATCTTCCTGCTGGCGGCAATCGCGGCCAAGCAATGGGGGCTGGCGCCGAGCCTTGGCAAGATCGTGCTGACACTGGCGCTCTATACGGCGGGCAATCTGATGATGCTGCGGCTGGTTCGTGAGTTCGGCATGTCGGTGTCGTTCAGCCTGTCGGCGGTGATCCAGCTGGTGGCGGTCAATGTGGTGGCGCTGGTGTTCTTCGGCGAACGCGTCAATGCCTTGCAGGCGACCGGCATCGTGCTGGCCATCGCGGCGGTGGTGCTGATCTCGCTCGGGCCTTACCTGCAGGGGCGACCGTAATCCGATGAAGACCCCGCGTGCGTTCACCAACTGGCTTGAATTTCCGGTGCTGCTGGCCGGGCTGGTGATAGCCGCCGGGCTGTGGGGCTTCGAGGAACTGATGGAGGTGGCGCGGGCCACCACGCCGCACGCTTTCGATACTGAGATCCTGCTCGCTTTCCGAAAAGTGGGTCAGCCGGATGTTCCCGTCGGCCCGGCATGGCTGGAAGGCGCGATGCGCGACATCACCAGCCTCGGCAGCTCCAGCGTGCTGGTGCTGATCGTAACGGCGGTGATCGTCTACCTCCTGCTGATCCGCAGGCCGAGGACGGCGCTGCTGATCTTTGTCGCGGTGGCCGGCGGGCAGCTGCTGTCGACCTTGCTCAAGGCCGGCGTCGACCGGCCGCGCCCCGATCTTGTCTCGCACCTGGCCAACGAGACGTCGCTGTCGTTTCCCAGCGGCCACGCCATGCTGTCGGCGGTGACCTATCTCACGCTGGGCTCGCTGGCAGCGCGCTTCCTGCCGGGACGAACGACGAAAATCTATGTCCTCAGCCTGGCGGTGCTGGTAACGCTGCTGGTCGGCGTCAGCCGCGTCTATCTCGGCGTCCACTGGCCTTCCGACGTGTTGGCGGGATGGTGCGCCGGCTTCACCTGGGCGACGCTGTGCTGGCTGGCGGCGCGAATGCTGCAGCGGAACAAGGCGGTGGCCGATGGCAACGAGCCCGAAGACTGACGATCCGGAGCGACATTCAAATCAGCCGGTTGATCAGCCCGTGTCCGCAGCCTGCCAGCAGAAAAACCGCCGACAGCAAGGCTGCCGACGTCGTCAAGGTCCTGAAAATCTTCAACGGATATTTCCCCGCCAATAAGAGCCAAGGCGGTAACGTAGCATGCTCATCCCGTATCCCGGCATCCGGCTTTGTGAGGAGATCATGTTTCATGTATGCTTTATGATGGTTGAAACATCACTATGATTGTATTACACGTCGTCTCCGCAGACTCAGACGGGGGTTCCGACCGATGATCACTGCCGCCCAGATGCGCGCCGCGAGGGCGCTGGCCGGCATCGATCAGAAGACACTCGCCGAGCGTGCCGGCGTTTCGCTTCCGACAATCCAGCGCATGGAAGCGAGTGACGGCGTGGTCAGGGGTGTGGTCGATACGCTGATGAAGGTTATCCAGGCTCTCGACGAGGCCGGGGTGGAGCTCATCGGCGAGAACCAGACCAGCGAGCGCGGCGGCCGGGGCGTGCGCCTCAAGCCGGTCGCTCCGCCGAACCCGCAAGGCTGAGCCGGCATATAGTCGCGACGGCGACCGCCGACAGTCCTGCCGACGATCCCGCCGCCTTCACGCAAGCGGAAGGCAGTCCATGGATCAGATCCGGCGGGCAGTGCATCAACCGGCCCAGAAGTCGGCAAAGCCGACATTTTCAGAGCTGTTCACGCCCAAGCTGGTGACGGTCTGGCGCGAAGGTTACCGCCTGCCGCAGTTCAAGGCCGACTTCATGGCCGGGCTGACCGTCGCTATTGTCGCGTTGCCGCTGTCGATGGCGATTGCGATTGCTTCGGGCGTGACGCCGGAGCGCGGCCTGTTCACCGCCATTGTCGGCGGCTTCATCGTCTCGGCGCTCGGCGGCAGCCGCTTCCAGATCGGCGGCCCGGCCGGCGCCTTCATCGTGCTGGTGGCGGCGACGGTGCAGCGCGAAGGCGTCGACGGACTGCTGCTGGCGACGATGATGGCCGGCATCTTCCTGCTCGCCATCGGCTATCTCCGGCTCGGAACCTATATCAAATTCATCCCTTACCCGGTGACGGTCGGCTTCACCGCCGGCATCTCGATCATCATCTTCTCCGGCCAGATCGTGGAACTGTTCGGGCTGAGGCTTGCCGGGCCGGAGCCCGGGCCGCTGCTGCCGAAGCTGATGGCGATCGGCCACGCGGCCGGCACGCTCAATATCTCGGCAACGCTGGTGGCGGCGCTGACCATCGCCACCATCGTCGGGGTGAAGCGCTGGCGGCCCGGCTGGCCGGGCATGCTGATCGCCGTCGGACTGGCCTCCCTTGTCGTGGCGCTGCTTTCGCTGCCGGCGGAAACGATCGGCACCCGCTATGGCGGCATTCCGCGCAGCCTGCCGTTGCCGGCACTGCCGGGACTCAACCTCGACAAGGCGATTGCGGTGCTGCCGGATGCGGTGGCTTTTGCGCTGCTCGGCGCCATCGAATCGCTGCTCTCGGCCGTGGTCGCCGATGGCATGACCGGGCGGCGTCACCGTTCCAATTGCGAACTGGTGGCGCAAGGCTTTGCCAACATCGCGTCTGCCCTGTTCGGCGGCATCTGCACCACCGGCACCATCGCCCGCACCGCCACCAATGTGCGGGCCGGCGCGCATGGGCCGGTTTCCGGCATGCTGCATTCGCTTTTTCTGCTGGTCTTCATGCTGGTGGCCGCACCGCTGGCCAGCTACATCCCGCTTGCCGCCCTTGCCGGGGTGCTGGCGGTTGTCTGCTGGAACATGTTCGAGAAGCAGGCCTTCGCCACGTTGCTGCGCGCTTCGCGCGGCGATGCCCTGGTGCTGATGGCAACCTTCCTGATCGTCGTCTTCCGCGACCTCACCGAAGGCATCGTCGTCGGCTTCGCGCTAGGCTCGATCCTGTTCATCGACCGCATGGCCAAGTCGATCGCCGTGGAGGCGGATTTGCCGCTGGTGCAGGACGATGTCGCCGACAGCAGCGGCCGCGCCTACGATGCAAGCGAGGCAAGCGACGCCGACACCGTCGTCTATCGCATCTCCGGCGCCTTCTTCTTCGGCGCCGCCTCTACTGTCGGCACGGTGCTCGACCGCATCGCCGACCAGCGCAAGAACTTCATCCTCGATTGTTCGGCGGTGCCCTTCTTCGATTCCACCGCGGCCAATGTCATCGAGGGCGCGGCGCACAAGGCGAAACGCGCCGGCGTGCGTTTCATCATCGCCGGCGCCTCGCCGCAGACACGGCGCATGCTGATCAACCACGGCGTCAAGCGGCCGCTGGTGACCTTTGCCGCTTCGATCAAGGATGCGCGGGCGCAACTCAAAGCCGTGCCCGTTGGCTGAGCCGGCAAATGTGCGCCGTCAGTCCAGGCTCAGCACCGCGATCTCGCCCTCGTTCATCAGCGGCACGAAAATCCGCGTGCCGTCTGTGCCGATATCGGCGCTGCCCGGCTTGAACTGCTCTACAGCCTCCGGCGCCTCGCCGACTTTGTACCGATAGAGCGTGCCGGTCATGAAGGCGGTGGCGTAGATGCTGTCGCCGATGGCGACGACGCCGTCGAGGTCGGCAAAGTTTTGTGCGCCAGGCAGCGGCGTCACGGCTTTCGTCGCGAGATCGACCGACAGCAGGCCCCCGGGCGCGGCAGTGCTGAAGTCCGGCTTGATGCCCTTGCCCCAGGACGCCACGATCAGCCGATCGCGATCGGCAAAGATGCCGTTGGGTGCGGCGAGCTTCGCATCCTTCACGAACAGTTCCGGCTTGTCGCCGTCAATGCGGTAGATCGCATCGGCCAGGATGTCGGTGACATAAACCTTGCCCGAACTGTCCGATGTCACGTCATTGAGGAAAACGGCGCCGGGCACATCGATCGTCGAGATGAGCTTGCCGCTGGCGAGATCGACGATGCGCACCTTGGTGATGTCGGCGACGTAGAGCTTGCCGCCAGAGATCGCCGAGCCCTTCGGTGCATCCATGCCGGCGGTCCAGTGCCGGCTAACGACCTTGCCGTCCAGCGACAGCACCGAGAGATAGCCGTTGCCGTCGGCCTCCCCGGGATTGCCGACGATGTTGGAGACGATAATGCGATTGTTGGCGGCATCGAACAGCGCCGATTCGGGTTGCTCGAAGCCCGAGGCGCGCCAGAGTTCGGCGGCCTCGGCCGCAGGCACGAGCGCGATACCGAAGGCGGCGAGACAAATAGAGGGGATGAGGGTTTTCATGGCCAGGTCTCCTGTGATGGATGGCGGAGAGGTAGGAGTTTCGATACTTTTCCGGAAGGAAGATTCGAGCTAGTATCGGAAACCGATACGAAATGGCGCAAAAGAGGTGCATTCCATGAACGGCTTGATTTTCGAGGCGCTGAAGCGGACGCTGAAGGCCAAGGGCGTCACCTATCGTGAGCTTGCCGGGCGGATGGGCGTTTCCGAGCCGACGGTGAAGCGCATCTTCCACGAGCGCAACTGCAAGCTCGACCGTCTCATCGGGATCTGCGCTGCCGCCGGCGTCGAGCTGGAAAACGTGCTGGGGTCGATGAACCGGGGGCCGGGACCGGTCAATCGCATCGCGCCGGAGATCGAGCGCAAGCTCGCGGGACGGCCGGCGCTGCTGTTCATCTTCGTCATGCTGTCGGAGAAGTTCACGCCCGAAGGCGTCATGCGCTCGCAAGGCTTGAGCGAAGCCTCGATGTTCCTTTATCTGCGCGATCTCGAAGCGCTCGGCCTGATCGCATTGGGCGGCGGGCTGTCGGCACGGCTGCTGGTCGACACACCGATCCAGTGGAATTTCGAAGGGCCGCTCAGGCCGCTGTTCGAGATGACAAACAAGAATTTCATCGGCTGGGCGATCACCCATCTGGAGCGGGAAGCGACCTTCGTCTCTTTCTCCAGGCGGATGCGGCCGGAGACGGCGGAGATGGTGAAGCGCGAGGCGGAGGAACTGGCCGAGCGCGCCAAACTGCTCGCCCATCACGACCAGCACACGACGCCGGAAGACGGGCTGACCGGCTACAAATGGACGTTTGCTTTTGGCGCAACCCCGTTTCCGGCGATCATGCCGATCGGCCCGCACCCCAGGGATGCCGGTGCGTCCGACCGGCCCACCGCTCCGGCAAAGGGACGCCGCCCGTTGCCGGCCTGACTGGGCCATCATCCGAGCAGGATTGCATCTGGCGGCTGAGCTTGTCGCGCTCCAGTCCGGAGGTGCTTCAAAAATGAAGCCACATTCATGATAGAGTTCGCGCGCTGATTTGCCAGACTGTACGGGGCGGGTTTGCCGAATGCGTGACCGTCCCCGCAAAATCGAAGTGATCCTATGCCGACCGCGCCAACACTTGAACTTCGCCGCTATTCGCGCCTGAAAAATTTGCGGGAGCGGGCAGAACGCCAGGGTGCTGCATTGCAGTTCTGGGCGCGCACGGCATCGCTCGCCGTGATCTCCTGCTTCTTTTCCTTGATCAGCCGCTGGGATGCCTCGCTGCTCTTCGTGCTGGCGGGCCTCGCGCTGTTCCAACTCGTCGGCCTGATCCAGTTTCGCTTTGCGCGCCGTCGCAACGCGCCATGGTGGATCGGTTACCTCGTCGGTACGCTGGACATCATTCTGTTGACCGTTCTGCTGGTAACGCCCAACCCGTTTTCCCTCGAGGTCGCGCCGGCCGCGATGCAACTGCGCGAGGGCAGCTTCAAATTCCTGCTGATTTTCGTATGCCTTGGCGCGCTGACCCTTTCGACACGATTGGCGCTCTATCTCGGCGCGCTCGCGGCCTTGACGTGGACGATCGGGGTGGGATGGGTGGTTTTTCATGCGGGAACCGTCATTCCGGCAACGAACCTCTATTCGCTGCAGCTGACAGAGCGACTGAATCTCTATCTCAACCCCAATTTCGTCGATACGTTCGCGCAGGCGACCAATGTGTTGGTTGTGCTGATTATCGGCGCGATCATGGCGCTGGTCGTCTCTCGTTCCCGACATCTGTCGGAAGACTATGTCAAGGCGGAGCGCGCCCGCGCCAATCTCGCCCGGCATTTTTCGCCCAATGTCGTCGACCAGCTCGCCACGGATGACGAGCCCTTCGGCCCGGTCCGCCGGCAGGATATCGCGGTGCTGTTCGCCGACATCGTCGGCTTCACACACTATTCCGAGGATCATCCGGCCGAAGCAGTGTTCGAACTACTGCGTCAGTTCCACCGTCGCATGGAGCAGGTCGTTTTCGACCACCATGGCACCGTCGACAACTATATCGGCGATTGCATCATGGCGACCTTCGGGGTTCCGCAAGCCAGCCATGACGACGCAACCCGGGCCATCCGGTGCGCTGAAGCGATGATCGCCGCTATCGAAGACTGGAATGTCCAGCGTGTGTCCAGAGGATATCCGCCGCTGGACGTTCGGATCGGTGCACAATATGGCGCCGTCGTCCTCGGCGCGGTCGGCAGCGAGCGCAACCTGTCCTTCGCGGTGGTGGGCGACACCGTCAACGTCGCCAGCCGTTTGCAGGCGCTCTGCCGTGAGCTTCAGGCGAATATTTGCTTTGGGTCACGACTGATCGAGGCCGCGAAGGCGGAATCGCCAACGACACGGTTGAATGCGCGCGATCATGGGCCGGTGAGCATCCGCGGCCGGGACGAACCGGTCCATATCTGGGTCGAACACAGAGCCGAAAACCAGGGCGCCATTGCGGTTTCGGCGTGATGCCGGCCGCCATGTGAGACGCCTGCACCTCGGCAGGATGGACGCCAGAAACCTCGACTGGATCGCGCCCGCCAGCGTGCGCAAAGCTGGCCCCTTCGAGAGCGACTTTCGCTGCCGCATCGATGCGGTTTGGTCGAAATGGTTAGCCGTGCGTTTTCAAATGCAGCATCGGATGGTGTTCGTAGTGCCCGGCGCCATTCTTCACGATCGGGTCCTCCGAGGTGATCGCCTCTATGTCCAGATCATCGGCAATCCGATAGAGCGACACCCCATAACCGCCAGCCGGGTCCATCACGGGGCCGTGCGCGACGATAAGCCTCTTTTCAAGCAGGTCATCCAGGAATGCTCGGTGCTGCTTCATCCACTCTTCCTCATCGGTGGTCATCGTTGCCAGAAAGTCGGAACGCGGCGGAATATATTTGCACAAATAGGACTTCATTCGTCGCTCCTCGGCGAAAGGAGGCTCGCCTGCCGGACTGGCCTGGCCATGCCTTGATTTTAGATCAATCGGCCACGCCCATCTGCTTGCGGAAGCTCTTGTCGAACATGTTTTCGGGCACGAAGCGCCGCATGAAGCGAAGACGGCCTGCCGTTTTGCCAGGCGTATAGCGCATGCTCGGCGTCTTTTCGGTGGCTGCCTGTACCACTTTGTCGGCCACCGCTTCCACCGGATCGCCGCTCGCGATTCTGTTGCGCCAGGTCGAATTCATGGCTGAGCGCCCCTGTTCGTAGACGCCGGAAATCCGGTCAGGCTGTTCGGCGTTCTCTTCCAGTCCGGTGCGGGTGAAGGCGGGCTCGACAAGGGAAACCCTGATGCCGAACGTTCGAAGTTCGTGATCGAGCGACTCGGAATATCCTTCGACTGCGTGTTTGGTGGCGGTGTAGAGGGCGGTGAATGGCCCCGGCAGGAAACCGGACCGAACTGATGTTGATGATCCGGCCCTCGCCCTGTCTGCGCATGATGGGCAGCACTTCATTGGTCATGCGAACGATGCCGAAGACATTTATGTCGAACAGGCTTTGGGCTTGAGCGACCGATGATTCCTCGGCGCCGCCGATCAGGCTGCGGCCCGCATTGTTTACCAGTACGTCGATCCGGTCGGCGAGGGCGACAACTTGCTTGATGGCGTCTCTGACGGACCCATCATCGGTGACGTCGCAAGGGACCATGTGAATGCCCTGACGCACTTCGTTGGGCGCAGCTCGGCGGCTGGTGCCGAACACGCGATACCCCGCCCGGATGAGCGCAAGTCCGGCCGCATGCCCGATGCCACCCGAAGCGCCGGTGATCAGCGCGATCTTCTCGGCGCGCGACTGAACTTGTGTCATCTCAACTTTCCTGCCTAATGATTATGATCGTAATCATTGGGTGATAATGACCGCCATAATCATTGTCAAGCGCCTCCGCCACGTCTTATATGTCGATCATCATCAATAGAAGAGGATGCGGTCGTGAAGGTGAGCAAGGAGATGGTCGAGTTAAATCGAGAGCGGGTCATCGATACCGCCGCAAAGCTCTTCCGCGAACAAGGGATCGACGGGATCGGCATTGCCGATCTGATGAGCGCGGCCGGGCTTACCCACGGAGGCTTCTACCGACAATTCAAGTCGAAGGACGACCTCATCGTTCAGGCCATGCAGCGGGCCTTCAGTGACATGAGCGCCGATCTATCCGCCCGGCTCGCTTCGACCGATACTCCGTTTGAGACGCTGGTGCGCCACTACATCTCGGACCATCATCGCGACAATCCGGGGCACGGATGCAGCCTCACCGCACTGGCGGCCGATGCCGCCCGGCACGACGATCCAGCGCTTCGATCGTTCTTCGGAAGCATCGTCAGCAATTATGTCGCGTTGATCATTTCACTCCTGCCGGGAAGCGACCCGGCCGCGAAGCGGAGTGCCGCGATCGCATTCCTAGCGGAAATGGTCGGATCGGTGATCCTCTCCCGCGTCGTGCCCGATCCGACGCTTTCCGCTGAGATCATCGACACTGTCTCGAATGATCTCATAGGGCGCCACTCGCCATCGGCGCCGGTTTGAATGGTTGCTATTCGGCGGCCTTCGCCTCAGCGGCCCTATCTTCCCAGGTCACCGCCCGGTAGTCGAACCCAAATTCCAGCGTCGGTTTCACGATGCGGAAGAAGGGCGACAGGTCGAAGTCGCGCGGCGTGTAGAGCGAGTGGTGGCGGATGTGCAGGATTTCGCGGCGCGAATAGTTCGACTGCGCTGAGGCGCGGCCGGGCGCGCGGGTGATCTCGGGCAGGATCGGATAGCGGATCTCGCCATAGGCTTCGGCGATCAGGGTCGAGCAGATGGCGCGCGTCGGGTCGCCGGAGCCGAAAGCCAGCATGCGGCGGCGCCAGCGCACCGGCACCGGCGGCGTCGGCAGGAAAAAGCGCAGCATGTCGAAAATGTTCTTGAGATCGTATTTCAGGCCGAGCTTGCCGATCATGAAGGCGACGACATGGTCGCGGTCTTCCGGGGTCAGCCCGCTCGCCCGGCAGATACGGGTGTTGTAGGTGCGGTAGCGCGACAGCGGCACGGCGACACAGCCTTCGCCGAGCGTGACTTCGATCAGCCGACGCCGTTCCGATCCGTCCTCCGGTTCGGACAAGGCATCGCCGATATAGAAGGCCGCATGCGACCAGGTCGACTGGGTCAGGTATTTGATCGCCGCCGAGATCTTCTGGTTGCCTTCGATGAGCAGGATGTCGCCGGGCTCGAGCGTGCGCCGCAACGTCTCGGCGTCGGACGGCGTGTAGGGCTCATAGCCGGAGGATTCGTCCTGCAGCCGGCCGGCAAGCCAGCGGCCAAGTCGGTCCAGAAGCGTGTCGGCAGGTGCGGTCATGGTAGAGCGTGACTAGCACGCGCCGGCGGGGGAGTGCCAGCGTCAGCCGGCCGGCACTGTCTCTTCCGGCAGTGCCGGCCCGGCGAGGTCGTCGCGCGCATTGCGGGCGAGCTTCTTTGTCGAGCGCTTGGGACTGTCGCCGAACAGTTCGGCCGCCCCGGCGAGGCAGCTCTTCTTCAGGCTTTTTTCCGAGCGCTTCAAAAGCTTGCCCAGGAGCTTGGTGTCCTGCGCATCGCCGAGCGGCTCGCCGTCGGCTTCGAGCAGGGCGCGCATGACGAAGACATCGTGCAGTTCGCCGAGCTTTTCACCCAGTTCGTCGACCGCCTTGCGCCGCACCTTGATCGGCGTCGGCCACAGCCGGCCGAGCAGCGAAAGATGCATCGAGTGGGTCTTGGCCGCCTTACGCAGATCGTGGAAATCCTCGGCTCCTCCGTGGGATCCGGCCTTGTCCAGCGCCTTCCTGGCCCGGCGCAAGGTCTTGCGAGCGCCTTCCGCAAGCACATCGGCTGCATGCTCAGGCAGATCGGGGAGCAGCAGCCGCTCGATCCGGATCAGGCCTTCCTCGCAGGCGGCCGTGGCCGCGCCTATGGCGGCGTCGAGACCAGCCCCGGCATGGATTTCATGCTGGCGGGCGATAAGCCGGTCGCGCACGCTGTCGAGGCCGCCGCCGGCAACCTGCTCGGGAAAGGCGGCTGCCAGCCGGTCGACGGTCTCGACCAGCGCGGTCGCCTCGCGCGGCCCGGCAAGCAGCGCCGCCACCTGACGGTAGCATTGGTTCTCAGTCCGACAGAATGTTTCATTTCCGGAACGGACCAGCCGCAGCAAGGCGCGCGCGCTCTTCAGCCGCTTGCGGCATTTGTGCAATGCCTGCTCCGGCTGGTCGCGCGCGACGGCCAGATGGGCAAGCGCCTTGCCGATCTCCTCGCCAAGGATACGCCTGACCTCGCCGGTCAGCGGCAGGCGCGGATCGATGCGAAAGCTCATGCGGCGATCTCCGGAATCCCCCTAGAGCATGATGCCGAAAAGTGTGAAGCGGTTTTCGGACGACATCATGCTCCATCTCTTTTGATTTAGAGCCGGATTCCGATTTTAGGTCGACCCGACCTAAAATCATCCGGCTCTAGGGCGAGCGACGCGTTGTAAAATCTCTGCTCGCCGGTCACTTCGCGGCCGAGCCAATCAGGCAGCATTTCGTCAGGTACATCCTCCGGCGTCTCCAGTTCGGCCACCACAAGGCCGGCTAGAATCCCGCCGAAAACATCGACTTCGTAGAGATAGCCGCGATGCCTAACATGGTGGCGTGTCTTCTCGATGACATGTCCGATGGCGAA
The DNA here is from genome assembly GCF_040324035.1 of Mesorhizobium sp. M0016. Lineage (NCBI taxonomy): Bacteria > Pseudomonadati > Pseudomonadota > Alphaproteobacteria > Hyphomicrobiales > Phyllobacteriaceae > Mesorhizobium > Mesorhizobium sp. M0016. The sequence continues at coordinate 350,863 of NZ_JAMYVM010000002.1, read as the reverse complement.
GGCCAGCATCTCCTCTGCGTCCGCCAGTGGAATTTCATATTCGTATTCGTCACGCTCGCGGATCTTGCTGCCGAATTTAAGCGTCAGCTTCGCCGAACTGCCGTCGCTGATGCGCACGCGCACGGTGCGGCCGGGTGTTGCGGCAAGATAGAACTGGCGAATGCGTATATTCGCCTCGGCCATTTCCAGCCATTCGGCGCTGGAGACCAGGAACTTGCGTTCGACTTCCTTGCCCATGGCCGCCCACTAAAGCGTCTGCGGCCCGACATGGCAAGCCGCCGCGGATAATCAATTTGACTTTAATCAATCGATTGATTAAGTGCCCAGCATGATCAAAGCCGTAGCCGATAAAACGCCCCGCCAGGAGACATCCCCCGCAGAGCAGACGCGCGCCGCACTCGTGCTTTCGGCGCTCAAGCTGTTCGGACGGCAAGGGTTCGACGGCACGTCGACGCGTGAGATCGCCGCCGAGGCCAAGGCCAACATCGGCTCGATCGCCTATCACTTCGGCGGCAAGGAAGGGTTGCGCGCGGCCGCCGCCGACCACATCGTCGAAACCATCCAGTCGGTTGCCGGCCAGGCGCTCGGCGGCACGCAATTGCCGGGTCAAGCCGGCCCGGAGGCGGCGAGGGCACAATTGTTCGCCGCGCTGGAAGCGATGGTGGCGTTTATCGTAGCCAGACCGGAAGCTGGCGATATCGTACAATTTGTACTTAGGGAATTGACGCATCCGACCGCCGCACTCGACCGCATCTATGACGGGGTGTTCGAACCGACCCATCGCCGCCTCTGCCAGATCTGGGAACAGGCGACGGGCGAGCCGGCCGAAAGCGAGGCCACCAAGCTCGTGGTCTTCACGCTGATCGGCCAGGTCATCTATTTCCGCATCGGTCGCGAAGCAGTGATGCGTCGTATGGGCTGGCGCGAGATCGGCAACACCGAGGCCGCCAAGGTGGTGGCGGCGGTGACAGGCAATCTTGGCGCCATACTGGCGGCCCGCAATCCGGTCGCCCGCAAGGAGGGCAAGCGATGAGTTTTCTCTGTTCCCTGCCTCTCGCGGCCAAGCTGTTCGGCGCCTGCGCGCCGGCAGCGCCGCTTGCCGTCGGCTATGTCGAGGGCGACTATGTCTTGCTGGCTCCGATCGAGGTGGCGCAGGTCGAGACCGTCGCGGTCAAGCGCGGCGACCGTGTTGTATCAGGCACGCCGGTGGTGACTCTCGAAAGCGCCGACGCAAAAATCGCCGTCGCCCAGGCAGGGGCCGCGCTCGCCCAGGCGCAGGCGCAGCTGGCCGACCTGCAGATCGGCAAGCGGCCGGAGGAGATCGCGGTGCTGAAGGCCGAGGTCGACATGGCCAAGGCCCAGGCCACGGATGCCAAGCGCAAATACGACCGCGCCGCCGACCTGTTCAAGCGCGGTGCCGGCACGCAGGCCGACTACGACACCGCCGCCGCGACGCTGGAGACCGCCAATGCGCAGGTCGGCCAGGCGCAGGCCAACCTCGCCGTCGGCGGTCTGCCTGCGCGTCCCGAAACGATCAAGGCGGCAGACAATCAGGTCAAACAGGCGCAGTCGGCGTTGGAACAGGCTGAGTGGCGGCTATCGAAGCGCGTGCTGGCGGCACCCTCGCCCGGCCGCATCAATGACGTCATCCGCAATCCCGGCGACACCGCTGGTCCGACCGCGCCTGTCATTTCGATGTTGCCGGACGGTGCGGTGAAGCTCAGCGTCTATGTCCCGGAAAGTGCGTTCTCGTCGATCAAGGTCGGCACGCTGCTTGTCGTGCATTGCGACGGCTGCGGGCCGGAGGTGAAGGCGCGCGTCAGCTATGTCTCGCCCGACCCGGAATTCACCCCGCCGGTGATCTACTCGCTCGAGAACCGGCAGAAGCTGGTCTACCTCGTCGAGGCGCGGCCTGAGGGCAAGGCGCAAGCGCTGCAGCCGGGACAGATCGTCGATGTCGAGCTGGCGGCCTCAAAATGAACGCCATCGACGTTCATGGCCTGGTCAAGCGTTTCGGCGACAAGACTGTCGTCGACCATGTGACGATGACGGTGGCCGAGGGCGAGATCGTCGGCTTTCTCGGGCCCAACGGGTCCGGCAAGACGACGACCATCCGCATCATGTGCGGCCTGCTGACGCCCGACGAGGGCGAAGGTACGGTGCTGGGTTTCAACATCCGCACCGAGTCGCTCCGCATCAAGCGCGAAGTCGGCTACATGACGCAGAAATTCTCGTTCTACGAGGATTTGACGATCGGCGAGAATCTCGAATTCGTGGCGCGGCTCTACCGGCTGAAACCGGTCGAGGAGCATGTGTCGAAAACGCTGGAAGAGCTTGGCCTGACGAGCCGCCGCAACCAGCTCGCCGGCACGTTGTCGGGCGGCTGGAAGCAGCGGCTGGCACTGGCCGCCTGCATCATGCACAAGCCGAAGCTGCTGCTGCTCGACGAGCCGACCGCCGGCGTCGATCCGAAGGCGCGGCGCGAATTCTGGGACGAGATCCACCGGCTGGCGAGCGGCGGTCTGACCGTGCTGGTGTCCACCCACTACATGGACGAAGCCGAGCGCTGCCACCGCATCAGCTACATCTCCTACGGCAAGATGCTGGCCACCGGCACGGTGGACGAGGTGGTGACGAATGCCGGTCTGACCACCTTCGTGCTGCAGGGACCGCGCCTCGACCAGGTCGCCGATGCACTCAGGGACCGGCCCGGCGTCGACCAGGTGGCGCCGTTCGGCGCGACGCTGCATGTCGTCGGCTCCGACAAGGCAAAGCTCGAAAAGGCGCTCGCCGATGTCGAGAAGGAGCACAAGGGCGTCAGCGTAAAACCCGGCGAGACCAGCCTCGAGGACGTCTTCATCCAGTTCATGTCCGGCTCGAAGGACAATATGGCATGAACAGCGTCTTCTCCTTCGCCAGGCTCGGTGCGCTGCTGATCAAGGAATTCATCCAGATGCGGCGCGACCGCATCACCTTCGCCATGATGCTGGGCGTGCCGCTTTTGCAGCTGGTGCTGTTCGGCTACGCTATCAACAACGATCCCAAAAGCCTGCCTGCCGCACTGGTGGCGACCAGCAACGACCCCTACACCCGCGCCATTGTCGCAGCCCTGCAGACGACCGGCTACTACCGCTTCGACCATGTCGCGCAAAGTGCCGAGGATGCCGAATTCCTGATGGCGCGCGGCGATGTCGCCTTCGTCGTCACCATCCCGGCCGATTTCGGCCGCCGGGTGGAGCGCGGCGACAATCCGCAGATACTCATCGAGGCCGACGCCACCGACCCGGCCGCCGCCAGCGGCGCCATCTCGACGCTAAGCAAAGTGGCCAGCCAGGCGCTGCTTCGGGCGCAAGGCATGCAGGAGGCGGCGAGTGAGGCCGCCAGGGGCCAGCTCGATGTGGTGGTGCACCAGCGCTACAATCCGGAAGGCATCTCGCAATACAACATCGTGCCCGGCCTGCTCGGCGTCATCCTGCAGATGACCCTGGTGATGATGACCTCGATCGCGCTGACCCGCGAGACCGAGCGCGGCACGATGGAAAACCTGCTCGCCATGCCGTCCAGCCCGTTTGAGATCATGCTGGGCAAGGTGCTGCCCTATCTTGTGGTCGGTGGCGTCCAGGTGGTGGTGGTGCTGGCGGCGTCGAAGCTCTTGTTCGCCATCCCCTTCACCGGTTCCATGTCGCTGCTGCTTACAGCCGTATTGGTGTTCGTGCTGGCGCTGGTGCTGCTTGGCTACACCATCTCGACCATCGCCCGCACGCAGATGCAGGCGCTGCAGCTGACCTTCTTCTTCTTCCTGCCGTCGATCCTGCTGTCCGGCTTCATGTTCCCCTATCGCGGCATGCCGGGCTGGGCGCAGACCTTCGGCGAGATTTTTCCGCTGACGCATTTTCTGCGCATCACCCGCGCGGTGATGCTGAAGGGCGCCGAACTGCCGGCGGTTGCGGGCGAGATCGCCTGGCTGGTCGGGTTCGTGGCCTTGTTTGCCGGCGTCGCATTGGTGCGGTTCAGGCGCACGCTCGACTGAGCGTTCAGGAATTGAGCGATCGCGGACCGCTGACGAACGGACTGCCTCTGACATAGAACCGCAGCGGGCGGTCCGCATCCTTCGTGATGCCGATGCGGATGCCTTGGCCGATGTCGCTGGCCTGATGCTCGTCGGCTGCCAGCCATAGCGGGCCTTGGCGGCACAGATCGAGGCCGTCCAGCGAACGGTCGATCCGCAATGCCTGGGCGAGCCGCCCCGGCCCGCGCGCCAGGTCGCGCAGGCGCTCCACGCCCCGGTTCAGCCGCATGATGGCGATGCCTTCGAGCGGCTCCAGCGCCCGGATCAGCACGCCGGTGCCGGTGCCCGGCCCCTCGCTTGAGACATTGAGCATCCAGGAGACCCCATAGGCGAGATAGACGTAGGCGTGTCCGGGCCCGAGGAACAGCGAACGGTTGCGCGGCGTCATGCCGCGATAGCCGTGCCCGGCGGCGTCGCCGGTGACATAGGCCTCGGTCTCGACGATACGGCCGCTGACGATGCCTTCCGGCAGCTCCCGCACCACGAGCTTGCCGATGAGATAGCGGGCGAGATCGGCCGTATCATCAGGCAGTTCGGCACGATCGAGCGGATGGTGGCCGGTCATGCTACCGCCGCCGTGTTTCAAGGTATCCGTTCGACCCATTGCGCGCGCGACTGCCCCGGCTCGAACGGATCGCCGAAATACTGGGTCTCGCGAACCACTTTGCCATCGACGAACTCCATGATGCTCACCGTATAGGACGGAATCCCGTCATAGGTCAGGACATATTCGGTGATCCAGAGGTCGCCTGACCCGGTGATCCGCCGCACGGCAAAGCGCTTCCGGTTGGGCTGCGTGGCGCGCGACGACTGGATGTTGTGCCGTCCGCTGATGCGCTCGCCTGATTGCGGATAATCGAGCACCGCGTCCTCGCGATAGATCTGATGCTCCGTCTCGAGATCATTGGCATCGGAGGCAGCCCAATGGCGATCGAGAGCCGCCCTTATCTCAGCGTCTGCCATATCGGTTCTCAGGCCGCGGCCATGATCTCGGCATAGGTGGTGAAATCGACATTGCCGCCTGACAGCACGACGGCGACGCATTTGCCCGACAGTTCGATCTCGCCTGACGAGAGCGCCGCCAGCGCCACGCAGCCGCCGGGTTCGACCACCAGCTTGAGATGGGCCATGGCGTCGCGCACCGCCTGTGCGGCCGCCTTGTCGGAGACGGCGATGGCGCCGGCGAGGTTCTTGCGGTTGATCTCGAAGGTGATGGCACCGGGCTCTGCGGTGAGGATGGCATCGCAGATCGAACTGTGGCCGGGCTCGTTGGAAACCCTTTTTCCTTCGATCAGCGAGCGGCGGGTGTCGTCGAAATGCTCGGGCTCAACGGCCCAGACTGCTGTGGCCGGCGAGGCATCCTTGACGGCGATCGAAATGCCGCTCGTCAGGCCGCCGCCGCCACAGGGAATGACGACCGCATCGAGGCTGACGCCGAGCGCTTTTGCCTGGCGCGTCAGTTCGAGACCGATCGTGCCCTGGCCGGCGATGATGGCCGGATCGTCGAAAGGAGGCACCAGCACCATGCCCTTGTCCATGTAGGGTCGCACCACCGTCATGCGGTCGTCGCGAAAGCGGTCGAACGGCACCACTTCGGCGCCCATCTTGCGGACATTGGCGATCTTCATCGCCGGCGCGTCGGCCGGCATGGCAATGACCGCCTTGACGCCGAACATGGCAGCCGCCGCGGCGACGCCCTGAGCATGGTTGCCTGAGGAGAAGGCGACGACGCCGCGGCTGCGCTCTTCTTCGCTCAGCGAAGACAGTTTGTTGTAGGCGCCGCGGAACTTGAACGAGCCGGTGCGCTGCAGCGTCTCCGGCTTGAACAGGATGCGGCCGCCGAAGCGTTTGTTGAGTTCCAGCGATTCGATCAAGGTCGTTTCGGCGATCAGGCCGGAGAGGCGCGCGGCGGCGGCATGGATGTCGGCGATGCCGGGGAGCGTGGTCATGGCGAAGTCCTGAAAGGGATGAGATCGGCGCATGGTGCACGCAAAGGCAGGCCACGCACCAATGAAAAAATGTGACCGTTACAAAGTTTGGCGGGCATGAGCGGCGACGAGGGTCAAACTGGCCCACCTCTCCCGCCTTTATCAGCCGGGCCGTATCGGCTAAGGGCGGGGGAGCAGAATCCCGGACCGCCAGACATGACCGCCAAGCCAAAACCCCTGTTTCTCGGTATCGACACCGGTGGCACCTATACCGATGCCGTGCTGTGGTCGGAACAAGGCGGGCCAAAAGGCAAGGTGCTGGCCAAGGCCAAGGCGCTGACCACGCGGCACGATCTTGCCGTCGGCATTTCCGGCGCGGTCGATGCGGTGCTGGGAAAATCGGCCACCGATCCGGCCGCGATCAAACTCGTGTCGATGTCGACGACGCTCGCCACCAATGCGCTGGTCGAGGGCCAGGGTGGGCGTGTGGCGCTCATCATGATCGGCTTTACCGGGGCCGACCTTGCGCGCGACGGGCTGAAGACGGCGCTCGGCACCGATCCGGTGGTGTTTTGTCCGGGCGGCCATGACGTGCACGGCAATGCGGCCAAGCTCGATCTGTCGGGGCTGGAAGCAGCACTCCCTGAACTCGGCGCCTCGGTGTCGGGCTTTGCCGTCTGCGCCTATTTCGCCACCCGCAACCCGGCGCATGAACTCGCCGCGCGCGACTTCATCCGCGAAAAGACCGGCCTGCCGGTCACCGCCAGCCACGAATTGTCGGCCAAGCTCGGCGGCCCGCGCCGCGCGCTCACCACCTTGCTCAACGCCAGGCTGATCTCGATGATCGACCGGCTGGTGGCGGCAACCGAAGGATTTTTGGAGGCCCGCAACATCGTAGCCCCCCTGATGGTGGTGCGCGGCGATGGCGCGCTGGTTTCGGCGGCGTTTGCCCGCCAGCGGCCGATCGAGACCATCCTGTCCGGCCCGGCCGCCAGCCTGGTCGGCGCCCGCCACATGACGGGCCTGGACAACGCCATGGTGTCCGACATTGGCGGCACCACCACCGATGTCGCCGTGCTCGACGGCGGCCGTCCTCGGCTCGATCCCGAAGGCGCCACTGTCGGCGGCTTCCGCACCATGGTCGAGGCGGTCGCCATGCGCACTTTCGGCCTCGGCGGCGATTCCGAGGTGGCACTGGAAGATGGCGCGCTCAACCCGAAAATCCTGCTCGGGCCGCGCCGCCTGGTGCCGCTGGCGCTGGCCGGCATGATGCATGGTGTTTCCGTGACATCGGAGCTCGAGCGCCAGCTCAGGGCGCCCAACCCCGGCCGCATGGATGGCCGCTTCGCGCTGCGCACCGGCGTGCCGGACCGGCTCGCCGCCGGCCTGACCGCGCCCGAGGCAAAGCTCTACGAGCAGATCGGCGCTGTGCCGCTCGCCATCGATAGGCTGCTGACCTCGAACGCCCAGAACGCGACGCTAAACCGGCTGGTATCGCGCGGGCTGGTGCATATCTCGGGCTTCACCCCCTCGGATGCCGCCCATGTGCTGGGCAAGCAGGCCAACTGGGACCCGCTTGCGGCCCGGCTCGGGGCCGAACTGTTTGCCCGCAAGCGTGATGGGCGAGGCCAGTACATCGCGCCGTCTCCGGAGGTGATTTCCGAACGCGTGCTGCTGACGCTCACGCGCTGGTCGGCCGAATACATTCTGGAGACAGCCTTTGCCGAGGATGGGCTGGATGGTGCAGCCACCGTCGCGCACGCGCTGGTGCAGCGCGCCGTCGATTCCCATCCCGGCATCGCAAGGCTCAGCGTCGCGCTCGATCGTCCGGTCATTGGCCTCGGCGCCTCGGCGCCGCTGCACTATGCCGGCTTGGCCGAGCTGGTCGGTAATGAGTGCGTGGTGCCGGAGGATACCGACGTCGCCAACGCGCTCGGCGCCGTCGTCGGCCAGGTCCGCGTCTCGGCCGAAGCCCGCGTCAGCCAGCCCAAGGAAGGTTTGTTCCGGGTCGCGTCGGGGCAAACGGTGCGCGACTTCACGGACGAGGCCAAGGCGATCGCGGCAGCGGAGGCTGATGTGCGGGCGATCGTAGCCGAGCGGGCGAAGGATGCAGGCACGGATAATGCCGAGATCGACGTTTCGACCGAGTTCAAGGTGTCTACCGTTGAGGCCCAACGGATGTTTATCGAAGCGCATGTGGTGGCGGTTGCATCGGGTCGGCCGAGGATTGCGGTTTAGGTAATCTCCCCCCTTGGGGAGAGATCAGCAGCTTCAAATTCCCCGCCTTCACCCTAAGCTGAATTGACCCTTCACCCCTGACATGCCAAAGGCCGCAAAGCCTTTCATCTGGAGAAGCCCTGATGACCGATCGCGTCGAGATCGCCGGATTGCGGATTGCCCGCGAACTGCATGACTTTGTCGGCGAAGCGCTGCCGGGTACCGGCATTGCCGCCGACGCCTTCTGGAACGGCTTTTCGGCTATCGTCCATGATCTCGCGCCGAAGAACCGGGCGTTGTTGGCCAAACGCGACGCCATGCAGGAACAGATCGACGCCTGGCACCGCGCCAATGGCGCGCCCATCGATATGGAGACCTACAAAAGCTTCTTGCGTGAGATCGGCTATCTCGTGCCCGAAGGGCCGGCCTTTTCCGTGTCGACCGACAATGTCGACCCCGAGATCGCCACCGTTGCCGGGCCGCAGCTGGTGGTGCCGGTGATGAATGCGCGTTATGCGATCAACGCCGCCAATGCCCGCTGGGGCTCGCTCTACGATGCGCTCTACGGCACCGACGCCATTGCCGAGACCGGTGGCGCCGAGAAGGGTAAAAGCTTCAACCCCGTGCGCGGCGCCAAGGTGGTTGCCTGGGCGAAGAGTTTTCTGGACGAGTCCGTGCCGCTCACCTCGGGCAAATGGGCCGGCGTGAACGGGCTGACGGTTTCGGGTGGCACCTTGCGGCTCGGCGCCGGCGCCGGCGGCACCACACTGGCCAACCCGAAACAATTTGCCGGCTACCGCGGCGACGGCGCCAACCCGGAAGCCATCCTGCTGGTCCAGAACGGCCTGCACATCGAGATCCTCATCGACCGCACCAACCAGATCGGCCGCACCGACCCGGCCGGCATTGCCGACGTGATCCTGGAATCGGCGCTGACCACCATCCAGGACTGCGAGGATTCGGTCGCGGCGGTGGATGCCGAGGACAAGGTCATCGTCTACCGCAACTGGCTCGGCCTGATGAAGGGCGATCTGGCGGAGGAAATCAGCAAGGGCGGCAAAACCTTCACGCGCAAGCTCAATCCGGACCGCGCCTGGACCGCGCCCAGTGGTGGCGCGCTGAGCTTGCCTGGCCGCTCGCTGATGCTGGTGCGAAACGTCGGTCACCTCATGACCAATCCGGCCATCCTCGACCGCGATGGCAACGAGGTGCCGGAAGGCATCTTGGATGCGGCGATGACGGCGCTGATCGCGCTGCACGATGTCGGCGCCAACGGGCGTCGGATGAATTCCCGCGCGGGCTCGATGTATGTGGTGAAGCCGAAGATGCATGGGCCGGAGGAAGTCGCCTTCGCAGTCGAGATTTTCGACCGCGTCGAAGCGCTGCTCGGTATGGCGGAAAACACCATCAAGATGGGCATCATGGACGAGGAGCGGCGCACCACCGTCAACCTCAAGGAGGCGATCCGCGCCGCCAAGGAACGCGTCGTGTTCATCAACACCGGCTTCCTCGACCGCACCGGGGACGAGATCCACACCTCGATGGAAGCCGGCCCGATGATCCGCAAGGGCGACATGAAGCAGGCCGCCTGGATTTCCGCCTACGAGGCGTGGAATGTCGACGCCGGGCTCGAATGCGGGCTGGCCGGCCATGCCCAGATCGGCAAGGGCATGTGGGCGATGCCCGATCTGATGGCGGCGATGCTGGAACAGAAGATCGAGCATCCCAAGGCCGGCGCCAACACCGCCTGGGTGCCGTCGCCGACGGCGGCGACGTTGCACGCCACGCACTATCACAAGGTCGATGTCCATGCCGTCCAGGCGGCGCTCAAGAGCCGGCCGAAGGCGAAGCTCGATGATATATTGTCGGTGCCGGTGGCGGTGCGGCCGAACTGGACCCCCGACGAGATCCAGCGCGAGCTCGACAACAATGCGCAAGGCATTCTCGGCTATGTCGTGCGCTGGATCGACCAGGGCGTCGGCTGCTCGAAAGTGCCCGACATCAACGATGTCGGCCTGATGGAAGACCGCGCCACGCTGCGCATCTCCTCGCAGCACATCGCCAACTGGCTGCACCACAAGGTCTGCTCCGAAATTCAGGTGATGGATTCGCTGCGGCGCATGGCAGCGATCGTCGACCTCCAAAATGTCGGCGACCCGCTCTACCGCCCGATGGCCGCCGATTTCGACAATTCCATCGCCTTCCAGGCCGCCTGCGATCTGGTGTTCAAGGGCCGCGAGCAGCCGAATGGCTATACGGAACCGGTGCTGCACGCACGGCGGCTGGAGCTGAAGGCGAAAGAGCGGGCGAATTAGCGCCTGCGTTTCCCTCCCCCTTGAGGGGAGGGTGGCCCGAAGGGCCGGGTGGGGTCCTGCGTGAAGTGCGGCGACTCCCTTCGGACGACACTACAAGCAATGTCATTGCAGAGGCCCTTTCTCGGCTCGGCTCCAAAAAGATCGACCATTCTTCGGCGACCCCCACCCTGCCGCTTCGGGGCCACCTTCCCCTCAAGGAGGAGCGTTACGCCGCCTGCGCCACCCGCTCCGACATCATGCGGTAGGAAATCGCCTCGGCCAGGTGAATGCGGCCGACGGTTTCTCTGGCTTCGAGATCGGCCAGCGTGCGCGCCACTTTCAGCACCCGATGATAGGCGCGCGCGGAAAAGCCGAGCTTTTCGCTGGCGTCCTTCAACAGAGACAGGCCGGCGGCATCCGGCATCGCGATGTCCTCGATAACAGAAGGCGAGCAATGCGCGTTGGTGGTCGCGCTGGTCACGCCGAGCCGCTCGAACCGTTCGCGCTGGATGGTGCGGGCGCGCGCCACGCGCTGGGCGACGGCGGCACTTTTCTCCGCTCGGTCGGGCCGGATCAGGTCGGCGGCCGAGACCGCCGGTACCTCGATCCTGAGGTCGATGCGGTCGAGCAACGGGCCTGAGATGCGCGCCTGGTAATCGGTGCGGCAGCGTTCGCCGCGCAGGCAGCGATAGCCGGGCTCGCCGGCCATGCCGCAACGGCACGGGTTCATCGCCGCCACCAGCTGGATGCGCGCTGGATAGGTGACGCGGTGGTTGGCGCGCGCGATCATGCAGTCGCCGGTCTCCAGCGGCTGGCGCAGCGCATCCAAGGTCTGCGGCGTGAATTCGGGAAACTCGTCGAGGAACAGGACGCCGTTATGGGCAAGCGATACTTCGCCCGGCCGCGCCCTGATGCCGCCGCCGACCATTGCCGCCATCGAGGCCGAATGGTGCGGGGCGCGGAACGGCCGCCGGTCGGTGAGCTTGCCTTCGCCGAGCTCGCCGGCCACCGAGGCGATCATCGAGACTTCAAGAAGTTCCTTCGGTGCCAGTGGCGGCAGAATTGAGGGCAGCCTCTGCGCCAGCATCGATTTTCCCGAGCCGGGAGGCCCGACCATCAACAGATTGTGGCCGCCGGCCGCCGCCACTTCCAGCGCCCGCTTGGCGCTTTCCTGGCCCTTGATGTCGCAGAGGTCGGGCAGGTCGCGGGCCGAGACATGGATGCCGGGCTCGGGCCGCGACAGCACCTGCGTGCCGCGAAAATGATTGGCGATGGCAATCAGGCTGCGCGGCGCCAATATGTCGAAATCCTTGCCCGCCCAGGCCGCTTCCGGCCCGCAGCCGAACGGGCAGATCAGGCCTTTTCCCTCGGCATTGGCGCCGATCGCCGCCGGCAGCGCACCGGCCACCGCGGCAATGGTACCGTCGAGCGACAATTCTCCGAGCACGACATAGCTGGCCAGCATGTCGCCGGGAATGGCGCCGAGTGCTGCCATCAGGCCGAGCGCGATCGGCAGGTCGTAATGGCTCCCTTCCTTGGGCAGGTCGGCAGGCGCCAGGTTGACCGTCACCTTCTTCGACGGCATCGACAGCCCCGACGCATGCAGTGCCGCCTGCACGCGCTCGCGGCTTTCGGCCACCGCCTTGTCGGCCAGCCCAACGATCTGCATGCCGACCTTGCCCGGCGCGATCATCACCTGGACATCGACCGGCACGGCCTCGATGCCCTGGAAAGCCACCGTGCGAACCCGCGCCACCATCTTGCTCTGCCCCCGGATATCGGCTCGCCTCGGCCTTGTGGTTCAGACCGCGAGCGACGTCAGGGACAAGACAACCATAGATTTCAGGCCAAGGCAAGAACATTACAGGAACATGCGATCGTGGTTGCAGCGCGCTGTGCCGGTTGCAAAAACGGAAGATGGTTAAGCCAAATGGAACGGCTGCTCCGCCTCCTCGACCGCGTTAACAAGCGCCTAGGCCCTTCGGCAATCTGAGGGTGTTGCTTCTAAGCGGTGATGAAGGCATCGACCGAACCTGAAAGCGATCGATCGATCGCGACCTGCGGTGGAAGCCACTCCATGACAGGATATCTGAAAGGCCAAGGCAGGGCGATCCGGCGCGAAGAGCCGCTCTCCAGAAAAATCTCGTTTACAAGGTCTATGAACCGCCCGCGGTCTCGTTCGATTCGTTTCAAAGTTTGCGAACGAATGTAATCCCGGGGAATTCGTCGCTCCTTCAGCGCTAAGACAGCCTCCGCGATGGATCGAGGATCGGGTGGAACTGTAAGCGAATAGTCATCATCCAGATAAAGGTCTCGGCCGCCATGGTTCGGCGTCGTGACCACTGGAAGCCCCGCGAGAAGATATTCCGTGCTTGCGAACATTGGTCCTTCCAGGTGAGAGAGACAGATTCCCACGGCTGCACGATTTAGATGCGTGTTCACCTGAGCCGGTGCCAATCGGACAGGCTTGCCGGTGCCGTCAAACTCGTTGATAAAGACGTGATGCGGCGCGAGCTCCCTATGCCGATTTATTCGCGCTCTTTCCGACTCCGTCGTGGAGGATCCGCTTGAATCTCGATAGAAGACAAATGCGCAACGCTGGATGCCAAGCGACAAGTCATGGCGCTTCCACGGAGCCAGCTGCGCATTGTAGATTGCATCAAATTCTACAGGGACGTCATCGAGAGGCCTGAATATGTGTTCGGAGGTTGTTGACGTCTTGTTGTGCAGGACGGCGGCCTCGCCGGACTGGTTCAACAGATCAGCCTCTGCCTGAGTGTTGGATAGGAAGATTAGCGAGTGACGGGGGTTCTTGAGTCTATGCAGAACGGCATAGGTCCGGATGGTTTTGACGCTAGCACTGTTTTCGATGGACCAGGTTGGCGAGATGAGAAACCAGGCGCGGTGGCTGCGTGGACGGAAAGGCATATGACTTGCTAGTCCGAGCGGCGTACCGGACATTCCCGAATAGGATATGAACGGATCGTCCGACAGCAAACTGGCCTGAAGAGCAGGTTGCGACTTCGCGGAAGGGTGCCCTTTTCTGAGGTTGTGGCCATGACGCAGCATGGCTCTGACAATCTCGAATTTGGTAGGAGGGCGATACCCGTGCTGTAGGGTCAACATGCGGCAATTGCGATCTTGAGTGCGGAGAAAAACTCGCTTCGATAGAGAGAAATTTGGCAAAGAAACACCGCCATTTGATCGACGGAATATCTCAGGCGATCAAATCTGGTGTACGGAGAAGCGCCTCTTGAAAGAAAACATCGTCCCAAGCGGAGCTGGTTCTCACATCGCGCTACCAACCGTATCCGTTTGCGTAGGCTGTTTCAATCAAGAGGCATTCATCGACACTGCGATCCGATCCGTAGCGGCGCAGACATACACTGCGTTCGAATGCGTGGTGGTCGATGATTTTTCGACCGACGGTTCCCGCCGAAGGATTGAAGAGTGTCTGTCCCAGCTTGGCGACAGTCGTTTCCGCTTTCTGCCCCGACTGCAAAATGGCGGGCAGTTGACAGCAATGATGACCGGGCTTGACGCGACAGCCGGGCCCCTGATCTCCTTTCTTGACGGTGACGATGCTTGGCATCCTGACTTCATAGAATGCCATGTGAGAGCGCATCTCAGCCAAACCCGTATCGCGGCAATGTCGAGCTCCGATGAGGTGGTGATAGATACGGCCGGCAACCTGCTTGCGGGCGGTCATCCCGTATTCCACCTGAACGACCCGCGATCGATGCCGAAAATGAGCGGCTACCTGCATGTCGACACCGAAGCTGACCCGACATTATTATTTATTGATCGGGGTACCGTGGGTTGGTTTTGGTCAACCACATCGGGGATGATGTTTCGTCGAGCTCCGCTTGAAATCATGCGTCCATCCGATCCGGACGAAATAAGGATATGTGCCGATGGTTATATGGCTCGTGCCGCCCATATGATCGGCGGAACCGTGAGGATTGGGCGGGCTCTTGGCAGTTATCGGCTTCACGGCGGCAATGGCTGGGCGGACGGGCGCATCCTGGGTACCGGAGTTGGCCTCGGCAGGATGTCGCCTGATACTGAAATAGCGATACGGCGGGCACTGGCCAATCGTTGGTGCGAAGTGGCGCCGGGACTGGCGCATTTAATCTCCCGCCACTCAATGCGCAGGACCTTGGTCGACCTGATCGGACTGTCTGCGGCTTTTGCATTGCTGGAAAAGAACTCCGATGCGGGTTTTCTGCTGAAAGACTGGGCAACACCACAGCGAAAATTGCAGACCAGACTTATCGGTCTCCTTCCTCCGAAACTGAGGCCTCGGCGCTTCCGGGACATAGTTTGATTTGATGAGCCGCTTGCTCGGCAGTCTTACCCGATAAAGAGCATCTTTCGATGCTTCTCTGGACCCACCAAAGTCCTCCGTAGCAACGCACACTACGCGGCCAAATTCCGCCGCTTCGCCTCTACCGCGTCCCAGAACAGGCTGGCGATATCCGCGCCACCAAAGCGTTGCACTTCGCGCACGCCGGTTGGCGAGGTCACGTTGATCTCGGTCATGTAGTCGCCGATCACGTCGATGCCGACCAGGATGAAGCCGCGCTCTTTCAGCGACGGGCCGATGCGGGCGCAAATCTCGCGTTCGCGCTCCGTCAGCTCGGTCTTTTCGGCGCGGCCGCCGACATGCATGTTGGAGCGAGAATCGTGGTCGGCCGGCACGCGGTTGATGGCGCCGACCGCCTCGCCGTCGATCAGGATGATGCGCTTGTCGCCCTTGCGTACGTCCTTGAGATAGCGCTGGACGATGTAGGGCTCGCGTGACAGCTGGGCGAACATTTCGAGCAGTGAGGCGAGGTTGCGATCGTCTCCCTTGAGATGGAAGATGCCGGCGCCGCCATTGCCATAGAGCGGCTTGACGATGATGTCGCCGAATTCCTTGCGGAAGGCCGCGACCTCCTGGGGATCCTTGGTGATCAGCGTTTCGGGCATCAGATCGGGGAATTCGGTGACGAAGATCTTTTCCGGGCTGTTGCGCACCCAGGCCGGGTCGTTGACGACCAGTGTCTTCGGGTGAATGCGCTCCAGAATATGCGTGGTGGTGATGTAATTCATGTCGAAGGGCGGATCCTGGCGCAGCAGGATCACATCCATCTCCGACAGGTCGGTGCGCACCTTGTCGCCCAGCGAAAAATGATTGCCCTTCTCGTCGCGGAGCTTCATCTCCTCGATGCGGGCAAACACCTTGCCGCCCAGCATCGACAGCCGGTCCGGCGTGTAGTGGAACAGCTGGTGCCCGCGCCGCTGCGCCTCCAGCGACAGCGCAAACGACGTGTCGCCGGCGATCGAGACGGTGGAGACATGGTCCATCTGGACGGCGATCTTCAGGGTCATCTTTTGGTCTCCAGCGGGTCGAGCAAGTCCAGGAAAAGTGCGTAGCGGTTTTCCGTCCGGAATTGCGGCAAGGCAAGTCGCCGATATACGGAACTTGGCGGCTTCTGCCAATCGCGCTTGCTTGGCCCAGACCCCCTAACAGTCGAAGACCAGCCGGGAGTAACCGAGGAACGACAGCGCCATCGCTACCAGCGAGGCGATCGCAAGTGCCGCCAGCGGCGGCATTGCCGGCAGCGCGAACAGGATGGCGCAGTAGACGAGATAGTTGACGATGCTGGTGGCGATGCCGACGCCGCCATAGCGCGCACCCTCGCTAGCCACGCCGCGGCTCGACGGCGAAAAGGTCAGGTGCCGGTTGATCTGCCAGGTGACGCACAGCGCAAAGCCGATCGACAGGACACGGGCGACGAAGGGACCGAGCGGCGTCACCGCCAAGAGCAGCCAGAGCGCCGCGGCATCGGCGACGAAACCAACGCCGCCGGCCAGGACGAAGCGGACGAGCCGGCTCACGGCCTCAGGCGGCCCGGGGCGTCTTGCCCGGTTCGGCCTTCGGGATTTCACCAGTGCGTTCGCGCCGTTCGACCCGGCCCGACGGCACCGAGAGATAAAAAATGCGCTTCTGCTCGGCGCGTCCGCGCGATACCGAATCGAGGATCAATCCGGTCACCATCGCAAGCATCGAGAGCAGCAGCAGGCCGACCGACAGCACCCAGGTCGGCATGCGCGGCACGAGGCCGGTCTGGGCGAATTCGATCAGCACCGGCGTCATCAGGGCAAGGCTCGACGCCAGGAAGAAAATCGCGAAGGCGCCGAAGAAGCGCAGCGGCTGCGTTTCCTTCATCAGCATGGCGAACATCCACAGGATCCTGGCGCCGTCGCGATAGGTCGACAGCTTCGACGACGATCCCTCAGGCCGGCGGCCATAATCGAGCGCGATCTCGCTCACCGGCAGTTTGAGCTGCGAGGCATGCACCGACATTTCGGTCTCGATCTCGAAGCCGCCGGAAACCGCGGGAAAGCTCTTGACGAAACGCCTCGAGAAGACGCGGTAGCCGGAGAAGATGTCGGTGAAGTCGGCGCCGAACAGCCGCTTGTAGAGGCTGTTGAAGATGCGGTTGCCGAAGGCATGGCCGGAACGGCCGGCATCGTCGGTGACGCCGCGCCTGGTGCCAACCACCATGTCGCAGCGCTCGGTCTGCAGGATGTTGATCAGCAGCGAGGCATCTTCCGGCGCATAGGTGCCGTCGCCATCGGCCATCAGATAGATGTCCGCATCGATGTCGGCGAACATGCGCCGCACGACATTGCCCTTGCCCTGGCGCGGCTCGCGGACGACGATGGCGCCCGCTGCGCGCGCCTTGAGCGCGGTCAAATCCCTGGAATTGTTGTCATAGACATAGATCTCGGCCGATGGCAGCGTCTCGCGAAAGCGCCGCACCACCTCGGTGATGGTCAGTTCCTCATTGTAGCAAGGCAGGAGCACGGCAATGGCCGGCTCATGGCGGACTTCGTGCGGCATTTCCGTCTCCCGACACCCGGCGGAGCCTCCGGCCGCGCTCATATGCGGCCTCGCTCAGGCGACTTTACTATTTATTGAAGCTGTTAAGGCTAGGTTTAAGGCCGCAGTCTTTCCGACGAAGGTCATGATGATGAACGCAGCCAAGGCGGGTGCTTCCTCCTGGAAGTCCGATATGACGCTGGCGCTGCTTGCCATGCTGGTGGTGCTGGCGGTCAATGCCGCCACGGGCTTTCGCGAATTGAGCAATGCCGGCGGCGACAATGACAGCCTGCTGCGGCTGGTCGAGGTTCGCGACATGCTGGCCGGCCAGGGCTGGTTCGACCTGCATCAGTACAGGATGGGGCCGGAAGGCGGTTTCGTCATGCACTGGTCGCGGCTGGTCGATGCACCGCTCGCCGCCATCATCCTTGCCGTCTTGGCGCTGACCGGCAGCATGGCCACGGCCGAGGCCATCGCGCAGGTGCTGTGGCCGGCGCTGCTGTTTTGCCTGGCGGTGTTCTTCCTCGCCCGTGCGGCGCGCAGCTTCGCCGGCGTCGGCGCGGTGCTGCCGGCGGTCGTTATCGGCGCGGCGGCGCTGCATTTCATCGGCATTTTCTTGCCGGGTGCGCTCGATCATCACAATGTCCAGCTGACGCTGACCTTGGCCAGCCTCAGCCTGCTGCTCGAGGCGCCGGCGCGTCGCTGGGCGGCGCTGATTTCCGGGCTGTGTGCGGCCCTGACGCTGGCCGTCGGCATGGAAACCGCGCCCTATGTCGCCACCATCGGCGCCTGCATCGCTTTGCTGTTCGTCGTCGATCCCGGCGGCGAACGCCGGATCGCCAGGGATTTCGGTCTCGGCTTTGCCGGGGTTTCAGCCCTCGTCTTCGTCACCACCATCCCGCCATCGGCCATGGGCCAGCCGCAGTGCGATGCCTTCTCGGCCGTGCAATTCGTCGTCGCGGCAATCGCCGGACTGGGGCTTGCCGCCGTGACGTCGCTCACGGTGTCCAATGGCACGGCCAGCCGCCGCCTGATCTCGCTTAGCCTGCTCGCGCTTGTGCTGGGCGCCGTTGTCGCGGCGCTGTTTCCGCAATGCCTTGCGGCTCCCTACGCAAACCTCGATCCGCGCCTCAAGGAATTGTGGCTCGATCACATTGACGAGGCGCAGTCGCTGTTCAGTATTGCTGCCAGCGAGCCGGCCTCGCTGGCGGCGCGCTATGTCACGCCGCTGGTGGCGATCGCGCTGATGGCGCTTCGCCTGCGCGGACCATGGCGCCGCCAGGACAGCCTCGTCGGCGCCTTGCTGGTCGGCGCCTTCATCGTCAGCGCCTGGCAGGTCCGCGGCTCGACATTCTCGATCGCCTTTGCCGTCATCCCGCTGTCGGCCTGGATCGCAAGCTGGCGCGAACGGGCGAGGATCAGCCCTGCGCGCAGCGTATCGCTGCGCATGGCGGCGGTCTGGCTGGTGTCGGCGAATGCCGTCTGGGCCGGCGCTGCCGCCGCGACGTCGAGCGTATTCGAGGCCAGCAAGGTCTCGGTCGAGGCACAGGACACCGACAGCGATCCGTCCTGCGAGCGCAAGGCCTCCTTCGCGGCGTTGGCCCGGCTGCCGGACACCACGGTGCTTGCCATTTCCAATCTTGGCTCGCCCATCCTTGCATATTCCGGGCACCGCGTCTTTGCCGGCCCCTATCATCGCAACATCGCCGGCGACCTGCTTGCGCTCGATGCCTTCCTCGGATCGGCGGACCAGGCGAGGATGATCGCGGCGGCTCATCAAGTCGGCCTTGTGGCGCTCTGCCGCGGCAGCGCCGAAAGCAAGGTGCTCGCCGCCAAGGCGCCGCAAGGCTTCCTGGCCGGGATTATGCAGGGAAGCGTCCCCGATTGGCTCGAACCGGTGGCCGAAACGCGCGGAGACCCGGTCGAACTCTACCGCGTCCGCTAAAGCATCATTCGCCAGCGAAAAATCGATTTCGCGATACGCTTCCTAAACGCTTTGCTGCCAGTCTCAGCCTAAATTTCGGGCGTCACAAACAGGGATACCGATGCAAACGACGTTTGGCACCGGGCAGGCAAGCAGGGAAAACTCGGATCTGGCGTTCACCGATGCGCTGACCGGGCTTGGCAACCATCGCCGCTTCTTCGACAAGGTCGATCGCCTGATCAGCGACCGTGCGGACGATCCCGCGCCGTTCACGGTCGGCATTCTCGACCTCGACGGCTTCAAGCCGATCAACGATCTGTTCGGCCACAAGGCCGGCGACGACATATTGATCCAGGTGGCGATGCGGCTGCGCGCCTCGATGGACAGCCACTCTACGGTCTGCCGCATCGGCGCCGACGAATTCGCCTTCCTCTACCCGATGGTGTTCTCGGAGGAGGCGGCGGCCGAGAAGTCGCGCATGATGATCGAAATCCTGTCGGCGCCCTACGATGTCGGCGAACGCACCGCCAGGCTTTCGGCCTCGGTCGGCTGCTCGCTCTTTTATTCCGGCGACGAAACCACGGAAATCCTCGTCAACAAGGCCGAAACGGCGCTCTACCACGCCAAGCGTTCGGGCCGTGGCCGCGTCGTCGTCTACACCCGCGAAATGGAAGAGGCGGCCAAGCGCGTCACCCGCATCGAACAGGCGCTGCGCCGTGCCGTCTCGGCCGGTGAGGTCGAACCGCATTTCCAGCCCATCGTCGATTTGACCACCCGCCGCACCATCGGCTTCGAGACGCTGGCGCGCTGGACCGATCGCGACCTCGGCGTGGTGCCGCCGACCGTGTTCATCCCGATCGCCGAAGAGCGCGGCATCATCGGCCCGCTATCGCAGCTGGTGCTGCGCAAGGCGACCGAAGCGGCGCGCAGCTGGCCGAAGGACCTGTTCCTGTCCTTCAACCTGTCGCCCTCGCAGCTCGTCGACCAGAACACCGGCCTGCACATATTGTCGATCCTCGACCGCACCGGCTTCGATCCGCGACGGCTGGAGATCGAGATCACCGAAACCGGCCTGATGAACGATCCGGCCTCGGCCGAGAAGATCGTCGAGGACCTGCGTCGCGTCGGCATCCGAGTCTCGCTCGACGATTTCGGCACCGGCCAGTCCTCGCTCGGCCGCTTGCGCGAATTCCATTTCGACAAGCTCAAGATCGACCGCGCCTTCGTCTCCTCGATCCTCGACGACCGCCCGTCGGAACACATCATCCGCGCCATTCTGGCCATGTGCGAAGGGCTCGGCATGGATGTCGTCGCCGAAGGCATCGAGGAGGAGGCGCAGGCCGACCGCCTCGTCCAGTTCGGCTGCGCCGGCGGACAGGGCTATCTCTTCGGCAAACCGGTCGATGCCGACGCCACGCTCGGCTACCTCCGCGATTCCTATCGCGGCGCCCTCTACGCCAAGGCAGTCTGACCGGCGGTCTTGCCTGCGTCGAGCAAGTCAGCGGTGCGAGCCAAGATCGACTGTGGCCGCCATCTTGCGTCCTTTTGTCTGACATAAGCCAAACAAATCGCCGTTTTCGCCCTTGCTCCCCGGACTTGGCTGGATAGGATGCGCGCCGTCCGGATCGGGAGAGAAAAATATGATGCCATCGGCCGATTTTGCCGACCTCAGGGGAGCCTCGGTGCTGATCACCGGCGGCGGTTCTGGAATTGGTGCGGCACTGACCGAGGGCTTCGTTCGCCAGGGCGCCCATGTCGCCTTCATCGACATCGCCGATGGCCCAAGCACGCTGCTTGCCGACCGCGTCGAAAAAGAACTTGGCCGGCGACCGCTCTACCTCAAGACCGATTTGCGTGACGTCGAGGCGTTGCGCGCTTCGGCCGCCAAAGCGGCTGAGGCGCATGGCGACGTCACCGTGCTGGTCAACAATGCCGCCTGGGACGAACGCCACGAGGTCGCCGACGTTACCGTCGAGTTCTGGGACAACAATCTCGCCGTCAATCTGCGCCCGCATTTCTTCACCGCACAGGCGGTCGCGCCGGGCATGAAGCGGGCCGGCGGCGGGTCGATCATCAACTTCACCTCGACCTCCTATCTCATCAACCACCCCGATATGCCGGCCTACACCGCCGCCAAGGCCGGCATACTCGGCCTCACCAAAGGTCTCGCGGGCAAGCTTGGGGTCGACGGCATCCGCGTCAATGCGATTGCGCCGGGCTGGGTGATCACCGACCGGCAAAGGGAACTCTGGGTCACCGAGGAGAGGCTCGCCGCCCATGTCGCCAAGCAATGCATCAAGCAGGTCATGCAGCCCGACGACATCGTCGGCACGGTGCTGTTCCTGGCCTCCGACGCCTCGCGTATGCTGACGGCGCAGATGTTGATCGTCGACGGGGGTTTCCTGTGAGCCCGGTGAATCAAAATCCGGCAAAAGGCACGCCAGCAGTCGCCGCCGTCGACTGGGGCACGACCCGCATGCGGGTCTGGCTGGTCGACGAGGCGGGCGGGGTGCTTGCCGAGCGTCGCGGCGATGATGGGTTGATCACCGCGCAGCAAAAAGGCTTTTCGACCATCCTCGAGGGCCATCTGGCGGCGCTCGGCGCACCTGACACACTGCCGGTCATCATCTGCGGCATGGCCGGCTCGCGCCAGGGTTGGCTGGAAGCGCCTTACGTCACCCTGCCGGCGCCGCTCAGTGCCATCCTCGCGGGGGCCGCCCGCATTCCCGGCCAGCGCCGCGACATCCGCATCGTGCCTGGCCTGGCGCAGCGCCTGGAAGATGCGCCGGACGTAATGCGCGGCGAGGAAACCCAGCTTGCCGGCGCCGGTTTGCCGGCAAAAGGTCGCCATCTCGTCTGCATGCCCGGCACCCATTCGAAATGGGTTCTGGTCGAAGACGGCGCGGTCGACGGCTTCTGCACCTGGCCGACCGGCGAGCTGTTTTCGGTGCTGGCCACTCACTCGATCCTGCGCCATTCGCTGGGCGAGAGCCCGAAGCCGGTCATTCCGGACAATCCGTTCTTCCAGGAATGGTGCCGCAAGGCTTTGGCCGAGGGCGGCGATGTCACCTCGCGGCTGTTCTCGATCCGCGCCGCCGGCCTGCTGCAGGACCTCAAGGCCGACGATGCCGCCGCTTGCCTGTCCGGCCTGCTGATCGGCGGCGAGATCGCCTCGGCGGGCCGCCGCTATGGCGAAAGCACCACCGCAATCGTGCTGGTCGCCTCGGGGTCGCTAGCAGCCCTCTACCGCCAGGCGCTCGACGTTGCAGGGCTTGCCGTCAGGACGGTCGACGCCGACGAGGCGGTGCGTGCCGGCCTTATCGAGGCAGCGCGGGAAAATGGCATGATCGCCAAATGACTCACCAGAGTGGAGTGACAGCGTGACCCAGACCGCCCCCTTCCCGAAGCTCAAGCGTGGTCTTATCGCCATTCTGCGCGGCCTCAAACCCAGCGAGGCGGTTGCCATCTGCCAGGCGCTGTTTGACGCCGGCATCGAAGCCATCGAGGTGCCGCTCAATTCGCCGGAGCCGTTTTTATCGATCGCCAGCATTGTCACCGCATTGCCCAAGACAACGCTGGTCGGCGCCGGCACGGTGCTGACTTCAGCCGATGTCGACGCCCTGGCCAAGGCCGGCGGGAGGCTGCTGGTCAGCCCCAACATCGATGCCGAAGTCATGGCCCGCGCCATGCACCATGGCATGGTGACGATGCCAGGCGTGTTCACCCCCACCGAAGCTTTTCAGGCGATTAGGCTTGGGGCTTCGGCGCTCAAATTCTTCCCGGCAAGCGTGCTCGGGCCTAGCGGCATTTCGGCGATGCGGGCCGTGCTGCCGGCCGATACCGTGGTCGGCGCCGTCGGCGGCGTTTCGGACAAAGACTTTGCCGGCTACAAAGCCGCTGGGGTGACTGCTTTTGGTCTTGGCTCCAGCCTGTTCAAACCTGGTATGAGCGTCGACGAGGTGGCCTCGCGCGCCCGGGCGGCGGTGACGGCCTGGGATGCGGCCTTCGGCGGAGCGGCATGATGGGAAACGTTTCGGTTTTTTCGGACCATGTCTGTGAACTCGGCGAGGGGCCGAGCTACGATCCCGCCACCGACACGCTGTTCTGGTTCGACATCGTCAACGGGCTTTTGCTGGAGCAGGGTGTCACGTCCGGCGCGCGGAAGGTCCATGAGCTCGGCCAGATGGCCAGCGCCATCGCCATTATCGACGACAATCGCCAGCTCATCGCCACCGAGACCGGCCTGCATGTCCGCGACGTCTCGACCGGCAAGCTGACGCTGCATACGCCCATCGAGGCCGACAATGCGCTGACCCGCTCCAACGATGCGCGCGTCCACCCTTGTGGCGCCTTCTGGGTCGGCACGATGGGCAAGGGCGAGGAGAAGGGCGCGGGCGCCATCTACTGGTTCTTCAAGGGAGAATTGCGCACGCTTTACACCGGCATCACCGTGTCGAACTCGATCTGTTTCTCGCAGGATGGAACGATCGCCTACTACACCGATACCGCGACCGGCCTGTTGATGCGCGTCGCCTGCGATCCGGCAACGGGTCTGCCGATCGGCGAGTCCAAAGTGTTCGTCGACCATCGCTCGTCGAAGGGCTATGTCGATGGCTCGGTCGTCGACCGCGACGGCGTGCTGTGGAACGCGGTCTGGGGCGGCAAGGCGGTGAAGGCTTATGCGCCGGACGGCACATTGTTGCGCGAAATTGCCACGCCGGCGGGGCAGTCCTCGTGCCCGGCCTTTGTCGGCGCCAAGGCCGATCGGCTGGCGGTGACCTCGGCCTGGAAAGGCAAGGACGACAAGCAGCGCAAGCTTGACCCACAGGCCGGCATGACCTTCCTGCTCGACATCCCCGTCAACGGCCGCTTCGAGCCGCGCGTGCTGATCGCCTGAGCGTACCGGTTGTCGTGCAGGCGTCGGGCGCGGGTCGATTTCGCGCAAGCCGATCGCATTGGCCGTGCGATGGTGTGGCTGCATCACCGAGAAGCGTTGACCCATGCCGCGCCCGACCTTGATCCTCGTCCACGAGCCGGAAAAGGCCTGTTTCGACAGGCTGGTCGCCGACGGCTTTCCCGCCGAGCGCGCCTTGGAAATCTCGTCTTATCTGGCGCAGTCGACCGATCTCGCTCCTGAGTTCGATCAACTGGCGACCACTTGTGAAAAGCGCGGCCTCGCCTTTATGCCGGTTGCACTCGACGATGCGGCAAGCGCGCTGGCGAAGGCCGATCCCGCAACCACGCTGGTCTGGACGCTGACCGACGGCATTGCCTATTTCCGCGGTGCTGCAGCGCCCGCACTTGCCAGGCTGAATGGGCTTAGAACCATCGGAGCCGACGATGCGCTGTTCGCGCTTTGCCAGGACAAGTTCCGTTCCGGCGCCGTGCTTTGCGCGCTCGGCCTGCCGGCGCCGCAGGCAGGCCTGGCCCGCGACGGCCGCTGGCTGGCCGACCCGCCAGCTTCGGAAGCCGGCTGGTTCGTCAAGCCGAACCGGCTCGGCTCCAAGGTAGGCATCTGGCCGGATTCACGCTGCAACGACCTGGCCCATGCGCTGGAGCTTAGCCGGCGGGTCTATGCCGCTTATCGCGACGATGTCGTCGTCCAGCCCTATGTCGGCGGTCGCAATGTCCGCGCCAGCTTCCTTGGGCTGCAAACGGATGCCGGGGCGGAAGCGCTCGGCGTTGCATTCGTCGACTCCGGCGGCGATTTCCAGACCATGGCGGACTCGATGGCGCTTTACGGCGACACCGGCGAGGCCGCCAAGGCGGCTGGACTATACAGCGAGCCGGTGCTGGAGGCGGTTGCCGACACCCAGCCGGCAGCCGCGGCAACCATCCGCCGCATCGCCGAGCGGCTGGTCAGCGGGCTCGGCCTGCGAGACGTGTTTTCCCTCGATTTCAGGGTCGAGGCTAACGACCATGTCCACCTCATCGAGTTCGAGGTCTGTCCCGGCCTGCCCTGCTTCGATTTCCGCGCCTATTGCCTGATGCAATGGGGCATGACGCTGGCCGATGCGGTTGCCGAGACGGCGGCGAACCGACTGAACCGACAGGCGATCTGAACGGTCGAGGGACCAGCGCGACCTACCGCGCCTTGACGGCTTTTGCTCCACCTTTAGTGTCGCGGGACAGTCCTCAGGCAAGGCCGCGCTATGAGCACACCAGCAAGCTCCCTCCATCATCACATAAGGCGCATGACCGGGCGCGATCCGCATGAGGCGCATCGCGTCGCCACGCCGCTCGAGCTGCTGTTCGATCTGACCTTCGTCACCGCCTTCAGCCTTGCCTCGTCGCAACTGGCGCATGCCTTGGCCGAGGGCCACTACGCGGCGGCGCTGATCGGCTTCGGCTTTGCCAGCTTCGCCATCTGCTGGGCGTGGATCAATTTCTCCTGGTTTTCCTCCGCCTATGACACCGACGATTGGATCTTCCGCCTCGTCACCATGGTGCAGATGATCGGCGTGCTGGTGCTGGCCATCGGCCTGCCGCGCATGTTCGCCTCGATCGAGCATGGCGAACACCTCAACAATTCGGTCATGGTGCTGGGCTACGTCATCATGCGCGTCGCCATGATCTTCCAATGGCTGCGCGCGGCGCGGCAGGACCTTGGGCGGCGGCGTGCCTGTCTCACCTATGCCATCGCCATCGCGATCGCCCAGATCGGCTGGGTGGTGCAGATCCTGGTCGATTTCTCGCTGGCGACGAGCCTGGCTTTCGGCGCGGTCCTGCTTCTCATCGAGCTTGCCGGACCGGTCATCGCCGAACGCCGGGATGGCGGCACGCCCTGGCACGCGCATCACGTCGCCGAGCGCTACAGCCTGTTCGCCATTATCGCGCTGGGCGAAGGGGTGATCGGCACGCTGGCGACGCTGTCGGCCGTGGTCGAGGAGCAGGGCTGGAACCTCGATGCCGCCTTGATCGGCATTGCCGGAATGGGTCTCACCTTCGGCATGTGGTGGGTCTATTACATGCTGCCCTCGGGGACGGTGCTGCACCAGCACCGCAGCCGTTCCTTCGTCTGGGGCTATGGCCAGATGGTGATCGTCGCTGCCATCGTCGCCACCGGCGCCGGGCTGCATGTCGCGGCCTATTTCATCGAGCACAAGACCCATAACGGCCCGGTAGCGACCCTGCTGTCAGTCGCCATTCCGCTAGGCGTGTTCCTGGGGGCGATCTATGCGCTGTATTATTATCTCGTCCAGCGCTTCGATCCCCTCCACGTCTGGCTGCTGGCGGGAACGGCTGCGGTCGTCGCACTTGGCATCATCGCCGCCATTGCCGACGTCGACATGGCGGTCTGCCTCATCTTACTCACGCTAGCGCCGGCCGTCACTGTTGTCGGCTATGAGCTGTCGGGGCACCGCCATCAACTGGAGGTGCTGGCGCAGGAGGAAGCGCCGCACTGAGCAGAGCAGCTTCGCGCGTCAGATACCCTCGACCAGCACGATCTCGCCATCGGCCACTTTCTGACGGATGGCGACGGCGCGTTGGTATTCCGGCGAGTGGTAGCAGTCATGCGCCGCGCTGAGCGATTCGAACTCGATAATGACATTGCGGGCGCGGCCAGGCCCCTCGGCCTTTTCATGCTCACCGCCACGGGCAAGGAACTTCACGTCGAAACGGTCGAAAGCGAGCTTGGCGGCAGCGACATAGTCCTTGTAGCCTTCAGCGTCGCGCACATCGACGCGGGCTATCCAGTATCCCTTGCGCATTTTCTTCTCCTCGTTACGCGGCGCGCATCTCTTCCAGTATGGCTTCCGCCGCCGCGCGCCTGTCGCTTGCCGCCACGATTGGCCGGCCCACAACAAGATGGCTGGAGCCGTTGCGGATCGCCTGGCCGGGCGTCACCACGCGTTTCTGGTCACCATGGTCGCTGCCCTTGGGCCGTATCCCCGGCGTCACCACCGCCAGGTCGGGTCCGACGATGCGGCGCACCGCTTCCGCCTCCTCGGCCGAGCAGACGACGCCGCCCATGCCTGCATGCAGCGCCTGTTCGGCGCGCCTCAGCACCAGCGTGTGCGGGTCATATTCATAGCCGGCGTCGATCACGTCCTGCTCGTCCATCGAGGTCAGCACGCTGACCGCCAGCAGGCACAGGTCGCTGCCCCTGGCGGCCTCCACCGCGGCCCGCATCGCCTTGGGATAGGCGTGGATGGTCAGCATGGTCATGCCCATGCGCACGATGTTCTCGACACCCTTGGCCACCGTGTGGTCGATGTCGAGCAGCTTCATGTCGAGGAAGATTCTGGTGCCGCCGCTGGCCAACTCCCTGGCGAAGTCGAGCCCGCCGGCGAAGGCCAACTGATAGCCGATCTTGTAGAAGGAGACGACGCCGTCGAGTTCGCGCACCGCCTGTTCGGCCTCTTTCACCGTCGGCACGTCGAGGCCGACGATCAGCCTGTCTCTCATGGTATGGGCCTGCATGGCTGTGGAAATCATGCCCCGGTCCGGGTCGATAGCATGCGCGAGGTTTCGATCAGCGTGCGGCATAGGTGCTCCATCGATTTGGTCAGTCTATCATCCCTGAAATTGCCGTCGCCGTCGAAGGCACTGCCGCCATCGGATACCGAGCATTCCGGCGTCACCATCTCCAGCTGGCAGCGCACCAGCACGGCGCGCAGATGGTTGATGCAGCGGATCCCGGCGAAATGTCCGTTCGAAGACGAGCACAGGCCGGCGACCTTGCCGACAAATGGCCTCACCGGCCAGCCGCCATCGAGGCGCACCCGGCTTACCCAGTCGATCGTGTTCTTGAGCAGTGGCGGGATCGAGCCATTATATTCCGGCGTCGCGATCAGCAGCCCGTCATGGGCGGCGATCAGCCGGCCGAGCTTCACGGCGTTGTCGGGAACGCCTTTTTCCTTTTCGAGGTCCTCGTCGATGATCGGCAGCGGATAGTCGGCCAGCGAAATGCGCGTCACCTCGGCGCCTTGCATGGCCAGCTCCTTCTGCGCCACATCGGCGGTCCTGCCGCTGAAGGCGCCGCTGCGCACCGAGCCGGCGAAGACGAGGATTTTCGCGATCACAGCCATTGGCCACTCTTGTTCCCGGACAGGTACAGCCAGAGGCTGCGCAAATCAACGCACTGGCCCAAAAAACGGAAACGATCGGGGGGCAAGCGCGCGAAGGTGTGCCGAGCAGCTGGGCTATTGCTAGTGGGTGACCGCAATTCTTGCACTCAGCGCGATGAGTGCAACTCCGAGCAAGGCATCTATCGGCCTGCGGACGCTGCCATATACCGACCGAACCCTTCTTGTGGAGAACATTAGCGCGACAAGCCCAAACCACGCCATCGCGACCAGCCCGATTATGGCCAGGGACACTGCCTGGACCCAGATCGGAGCCTGCATCGGCAATACCGATATGAACAGGCTCGCGAAGAAGGCGGCCGTCTTCGGATTTGTAATTCCGACAACGAAGCCGCTTCGCCAGGGAGCCGTAGTCTCTGCGCCACTGACGGCCAGCGGTGGCTGCGCCTGCCAAGCCGACAAAAGGATCTTGCTGCCCAGGTAACCGAGATACACGGCGCCGGCGATCCGGACGGCAAGGTGAGCCCATGCAATCTGCGTCAGCACGAGGCCCAGGCCAAACATCGCGAGAGCCGCCCACACCATGATCGCTGCGGCAATGCCAAGCGCCACATGGAACCCCGCGCGACGGCTGATCAGCGCATGGGAAGTCACGGCTACAAAATCGGGTCCCGGGCTCATGGCGCCGAGCAGGAACACTGAAGCAAGTGTCAGGAATTGCGGAAGGTAGCTCATGCGAAGCTCCAATTTCAGGCTCGTCGTACCGCACGCCTGCATGCCAGAGAGGCCAGGAAGCCGCTCGCCGCGATTTCGAGGGTCGTTTCCCTCATCTTCACAAACCTACAGCGCCCTTTAATATGAGCGAAATGAAAGATATTCGGCAGCCATGAACAAAGCTAATATCAACATCACAATGGTGCGCGTCCTGACATCGCTCAGCGAGACGCGCAGCTTCACGAAAACCGCCGAGCGGCTCTGTCTTTCTCAATCGGCCATAAGCCATGCAATGAAGGCGCTGGAGGAGATCGTTGGCGCGCCCCTCGTCATACGTGATCGGCGCGGTGTCGCTTTCACCGCAACCGGCGAGGCGGCTTTGGATGCGGCGCGCGCCGCTTTGCATGCTTTAGGCCGTCTTGCCGGCCTACGGGAACACTCCATCAAAGGCAGAGTACGGCTCGCGCTGGTCAGCAGCGCCTCGGTAAAGATTGCTCCATATGCGTTGAACATTACTTCCGTCCGGCACCCGGAGCTTGCTGTCGAACTGCTCTTGGGCACGGATACCGAGGTGGCGGAGTGGGTCGATCGCGGTGCCGCCGATATTGGACTGTCCTACATCGCCGGCAATTGCCAAGCCGAGGAACTTGTCGACGACGAACTCTTTGTGGCGTCATCGCAAAAGAACTCAGTCCAAGGCGGGTCATTTCCGATCCGCGCTCTCGACGGCCAGCCATTCATCATGTCGAGCGGCGGCTGCGGACCAATGCTTGCCGAATTGTTCCAGGATTTTGGCGTTGCGCCAGTTGTCATCCTGTCGGCGAGCGATATGGCGGCGCTGCTTGCTCTGGTTGGGGCCGGGCGCGGTTTGTCGATTGCGCCAGGCCTGGCGTTTCCGGCCGATTGGCAGCGAACCGTCGCGAGGCGTCCTCTGGAGCCGCGTGCGCGTCGGCCTCTGCTGCTTCTGTTCTCCAGCAGCGCCGAAGCAACGGCCGTGCGGGCCATGTGCGCGGCGATCAGAGAAGTCGCCACGAGTTTGCGAGGCGGATAACAGTCAAGGATGTGGATCGACCCTCAATCGAGCTTCCTTCGGGAGACGTCGATCCTCTACAAGGCGCCAGAGACTTCTCCCGCCCCCAATACCAGCTAATGCGCTTCCCGCCGGTAGATCCACAGCTGCGTCGGCGGGATGTTGCGGAAGATGAAGTCGAAATGCTTGACCGTGTAATTGCCGCGGCCGGGCGGGATCGGCGACAACGGCCCATAGGTCAGCTGCACGATCGGCCGTCCAACCGGGATGCGGTCTAGCAGGCTTTCAATATAGGCGATCCGCTGTGCGACCGGGAAATTGAGCAGCGGCACGCCGGAGACGACGGAATCGAAAACCATACCGCTCTTCTCGCCAAGCGTGGCGTTGAGATTGAAGGCATCGCCCTCGATGACGTTGACGCCGGGATAGAGCTGGCGCAGATGGCGCACGAAATCGGTGGAATATTCGACCGCGTAGAGGTTTTCGGGCTTAACGCCCTGGGCGAGGATTGCACGCGTGATGACGCCTGTGCCGGGGCCGACTTCAAGCACCGGCAGGCCGGACTTCGGATTGACGATGGAAGCCATCTTGCGGGCGGTGACGGAGCTTGTCGGCACGATCGAACCGACCGACTTCGGCTTGTCGATCCAGCCTTTGAAGAATTTGAGTTCGTCGTCGAACTTTTCCGCCAGCGCCTTCCGCAATCCCGGACCACGTGCCATGCAAGTTCTCCTCAACACTCCCCGAACGCTACTTAGCAGCTAACAGGTCCAAGGCAAGGCGCGATCTGGCATAAGATGTTGATGACGTTCGGGAAGCGTGGCGGCCTTGGCTTGGGTTCAGTGCTCGCCGAAGGATTCGAAAAAGTCCTTCATGCGGGCGAAAAAGCCGCTCGACTGGGGCGAATTGTCCTTCGACGACAGCTGCTCGAACTCTTCCAGCAACTCGCGCTGGCGGCGCGACAGGTTTTGCGGCGTTTCGACCGCGGTCTGGATATAGAGGTCGCCGACATTGGGCTGGCGCAGCACCGGCATGCCCTTGCCCTTGAGGCGGAACTGGCGGCCGTTCTGCGTGCCTTCGGTCACTTTCACCTTGGTCTGACTGCCGTCCAGCGTCGTCACCTCGAACGAGCCGCCAAGGGCGGCCGTCGTCATCGATATCGGCACCTTGCAGTAGAGATCGGCGCCGTCGCGCTGGAAGAATTCATGCGGCTTCACCGCCAGGAAAATATAGAGGTCGCCCGATGGGCCGCCGCGCAGGCCCGCCTCGCCCTCATTGGCAAGCCGGATGCGGGTGCCGTCCTCGATGCCGGCCGGGATATTGACCGACAGCGAGCGTTCCTCGGTGACGCGGCCCTGGCCGGCGCATTTCGGGCACGGGTCCTTGATCGTCTGGCCGCGGCCTTGGCATTGCGGGCAGGTACGCTCGATCGAGAAGAAGCCTTGCGTCGCTCGTACCTTGCCGTGGCCATGGCACATCGAGCAGGTCACCGGCTGGGTGCCGGGCTTGGCGCCGGTCCCGGAGCATTCCGTGCATGAGATCGAGGCCGGCACGCGGATTTGCGCGGTCTTGCCGGCAAACGCTTCTTCCAGCGTGATTTCCATATTGTAGCGCAAATCGGCGCCGCGTTCGCGGCCGCCCGACGAGCGGCGCTGGCGCCCGCCCATCATGTCGCCGAAAATATCTTCGAAAATGTCGGCGAAGCCGCCGGCGCCAAAACCTTGCGCGCCGCCATTCATGCCGCCCTGCTCGAAGGCGGCGTGACCGAAACGGTCATAGGCCGCGCGCTTCTGCGGGTCCTTCAGCGTTTCGTAGGCTTCGTTGATTTCCTTGAACTTATGCTCGCATGAGTGATCGCCGGGATTGCGGTCGGGATGGAACTGCATGGCCAGCTTGCGGAAAGCGCTCTTGAGCTCCTTCTCGTCGGCGCCCTTTTGCACGCCCAGCGTCTCGTAGAAATCAGCTTTCATCTTTTCCCGCAGTCCGGATGCTCAACGTCTTGATGCATGTTGCGTCGTTTGCCGGCACGTTGTCTCGATTTAGGAGCGGTGCTGCCCGGATGCTAGGGCCGGCGCGCTTGTGCCTGTGTTTTTCAGTGACTTTTTCGGCAAGGCCCGCACTTTTTCAGCGAGGGTTGCAAAAAAGCCCGGCTTTGCGCCGGGCTTTCCGCTTTATTTGCCGTCAACCGGTCAGGCCGACTTCTTCTTCTCGTCGTTTTCGTCGATTTCCTCGAAATCGGCGTCGACCACGTCGCTATCCTTGGCCGCGTCCGCCTTGGCGTCGGCTTCCGCCGCTTCCTTCTGCGAAGCTTCGTACATGGCCTGGCCGAGCTTCATGGATGCTTCGGCAAGCGTCTGCGACTTGGCCTCGATGTCGGCGGCATCGTCGCCTTCGGCAGCAGCCTTCAGCGCCGTGATAGCCTCCGATATCGCCGTGCGCTCGGTTTCCGAAACCTTGTTGCCATATTCCTTCAGCGACTTCTCGGAGGAGTGCACCAGCGCCTCGGCCTGGTTGCGGGCCTCGACCAAAGCACGCCGCTGCTTGTCGGTCTCGGCATTGGCTTCGGCGTCCTTGACCATCTTCTCGATGTCGGCGTCCGAAAGGCCACCAGAGGCCTGGATGCGGATCTGGTGCTCCTTGCCGGTGCCCTTGTCCTTGGCCGAAACGTTGACGATGCCGTTGGCGTCGATGTCGAAAGTGACCTCGATCTGCGGCACGCCGCGCGGCGCCGGCGGAATGCCGACCAGGTCGAACTGGCCGAGCGCCTTGTTGTCGGCAGCCATTTCACGCTCGCCCTGGAAGACGCGGATGGTCACGGCCGACTGACTGTCTTCAGCGGTCGAGAACACCTGGCTCTTCTTGGTCGGGATGGTCGTGTTGCGTTCGATCAGGCGGGTGAACACGCCACCCAGCGTCTCGATGCCGAGCGACAGCGGCGTCACGTCGAGCAGCAGCACGTCCTTCACGTCGCCCTGCAGCACGCCGGCCTGGATGGCGGCGCCCAAAGCGACGACTTCATCCGGGTTGACACCCTTGTGCGGCTCCTTGCCGAAGAACTGCTTCACGATCTCCTGGATCTTGGGCATGCGGGTCATGCCGCCGACCAGGACCACTTCGTCGATCTCGCCAGCCTTCAGCCCGGCATCCTTGAGCGCCGCCTTGCAGGGCTCGATGGTGCGCTGGACGAGATCGTCGACCAGCTGCTCGAACTTGGCACGGGTCAGCTTCAGCGTCAGGTGCTTGGGGCCGGTCGCGTCGGCGGTGATGAAGGGCAGGTTGATTTCCGTCTGCGTCGTCGACGACAGCTCGATCTTGGCCTTTTCAGCCGCCTCCTTGAGGCGCTGCAGCGCAAGCTTGTCGTTCTTCAGGTCGATGCCCTGTTCCTTCTTGAACTCGGCCGCCAGGTATTCGACGAGACGCATGTCGAAATCCTCGCCGCCGAGGAAGGTGTCGCCATTGGTCGACTTCACTTCGAACACGCCGTCGCCGATTTCGAGCACCGAAATGTCGAACGTGCCGCCGCCAAGGTCATAGACGGCAATGGTCTTGCCATCCTTCTTGTCGAGGCCGTAGGCAAGTGCTGCAGCCGTCGGCTCGTTGATGATGCGCAGCACCTCAAGGCCGGCGATCTTGCCGGCGTCCTTGGTGGCCTGGCGCTGGGCGTCGTTGAAATAGGCCGGAACGGTGATGACCGCCTTCTCGACCTTCTCGCCGAGATAGGCCTCCGCCGTTTCCTTCATCTTCTGCAGGATCATGGCCGAGATCTGGCTGGGCGACTGCTTCTTGCCGCCGGCCTCGACCCAGGCATCGCCATTGTCGCCCTTGACGATCTTGTAGGGGACAAGCTTCTTGTCCTTCTCCGTCACCGGGTCGTCATAGCGGCGGCCGATCAGGCGCTTGACCGCAAAGATGGTGTTTTCAGGATTGGTGACCGCCTGGCGCTTGGCCGGCTGGCCGACGAGACGTTCGCCGTCGCCCGAGATGGCGACGATGGAAGGCGTCGTGCGCGCGCCTTCCGCATTTTCAATGACCTTGGGCTCCTTGCCATCCATGATGGCGATGCAGGAGTTGGTGGTGCCGAGATCGATACCGATTACTTTTGCCATTTTTCTAGTCTCTCCGCTAAGCAGGCTCTCAGGACCCGTAAGGCGTTCCGACGAAAGCCCCTGTTCACAAGAAATTCCGCTCCGGCAACCGGCATTCCGGCACTGGGCGGCTTGGCGCGTATATAAGAACAGGCGGCATCGGGCGCAAGCATTCTGCGCATGGCATCCACCGCGCCGCGCTTGGCGCCTTTGAACAGCCGCCCGGCGGCCCGGATGTGCTCAAACCGCGCTCAAAACCCCAGGATCTGCCCGATCCCCCGGCGAAGCGCCCAGTCAGGGCTTCGAAACCACAAGAAAACGTCACCTATGCGTGAGAGAGGCGGCTCCTGGCTGAGGAAGGCGCCTGCCCACAGCAGACACAGGCAAAAGCGTCACGCGGCCTGCGACAGCGATTTATGCGCCTCGGCCAGGATTTCGAACGAGCGCACGCGTGCCGCATGGTCGAAGATCTGCGCGGTCACCATCAGCTCGTCTGCGCCGGTGCGGCGCACGAACGCGTCTATGCCTTGCCGGACGGTTTCGGGAGAGCCGACGACGGCGCAGGACAGCGCCTGCGAAATCATGGTTTTTGCCATCGGCTCGAGCGTCTGGTCATAGCCCTCGACCGGCGGCGGCAGGCGGCCGGCCCGCCCGGTGCGCAGATTGACGAAGGCCTGCTGCAGCGAGGTGAACAGCAGTTTGGCCTCAGAGTCGGTTGGTGCGGCGAAAACATTGAGGCCGAGCATGACATAGGGCTTGTCCAGCTGTTCCGAAGGCTGGAAGCGCGAACGGTAGATCTCCAGCGCATGGTCCAGTTCGGCCGGCGCGAAATGCGAGGCGAATGCATAGGGCAGGCCGAGCATGGCGGCGAGCTGCGCGCCATAGAGGCTGGAACCGAGGATCCAGACCGGCACCTTCTGGCCTTCGCCGGGCACGGCGTGGATACGCTGGCCTTCCGCGGCCGGCTGGAAATAGCCCATCAGCTCGACGACATCCTGGGGGAAATTGTCTGACGCCTCGAGATTGCGGCGCAGCGCACGCGCCGTTCCCATGTCGGTGCCGGGCGCCCGGCCGAGGCCGAGGTCGATGCGGCCGGGGTGCAGTGCCGCCAGCGTGCCGAACTGCTCGGCAATCACCAGCGGCGCATGGTTGGGCAGCATGATGCCGCCGGCGCCGACGCGGATGGTCTTGGTGCCGTCGGCGACATGGGCGATGACGACGGCGGTCGCCGCGCTGGCGATGCCCGGCATGTTGTGGTGCTCGGCCAGCCAGTAGCGCTTGTAGCCGAGCCGCTCGGCATGGCGGGCCAGGTCGAGCGAATTTGCCAGCGATTGCGAGGCGTCGCTGCCTTCGACGATCGGCGACAGGTCGAGAACGGAAAGTGCGGTCATGGGCCTCAAGCCTTTACGATGTTCAACTGCCTGACCCTGGTTTCGAAGGCGCGGTCGGGAATGAGGATGTCGAGCTGGTGCCAAGCAGCGGGTCCATATTCTCGAACGGGATCGCCTGCGGATGCTGGCGATGCGACGCGCTCAGCGTGCCGAGCGGAGCATCGATCGGGCCGCGATAGCCGATGCGGTCGAAATAGGCGTCGAGGTCGAAGGAGGCATCGTTCATCGGAGGGTCCGGGTTGACCGGCTCGATATAGGCACTCCGCCTGAAGACAAAAATGCGAGATGACGGACAGGCGCGGCAAGCTTATGGCGCGGCCTTTCCGTTCTCTTCGGCCGCTTCCTCCTCCACCACGGCCGTCTGCTGTGCGGCGAGAAAATTGCCGACATGGCTGAGGCCATCGAAATGATCGCAGAACACTTTGACGACGACCAGCAGCGGCACCGCCATCAGCGCGCCGACAAAGCCCCAAAGCCAGGACCAGAAGGCGATGGCGATGAAGATCGCCACGGCGTTGATCTCGAGGCGTCGGCCGACAACCATCGGCGTAACGAACTGGCCTTCGACGATGTCGCACAAAAGCACGAAGCCCGGCGCCAAAAGGGCGTAGGTGATCGAGTCGAAGCTGATCATCGCAATGACGCTGACCAGCACGATGGTGATCAGCGCGCCGACATAGGGCAGGAAGTTGAGCAGCGCCGCCATCGTTCCCCAGACGAGCGGGTTGGGCATGCCGAGCGCCCACAGGCCAAGGCCGATAACCGCGCCGAGACCGGCATTGATGACGGTGACGGTGAGCAGATAATGCGAGATTTCGCGCTCGACGTCATAGACGACGCGCAAGGCCCGCTTCTTCTCGCTGAGGCTGGCGAAGGACTGGATGATCTTCTCATAGAACATCGTGCCCGACGCCAGCAGGAACAGTGACAGCACGAAGATGATGGTCAGGCTTGTCCCCGCCGACAGGACGTTGCTGGCGGCGGCCGACAGGACGCCGGACTGCGCCATCGCCACCTTCTGGATGCCCGGCTCCTGCGAGGTCTCCGTCATCTGTTCGATCTGATGCGAGATCTGCATGATCCTCTCGAGCGGACGCCGCAATTGCGCCAGCCGTTCGGTAAGTTGTTGGCCGATCGACGAGGTGTTGTTGAGAAGGTCGATGACCGGGCCGCTGAGCAGATAGCCGGCAACGCCGAAGACGCAGATCGACAGCACGACCAACATTGTCGCCGAAACCACTTCCGGAATGCCGCGCTTGCGCAGGAAGCGCACGATTGGTGTCAGCGTCAGCGTCAGCAGGAAGGCGAGGATGACCGGCATGAAGAAAGCACGCGCGAAATACAGCGCGTAGATGGCCATGAACAGGAAGATCCCGATGAGCAGCGAACGCATCAGATGCGTGTCGGCACGCGCCACAACTCTCGCCTCTTCGGTCTCGGCAAGGCCAGCACCCAAAGCGGCGGGTTCGGCTTTCATGATTTTCCCTCAGCGGCGCACCGCAATTGGTGCTTTCCCCTGACGGAAACGCCTCTGCAAGCCCAAGGTTCCGTTAGCCGGCAAGGCCCTCAATCCGGGCCGCCCGTCGCTCAGGCGGCTGGCGCTGCGACGGCGACGCCGGGCTTGGCGGTCTCCTTGCGTACGATCGGCGCCACCTTGGTGCCGTACAGTTCGATCGCCTTCATGATCTTGGCGTGCGGCATGGCGCCGATCGCCATCTGCAGCAGGAAGCGGTCATTGTTGAAGATCTTGTGCTGGGCGACGATCTTTTCCGCCACCTGCTCCGGATCGCCGACGAACAGCGCGCCGTTCGGACCACGCGACTGATCGAAATGCGCCCGCGAGGTCGGGCCCCAGCCGCGCTCGCGGCCGATGCGGTTCATCACTTCGGCCTGCGGGCCATAGAAATCGTCGGCCGCCTGTTCAGTGGTGCCGGCGATGAAGCCGTGCACATTGATGCTGGTGGCAAGGCCCGAGGGGTCGGTACCGGCCCGCCTTGCGGCATCGCGATAAATGTCGAACAGCGGTGCAAACCGCGCCGGCTCGCCGCCGATGATGGCCAGTGCCAGCGGCAAACCGAGCACGCCCGCGCGCGCCGCAGATTGCGGCGTTCCACCTATTGCGATCCAGATCGGCAATTTGTCCTGCAGCGGCCGCGGATAGACGCCGCGGTCATTGATCGACGCGCGCAGATTGCCGGACCAGGTGACTTTGACGCTGTCGCGTATGGCCAGCAGCAAATCGAGCTTTTCGGCGAACAACTCGTCATAGTCCTCGAGATTGTAGCCGAACAGCGGGAAGGATTCGATGAACGAGCCGCGCCCGGCCATGATCTCGGCCCGGCCGCCCGACAAAAGGTCGAGCGTTGCGAACTGCTGGAAGACGCGCACCGGATCGTCGGAGGACAGCACGGTGACCGCGCTGGTCAGCTTGATGCGCTTGGTGCGTTCGGCGGCAGCGGCCAGCGCCACCACCGGCGCGGACGCGGCATAGTCGGGGCGGTGATGTTCGCCCAGACCAAAGACGTCGAGGCCGACCTGGTCGGCCAGCTCGACCTCCTCGATCAGATTGCGTAGTCGCTGATGCGGGCCGATCGCGCCGGGGCCGGGCTCCGGGCTGACGTCGGCGAAAGTGTAGAGACCGAGTTCCATGGCATGTCATCCAAATGTTCTGATTTGCCGCTAGAGGTAGCGGCGAGCCGCCCCGGCCGCCAGAGGGGCGGATGGTGAACAGTGCATGTCGGTTTCGGCCGGCTTTGTTTCAGGGAAAACGCGTCTCCCGGCTGCAACAGCATAAACTTTCATGGCTGGCATACCGTTTTGGCGCTTGAACTCTCGGTTTTCGCGCGTATGTAAGCGTCGCGAATTGACTTCAGGGAAGTGGACTTGGCTATCTACAGGGAAAAAGACATTTTCGAGCGGCGCAATGCCGCGAACGAGGCAAAGAAGGCGCTTCTGGAGCGCTTCAAGTCAAAGCCGGCGGCTGATGATCCTGCGGTTCTGGCCAAACAGGCCGAACGCAAGGCGATTCTTGAGGCTCGCGAGATACGCGAGGCCGAAAAGGCCAGGCTGAAGCAGGAAAAGCTGGCACGCGAGGCGGTCGAGAAGGCCGAGCGCGAGGCAGCAGCCGAAGCGGCGCGTATTGCGGCCGAAGAGGCAGCGCAGGCTGAAGCGAAGATCAAGGAAGCCGAAGAAAACGAGCGCATCGCCCGTTTGCTGGCCGACGAAGCCGAACGCAAGGCCAAGCGCGACGCACGCTATGCGGCGCGCAAGCAGCGTACCGGCAGGACGCCTCCGGGCTTCTCCGCCCGCTAACGCTTCGATCGAAACGATCGGACATCAGGGTCGCCTTGCAGCGGCCCTGAAGGCGTTTGCCTAATTTAAGGGTTTGATGCCTCGGAGCTCAGGCGGCGAGCTTCAGCCCCATAATGCCGCAGACGATGAGCGCAATGCAGGCGAGCCGGATGGCCGTCGCAGGCTCGCCCAGCAGCCAGATGCCAAGCAGCGCCGTGCCGACCGTGCCGATGCCGGTCCACACCGCATAGGCCGTGCCGACGGGCAGCGTCTTCAGCGCCAGGCCAAGCAGGCCCAGGCTGATGATCATCGAGGCGACGGTTAGCACCGTCGGCAACGGCTTCGAGAAGCCGTCGGTGTATTTGAGGCCGATCGCCCAGCCGATTTCGAACAGACCAGCGAAAAACAGAAAAATCCACGACATCGGGATGCACTCCATTCCATGAGCATGGCGGGCCGTCCCGGCCGGACTTTTGAGAAAGGCGCGAGGTCGTCCTCGCCGCTTCGGTATAAGCGGCTGCGCCGGTCCGATCAACAAAACGCCGGCAGCATCGTTCATGCCGCCGGCGTCAAAATCTGCGCCGAAACGGTTTGCCCGGATCTCAACCGTCCCAAGATATTGACGACCTAAGGCGGGCTTACTTTTCCTTGAGCCTCATCGCCTTGACGGGCGGCGCCTTGAGTGCCGGAGCCGCGGCGGGCTTCTTGGCGTCTTTTTTCGGCTTGCGAGCTTCCTTGCCCGCCTTCATCGCACCTTTAGCCATGATTCGTTCCTCCAGTTGCTGGGAGGCCAAGTGAAACAAGAGAAACGCCGGACTGCAAGGGGGCGGGC
Organism: Mesorhizobium sp. M0016; assembly: GCF_040324035.1. NCBI lineage: Bacteria > Pseudomonadati > Pseudomonadota > Alphaproteobacteria > Hyphomicrobiales > Phyllobacteriaceae > Mesorhizobium > Mesorhizobium sp. M0016. Next base: position 311,188 of record NZ_JAMYVM010000002.1, on the reverse strand, counting down.
GTCCGTCGCCGGCGCCGGCGGGCCGCTTTCAACCGGTTTCTAATTTGCTCGTAAACCATTCCGGTCCGTGCCATGGTTGCCTTCGCACTGCAGCATCGGCCATGCCTTCGCCCGGCGATGATCAGGAAGTGCGGTCAGGACGACAATGCGAATCCGCATCGGCAGCGAGATGAGTTTCGATTTTCCGCAGGAAACGCCGCTCATCGCGATGCTCAACGTCCACTACTCCAGGGCCTCCGATCTCGAGCGCCCGGATTTCCTGACCTCCAACCCGCCGGTGCCGATCCAGAGCTACCGCGACAGTTTCGGCAATTGGTGCAACCGTTTCGTCGCCCCGCCCGGACGCTTCACCTTCGGCACCGATTCGGTAATCCGCGACCCCGGTACCTTCGAGATGGGCGACCTGATGGCCTGGCAGCATGAGGTGCGCGACCTGCCGTCGGACACATTGCTGTTCCTGTTGCCCAGCCGCTTTTGCGAGAGCGATCTGCTGGCCAGCGAAGCCTGGCGGCTGTTCGGGCACACTCCGCTCGGTATTGCCCGCGTCCAGGCGGTCTGTGATTTCGTCCACAACCACATCGTCTTCAGCTACGGCAATGCCCGACCGACGCGCACCGCGGCCGAAGCCTATCGCGAGCAAAGCGGCGTCTGCCGCGACTTTGCCCACCTTGCGGTCACCTTCTGCCGTGCGCTCAATATCCCGACCCGCTACTGCACCGGCTACATCAGCGACATCGGCCTGCCCAAACCTTGGGCGAGCATGGATTTCGCAGCCTGGATGGAGGTCTATCTCGGCGGCCGCTGGCATGTCTTCGATCCACGCAACAATTCGCCGCGCATCGGCCGCATCCTGATCGCGTCGGGCCGCGACGCCGCCGACGTGCCGCTCACCCACATCTTCGGACCGGGCACGCTGGCTGGTTTCAAGGTGTGGACGGACGAGATCATCGAATAGGGGCGTCTTTTCGCAAGCTGGCCTACAAGACCCTGAACGACCGGGCGATTCGTGCGTTGTGATGCCTGTGGAGCTCAGGGGCGTTACATCAGGTTCCTTGGAGGGACAGCATGGCAGCACATGCCGGGCCGAAGACGGTCATCTACGCGGCGCTCGCCGGTAATCTAGCTATTGCTGTTACCAAATTCGTCGCCGCCTTCTTCACCGGCAGCTCGGCGATGCTGTCGGAAGGCGTGCACTCGCTGGTGGATACCGGCAATGGCGGGCTGCTGCTCTACGGCATGCACCGCGCCGCCCGTCCGCCGGACCGCACGCATCCGCTCGGCCATGGCCGCGAGCTGTATTTCTGGAGCTTCATTGTCGCCCTGCTCGTCTTTGCGCTCGGCGCCGGCGTGTCCTTCTATGAAGGCGTTGTCCACATCATGGCGCCTGAGCCGGTCGCCAATCCCAAAATCAACTACATTGTGCTGGGCCTCTCAATGCTGTTCGAGGGCAGCTCCTGGTACGTGGCGCTGAAGGAGTTCCGCCAGCAGAAGGGCAACCAAGGCTGGCTGCAGGCCGTGCAATCGAGCAAGGATCCGAGCGTCTACACGATCCTGTTCGAGGACAGCGCCGCCCTGCTCGGTCTGTTCGTCGCCTTCGCCGGCATATTGGCGGCCGAACTCCTCGACATGCCCGAACTCGACGGCGTCGCCTCGATCGGCATCGCGATGATCCTCGGCGCCACCGCCATCTTTCTGGCGCGCGAAAGCAAGGGATTGCTCATCGGTGAGCCCGCCTCGCCGGAAGTGCAGGCCAAGGTGCTGGCCAGCGCCCAGCAGGATCCGGCAGTGCAGCGGGCCAACGGCGTTCTCACCGTCCATCTCGGCCCGCAACAGATCGTCGCTGGGCTGAGCATCGAATTCGAGGACCATCTGACGGCGCCTGAGATCGAAGCCTGTGTCGAGCGCATCGAGGCGCTCTTGAAAAAAGAAATGCCGGAGATCACCAGACTGTTCGTCAAGCCGCAGACGACCGGAACGTGGGAGCACCGGCGCAAGCAGGTCGAGGCGGCGTCGGACTAGTTCTGGACCAGCAGTGCACCGTTGGTCCCATCGCCTGGTCCCGCTAAGATCACCCGACGGATTTCGGAGAATCAACCATGAAAATCGATGGTGGGTGCCATTGCGGCGCCATAACTTATGAAGCAGACGTCGACCCGGAAAAGACCTCTATCTGTCATTGCACCGACTGCCAGCAACTGACCGGTACCGCCTTTCGTGTCACTGTTCCCGCGCCTGAGGATCATTATAGGATCACAAAGGGCACACCGAAGGTTTATATCAAGACGGGATCGAGCGGCGCCAAGCGTGCCCAGGCGTTCTGCGGCGACTGCGGTTCGCATCTTTACGCAACGTCGGTTGGCGACGGGCCGAAGGTCTATGGGATCAGGGCGGGGACCGCGCGGCAACGCGAGGATCTCGTTCCGACCCAACAGAAATGGCACCGATCGGCCCTGCACTGGCTTCCGGAATTCGAGGGCGTAAGCATCGTAGAGGCGCAGTAGCACCTGCCTCCCGGTTAAACGCGGCCCAAACCAGCCAATAATGTGCTAGGCTACCCATCAAACGGATGGCGGGGATAGCAATGTCGGAAACGGACAAAGTGTTTGCCGGCTCGATTCCGGAAAACTACGACCGCTACATGGTGCCGTTGATCTTCGAGCCGTTCGCCGTGGATTTGGCACGACGGGCAGCGTCCTTGTCGCCCGGCGCCGTCCTGGAAGTCGCCGCCGGCACCGGCGTTGTCACCCGCGCATTGGCTCCAAAACTGTCTCCGGGCGCAAGCTATGTCGTGACCGACCTGAACCAGCCTATGCTCGACTACGCGGCCTCGCGACAAGCTCCCGACAGTCGCATACAATGGCGTCAGGCGGATGCTCTGGCGCTGCCGTTCGAAGATGCGGCTTTCGATCTCGTTTGCTGTCAGTTCGGCGCGATGTTCTTTCCCGACCGAGCCGCCGGCTATCGCGAAGCAAAGCGGGTCCTGAAGACCGGCGGCCATTTCCTGTTCAACGTGTGGGATCGCATCGAAGAGAATGTATTCGCCAATGATGTGACGAATGCTCTTGCGGAGATTTTTCCGAACGATCCGCCCCGCTTTCTCGCCCGCACGCCGCACGGCTACAATGACACTGCATTGATCCGCGGCGAGTTGGAAGCCGCAGGTTTCTCCCGTGTGGTGATCGACACGAGGGCCGAACAAAGCCGTGCCTCCTCGCCGCTCCTTCCGGCGGTTGCCTATTGCCAGGGAACTCCGCTTCGCAACGAAATCGAGGCTAGAGGAAAACTGGAAGCCGCAACCGATCACGCCGCGTCCGTGATTGCAGCCAGACACGGCAGCGGCGAGGTTGCGGCCAAGATCCAGGCGCACGTGATCGTGGCTACGGTCTAATGCATGGCGCCCAGAAGTGTGCCGCGGTTCTGGGACAACGACATGCATCAAAACAAAGACTTTTAAAGCGCGTTGTATGAATCCGTTCAGCGCGACGCGCTTTAATCGTCGCCTTCGACGACACGTAGCCTGAGCTGCCCCGTCTTGGAATCCGCCACCCGCACCCCGGCTTCGGCCTTGGCGGGGCCGCCACCGCGCACTTCGGCTTCGCTTTCGCCAAACTCCAGCGCTTCGATCTTTTGGCCGCGCTTGGTCACCTTCGACGTCGACACCAGTATCTCGTCGATATCCTTGGCCGACTGGCCAAAATGCGTCTGCAACCGGCGCACGCGTTCGTCGACGCGCGCGACGTCCTCCATCAGCCGGATCACCTCGCCCTGGATCAGATGCGCCTGTTCGCGCATGCGGGCGTCCTTGAGGATGGCCTGGATGACCTGGATCGACAGCATCAAAAGCGACGGCGAGACGATGATGACACGCGCCCGGTGCGCCTTCTGGACCACGGCGTCGAAATTCTCGTGGATTTCGGCGAACACCGATTCCGACGGCACGAACATGAAGGCGGTGTCCTGCGTCTCGCCCTGGATCAGGTATTTTTCCGAGATATCGCGGACGTGAATTTCGATGTCGCGGCGGAAAGCCTGGGCCGCGATCTTCTGTTGTTCGGCGCCATCGGCGGCGCGGATGGCGTTCCAGGCTTCCAGCGGAAACTTGGCGTCGATGGCAAGCTGCGGCGCACCGTTCGGCATCCTGACCAGGCAGTCGGGACGGCTGCCGTTTGACAGCGTTGCCTGGAACTCGTAGGCGCCCATCGGAAGGCCGTCGGCGACGATCGCCTCCATGCGCGACTGGCCGAAGGCGCCGCGCGTCTGCTTGTTGGACAGGATCGCCTGCAATTGCACGACCTGGCCGGCCAGCGACTGAATGTTGCCTTGCGCGGTGTCGATGACCGCCAGCCGTTCCTGCAGTTTGGCGAGGCTCTCATGCGTCGATTTGGTCTGTTCGGTCATGGTTTGACCGAGCCTGCCGGTCATGGCGTCGAGGCGCTGGCCGATCGACTGGTTGAGTTCGGCCTGCCTTGCGCCGAACACGTCGGCGATGGCGCCCATGCGGCCCTGCATCTCGGCCTGGCTTTGCAAAATGCCGGCCATCCGCGCCTCGGCGTCGCGGGCGTGGTCGGCGGCTTCCGCCGCGGCGATGGTGCGCGCCTTGGCCGATCGCCACAGCGCCACGACAAGCGCCAGGAACAGGCCGAGAAACACCAGCGCGCCGAGGGCCAGTGCATGGCCGAGCGTGATCGTCGTGGCGCCAAGCCGGGCAACGGATTCGGAAAGGATGGTGCTCAGGTCGTTCATCCCGCCAGCATAGCCGATTCGCAGACCTGGCACAGATCAAAACGTGAACGAGACCGATTCGCACCGGTTGACGCTTCTCCTGCGACGTTTTAGGTGAGGCGCCATGTCGATCAAGCCGCTCATCATCCTTCCCGATCCTATCCTGCGCCAGGTTTCCAAACCGGTCGAACGCGTCGACGCGCCTTTGCGCAAACTGGCCGACGACATGCTGGCGACGATGTATGATGCGCCGGGCATCGGCTTGGCCGCAATCCAGATCGGCGAGCCGCTGCGCATGCTGGTCATCGACCTCGCCAAGGAAGACGAGCCGCCGGCGCCGCATGTCTTCATCAATCCCGAAATCCTCGAAAGCGCCGACGCTCGCTCGGTCTACGAGGAAGGCTGCCTGTCGATCCCGGACTATTACGCCGAGGTCGAGCGTCCCGCCTCGGTGCGCGTGAAATATCTCGACCGCGACGGCAAGCTGCAGGAGATCGAGGCCGAAGGCCTGATGGCGACCTGCCTGCAGCACGAGATCGACCATCTCAACGGTGTGCTGTTCATCGACCACATCTCGAAGCTGAAGCGCGACATGGTGGTCAAGAAGTTCAAGAAGCTCGCCAAGGACAAGGCGCCGGGCAAGCTGGTGGGATAGGGAAGATGCCGCTTCGCGTCATCTTCATGGGCACGCCGGAGTTTTCGGTGCCGGTGCTGCGCGCGATTGCCGAGGCCGGGCACGAGATAGCAGCCGTCTACACCCAGCCGCCGCGCGCCGCGGGCCGCCGCGGGCTGGAGCTGACACCGTCGCCGGTGCAGCGCGAGGCTGAGCGGCTGGGCATCGAAGTGCGCACGCCGCTGTCGCTGAAGGGCGAGGCCGAGCAAGCTGCTTTCCATGCGTTGCGTGCCGATGTCGCGGTCGTCGTCGCGTATGGTTTGCTGTTGCCGAAGGGTATTCTGGAGGCTCCGCGCCTCGGCTGCCTCAACGGCCACGCCTCGCTTTTGCCGCGTTGGCGTGGTGCAGCTCCCATCCAGCGCGCCATTATGGCCGGCGACGTCGAAACCGGCATGATGGTGATGCGCATGGAAGAGGGCCTGGACACCGGTCCGGTGGCACTGGTTGAAAAATGCGCCATAGAGCCCGACATGACCGCCGGCGATCTGCACGACCGCTTGATGAATATTGCTGCCACGCTGATGGTGGAAGCGCTGTCCCGATTGGAGACAAATACCCTGGCATCGACTTTGCAGGCGGCTGACAGGGTGACCTACGCCAGGAAAATCGATAAGTCGGAGACACGTGTGGACTGGACGCGCCCGGCTGCGGAGGTCCACAATCACATTCGCGGCCTGTCGCCATTCCCGGGCGCCTGGTGCGAGGCCGACATCGGCGGCCGCACGGAACGGCTGAAACTGCTTCGCTCGACGCTTTTGGAAGGTACGCTTTCTGAAAGCATGGGCGAGTCGGGAGGAATTCTCGATGACCGGCTGACGGTCGCCTGCGGGTCGGGCGCGGTCAGGCTGGTCGAAGTTCAACGGGCGGGCGGAAAGCCTGCTGCCGCGCAGGAGTTTCTGCGCGGGGCCAAGATCGAAAAAGGAATGAAGTTCTCATGAGCATGATGTCGATACGCGGCGCGACGCCGCGGGACCGCGAGGCTATACGCCTCGTCGAGGAACACGCATTCGGCCAGCAGGCGGAGGCCGGGCTGGTCGACGCTCTGGTCACCGGCGGCGACGCCGTTGTCGAACTGGTGGCGGAAGAAGACGGCCAGGTGGTCGGCCACATCCTGTTTTCCAGGCTGTTCGTTCAGAACGGCGGCAAGCAGTTTGCAGCCGTGGCGCTGGCGCCGTTGGCGGTGGAACCTTCGTTCCACGGCTCGGGCATTGGCGGTGCGCTGATCCGCGAGGCGCATATCCGCCTCAGGGATGCCGGCGAGACGCTCGCCGTTGTGTTGGGCGATCCGGCCTATTACGGCCGCTTCGGCTACAATCATGCGCGGGCCGAAAAGTTCGAGAGCGAATATCAGGGCGAAGCGCTGCAGGCGCTGGCCTGGGGTGACGCACCCGAAAAAGGCAAACTGGTCTACGCCCAGGCCTTTACCGCACTCGCCGCCTGAACGAAGGGTGTATGCCGCGTTTTCGTCTCGATATCGAATATGACGGCAGCCTCTTCGCCGGCTGGCAACACCAGGCGGATCAGCCTTCGGTGCAGCAGGCGATAGAGCAGGCGATCGAGAAATTCTGCGGTGAGGCGGTGCGGATACGCGCCGCCGGCCGCACCGACGCCGGGGTGCATGCGACCGCCCAGGTGGCGCATGTCGACCTCGCCAAGGCATGGCCAAACGACAAGGTGCGCGACGCCGTCAACGCGCACCTGCAGGCGGCGGGCGCGCGCATCGCCATCCTGCAGGCGACGGTTGTCCCCAATGAGTTCGACGCCCGTTTCTCGGCCCGCGGACGGCACTATCTCTACCGCATCCTCAACCGGCGCGCGCCTGCAGCGATGGAAAAGGGCAAGGTCTGGTGGGTGCCGAAGCGGCTCGATGCGGACGCCATGCACGAAGCGGCGAAAGTCCTGCTCGGCCGACATGACTTTACCACCTTCCGCTCGACGCAATGCCAGGCCAACAGTCCGGTGCGGACGCTGGAGCTGCTCGATGTAAGCCGCCAGGGCGACCTGATCGAAGTCAGGGCCTCGGCGCGCTCTTTCCTGCACAACCAGGTGCGCTCCATGGTCGGTTCGCTGAAACGCGTCGGCGACGGCGGCTGGACCGCCGCCGACCTCAAGGCCGCGCTCGCGGCGCAAGACCGCGCCGCCTGCGGCCAGGTGGCGCCGCCCGACGGGCTTTTTCTCGTCGGTGTAGACTATCCGGAAAAGTTCTAGGCCGGAGCGGCGGTCGGCACAGTGATGCCGAGCAGCGCCACCAGGCCGAACAACACGGCCAGAGACACCACCAACATGCCTGCGAACACGGCGCTGCCGACAGCCGCGCCCTTGCCGATCGCGGCGTTGGTCATCCGCCAGGAGAGTACCAGCGAAAGCACCACCAGAACCAGCCACACCAATTCGGCAACCGGGTTGCCGGACGGCAGGAAAAGCCTGATCAGCGCTGAAGGCAGCAGCATCCAGGCGGTGATCGCCGACGCCCAGTTGCTGGCGACGACATAGTGGACGAAGCGGTCGCCAATGCCGGCGCGCGATGCGACCAGGGCAAGCACAAACAGGGGCAGCAGCCACGAGCCGAGGTCGACGGTCGCCAGGCGAACCAACATGCCCAGCCGACCGGCGAACGCATTGGGATCGCCGATCTCGTTGGCCGTGCCGACCCACCCGACGATCATCGCCGGCGCGGCGACGACGATGGCGAAGAAGGAATTCCAGAAGCCGTCCGCCGAAAGGTCGAGCAGCCGCAAGCCGTCGGCCTTTCCGAGCATCAGCCGCCAGGCGCCGTTAAGCGATGAAGAGGTCTCGTCAACCGAAAGCATGATCAGCCCTGCTCGAACCAGTCATCGATGAAGCGCTGGTAGATTTGGGTCAGCGTCTCGAGGTCGGCCAGTGCGACGCGCTCGTCGACCATGTGCATGGTCTTGCCGACCAGGCCGAACTCGACCACCGGGCAATAGTCCTTGATGAAACGCGCATCCGAGGTTCCGCCCGAGGTGGACAGCGCCGGCTCCTTGCCGACTGTCGCCTTGATCGACCCGCGCAGCGTCTCGATCAGCTTGTCGTCGCGCGTCAGGAAGACATGGCTCGGCCGGTCGCGCCAGATCAGCTCGTAGTCGACCGGCGTCTTGCCGGTCCGGTATTTCTTGCGCTTCGCCGCCTGGTCGAGGCGGTTATGGATCTCGGCCTGCACCGTCTCGGCAGTCCATGTGTCGTTGAAGCGGATGTTGAAGGTGGCTGTCGCCTTGGCCGGAATGACATTGGTCGCCGGGTTGCCGACATCGATCGAGGTCACTTCCAGATTGGTCGGCTGAAAATCCTTCGTGCCCTTGTCGAAGACGGGCGACAGCAAGGCGTCGACCAGGCTGATCAGGCCGCGCACCGGATTGTCGGCGAGCAATGGATAGGCGACATGGCCCTGGCGGCCGTTGACCGTGACACTGCCCGACATCGAGCCACGCCGGCCGATCTTGATCATGTCGCCGAGCGTGTCCGGATTGGTCGGCTCGCCAACGATCGCGGCGTCCCATCTCTCGCCCTTGGCCGCCGCCCAGTCGAGCAGTTTTGTCGTCCCGTTGATCGCCGGCCCCTCCTCGTCGCCGGTAATCAGCAGCGAGACCGAGCCTTTCGGACCACCCTTTTTCTCGACATGGCGCGCCACGGCGGCGATGAAACAGGCGATGCCGCCCTTCATGTCGACGGCGCCGCGGCCATACATCTCGCCCTTGGCGATCTCGGCGGCGAAGGGCGGATGCGTCCACGACGCCTCGTCGCCCGCCGGCACCACGTCGGTATGGCCGGCAAACATCAGATGCGGCCCGTTGCCGGAGCGACGCGCGTAGAGGTTCTCGATGTCGGGGGTGCCGTCTTCGGAAAACACAGGGCGTTCGACGGAAAAGCCGAGCGGCTTCAGCATGCCTTCCAGGGCAGCCAGCGCGCCGCCCTCGGCGGGCGTTACGGAGGCGCAGCGTATGAGGGTCGCGAGGTTGGCGGCGGGATCGGTCGGCAGTTTCATGGGCAAAGCGATAGTCGAAAGCGAAAGGCCTGTCACGGCCAGAGATGAGGACCGGTCCTGCCGCCGACATTATGGTTTTCCTGTCGTATAGTGCAGGCCAACACGAGATAATCGCATGGCCAACGCCGAAAAGACCATCGCCATTGCCGGCGCCGGCAGCATCGGCTGCTATGTCGGCGGTTGCCTGGCGCTGGCCGGACTCAAGGTGGTGTTTTTGGCGCGGCCAGGCATCGCGACGGCCTTGCTGGGCGGTGGCCTGCGCATCACCGATGTCGATGGTCGCGACCGATCCATCCGGCCGGAGTCCGTCACCACCGATCCCGCCGCTGCCCTCGCCAGCGCCGACGTGGTGCTGGTGACGGTCAAGAACGGCGCTACCGACGAGATGGCGTCGCTTGTTGCCGGACATGCGCGCGGCGATGTCGTGGTGGTCAGCCTGCAGAACGGCGTCGGCAATGCCGACCGGTTACGCGCCGGGCTCGGTGGACGGACTGTGCTCGCCGGCATGGTGCCGTTCAATGTCGTCCAGTCGGCCATAGGCAATTTGCCGCTTCACGTGCATCGCGCCAGCGACGGCAAGGTCATGATCGAAGTTGGCGTGACCGGCCTTGCCGGCCTTCTCGATGTCGAAGGGCTTGGCGTGGAAACCCATCCCGACATGAAAGCCGTTCAGTGGGGCAAGCTGCTGATCAACCTCAACAACGCGCTTGTCGCCTTGTCCGGCCTGCCGCTGGCGAGCGAACTTGCCGACCGCCGCTGGCGGCGGATCCTGGCCGGTCAGATCGACGAGGCCCTGGCGGCGATGAAGGCGTTACATATCGCGCCGGCGCGGATCGGCGGCTTGCGTCCCGGCCTGCTGCCGAAACTGCTCCGGCTGCCGGACTGGCTGTTCCGGCTGGTCGCCCGCCGCATGCTCGCGATCGACCCGCAGGCGCGCTCGTCGATGTGGGACGACCTCCAGCGCGGTCGGCCGACCGAGATCGGTGACCTGCAGGGGGCCGTCCTGAGCCTCGCCGAAAAGGCCGGCACGCCGGCGCCTCTGCTGAAGCGGGTCACCGCGCTGGTGCGGCAGGCCGAGCGGGAAAAGCGCGGCTCACCCGGGCTGACGCCGGAAGCCGTCACTGGATAGTCTACTTGCCGCGAGCCTCGGGCCTTGGCCCGCATAGCCCGAAAACAGGCGCGTGGGCCCGCCGCGTCACAGCTTTGGTGCGCGCCTCGGAGCCGGCGCTTTGCTCGCCGGGCCTGGCGCCGGCAGGGGCTGCGCCGCCGGGTGGTTCTCGATCAGCGTGATCTTCTGCCAGATCTTGCGCGACAGGTTGGACGCCAGGTTCTCGACGTCGTTGACGCCGTCGATGACCACATCGTCATTGACCGACTGCGCAAACAGCGCCGCGATCTTGCCGGTGATCGACAGCATTTCCGAGCAATAGTCGAGGTAGCGCGCCAGGTCGGCGGCATTGGTGATGCGAGCCGGCGAATGCGCGGTCGGCCTGAAATTGGCGGACAATGCTGCCGGATCCTTGGTCAGCTGGTGCATGTCGATGACATGGATCAGCGATCTCAACCCATGCAACTGGCGAAACACCCGCTTGCGCTTGATGCGCTCCTCGGTGCGGATCAGCGCCAGCAGGCCGAGCACGGCAAGGATCATCATGTTGATCGTGGCTTCGATGCCTTGCACCGACTGCACCGCATCGTCGGCCTGCGAGATATGGATGAGCGGCAGGATGGTGCCGACGAATAGGAAGATCAGCGCGCCGGCGGCAACAGCGGCAACGATGGCGCCGCGCAGCCACCAGATCGGCGCTTCCAGCGCCTGCGCCGCCTTGGCCAGGTCGCGCGACAGCGACACCAGTTCGGCGGCGACGCCGCGCAGGCCGGCATCGGGAAAACGCTCGGCGACGCGCTCTTCCAGCCGCTCGGCGGTGTCGATGATCAGTTTCGGATCAAGCGTGCGGTAGCGCATGGCGAGATATCCGGTCGGCGCTCATGGTTCAGCCGGCGCGTTGCTGCGTTTGCCGTAGCGGTTCGGACCGGGGTCACCGCGGAAACACGCTAGAACGATGAGAAGAATGGGGCCGATGATAAGAGAGATCAACGCGTAATAAGTCGGCTTGCCGAAATCATGAAACCGCTTTGCGGTTACCGCAAAGCTCGACCATGTCGAGATCAGCAAAACGACCCAGAACACAAGTGCCCAGTTCTGGCTGGTTGCGGTGCCGGGTTCCAGTCTCGACAACTGGTAGAGCGGGAAAAACTGTGCAAGCACCAGCAGCAGCCCGGCGAGCACGTAGGCACTTGGGCTGACGCGCCCTGAGAGGCTGAAGAAAAGCCAGGGAAGTGGTGGTGTGTTGGGCAATCTGGAGCGCTCTGGTTGCTCGGACAGGATCAATCACGCAGCAGTTCGTTGATCGAGGTTTTCGACCGGGTCTTGGCATCGACGCGCTTGACGATGACGGCGCAGTAGAGGCCAGGGCCCGGCTCGTTGTTCGGAAAGGCCTTGCCCGGCATCGAGCCGGCGACGACGACCGAATTCGGCGGCACCTCGCCATAAAACACTTCGCCGGTGGCGCGGTCGACGATCTTGGTCGACTGGCCGATGAACACACCCATTCCGAGCACCGAGCCTTCGCGCACGATGCAGCCCTCGACCACTTCGGAGCGCGCGCCGATGAAGCAATTGTCCTCGATGATGGTTGGGCCGGCCTGCATCGGCTCCAGCACCCCGCCGATGCCGACGCCGCCCGAGAGGTGCACATTCTTGCCGATCTGGGCGCAGGAGCCGACCGAGGCCCAGGTGTCGACCATGGTGCCGCTGTCGACATAGGCGCCGACATTGACGAAGGACGGCATCAGCACCGCGCCCGGCGCGACATAGGCCGAGCGGCGCACGATCGAAGACGGCACGGCGCGGAAGCCTGCCTTCTCGAAATCGACCGCGCTCCAGCCGTCGAACTTCGACGCCACCTTGTCCCACCAGACCGCCTGGCCGGGGCCGCCCTTGATGATCTCCATCGGATAGAGCCGGAACGAGAGCAGCACCGCCTTCTTCAGCCATTGGTTGACATGCCATTTGCCATCGGCCTGGCGCTCGGCAACGCGCACGGTGCCACGGTCGAGCAGGTCGAGTGAGGACTGGATGGCGTCGCGCGTTTCGCCCCGGGTCGCGGTCGAAATCGTGTCGCGCTCCTCGAAGGCCTTCTCGATCGTCTTTTCGAGGCTGGCCAGATCAGGCTTCGACATGAATTCGCTCCGTTACCACGCTGTTAAGGCCGTCGGCCTTAACCTTGTTTTGAAAGTCGCGCGGACCCTATGTTAAGGCGTATTGGGGGTCAATCGCGCGTGCGCCATGGGACGGCGCAAGTGAACTGTTGGGACGGGTAGAAAGCATATGACTCCTATGGAAAAGGCGGGATGGACGCCGCTGCCGCATTCGGACGAGGATCTGGAGCGCTCGAAAAGCGTTCCCGACACGCCGCAGACGCGCGCCGAAACCTACCGGCTGGCCTGGAACGATCCCGACTTCATGACGCGCCGGGAATTGCGCGCTGTGCGCTTGCAGCTTGAGCTCTTGAAGCCCGAAATGATCCTGGCCGAGCGCGGCATCCGCTCGACGGTCATCCTGTTCGGCGGCGCGCGTATTCCCGAGCCCGGCGGCGAGGCCTGGGCCGCCAAGAACGAGACGCAGAAGAAAAACCTCGAGGAAAACAGCAAATATTACGAGGAGGCGCGCAAATTCGCCCGCCTCTGCTCACAGCAATCGGCCACGTCCTACTACCGCGAATTCGTCGTCGTCACCGGCGGCGGTCCAGGCGTCATGGAGGCGGGAAATCGCGGCGCCGACGATGTCGGCGCGCCGTCGATCGGCCTCAACATCGTCCTGCCGCACGAGCAGGCGCCGAACGCCTATGTGACCCCGGAGCTGTGCTTCAACTTCCACTATTTCGCCATCCGCAAGATGCATTTCGTCATGCGCGCCAAGGCCGTCGCGGTGTTTCCGGGCGGCTTCGGCACCATGGACGAATTCTTCGAGACGCTGACGCTGATCCAGACCGGCCGCATGGAGCGCGTGCCGGTGATCCTGTTCGGCAAGGCGTTCTGGCAGCGCGCGATCGACCTCGATTTCCTGGCCGAACAAGGCACCATCACGCCCGGCGACCAGGATATCATCGACTTTGTCGACACCGCCGACGAGGCCTGGGGGATCATCAGCCGCTTCTACAAGTTGGGGGAGTAGGGGAACCGGGAATTGAAGAACTGAAGAATTGAGGAAAAGGAGGTCCGGATCGGTCTCCCTTTCACCAGTTCTTCAATTCTTCAGCTCCTCAATTCCTCTACCCCCTCCACTATCCCCGTCAGAAACGTCGCGAGATCGTCGGTGACGAAATCGACGTCGTCCTCATTGGCCGGATCGCGTTCCCAGATCTCGGCAAAGGTCGGCTCGAAATTGCGCGGCACCACCAGCACCGTGGTCATGCCCAGTGATTTCGGCACCTCGAGGTTGCGGGCGAGATCCTCGAACATCACCGCATTGTGTCCGGTGACGGCGTGCAGTTCGGCAAACTTCTCATAGGTCTGCCGCGACGGCTTCGGCGTCAGCCCGGCGGCGACGATATCGAAAATGTCGTCGAAATGGTCGAGTATGCCGAGCTGGCGCGCGGTGCGCTCGGCGTGCCTGCGGTCGCCATTGGTGAAGATGAACTTGCGGCCGGGCAGCTGGCGGATGGCGGTGCCCAGCACCGGATCCGGCACCAGCCACGAATAGTCGATGTCGTGCACCTTTTCGAGAAAATCGTCGGGGTCGATGCCGTGGCGCGTCATCAGCCCGTTCAGCGTCGTGCCATATTCGAGATAGAGTTCCTTCTGCAGCTTGCGCGCTTCCTCGCGCGGCAGCGTGAGCAGTTCTCCGACATAGGCCGTCATCTTGACGTCGATCTGCGAAAACAGATTCGAATGGTGCGGATAAAGCGTGTTGTCGAGGTCGAACACCCAGTCGGTGACATGGGCGAAGCGGGCGGGATCGGGCAGCGTGGTCATGGCGTCCTTATGGCATGAAATATCTGCCGTTCGAACCCCTTTCTGATGTAGAGCTTATCCACAACCTATGTGCATCTAGAGTTGTAAAAATGGGCTCACCATTCAAATTTTAGCCATCACGGAAAGGTGGCCTTCAGGGCTTGCTGGCACAGAGACGGTTCAGTGGGAGCCAGCGATGAGTCGCATAGTCTTAAAGTCCGCCGCGGTCGCATTCGGCTCGGTAGCCATCTCGCTTTTGCTGACGCTGATCATCGTTCCCGCCATGGGTTTTCCGGTCGACCGCACTGTCTGGCTGACATCGACGGTGTGCCCGCTGGCGCTCGCCTGGATCGCCTGCGCCAGCACCTTCTGGCAGAGCGACCGACTGAAAAACGCGCATCGCGATCTCGCCCGCGCGCATGCCCAGCTCGCCGCCGCGCATCGGCGCCTGTCGGCGAAGGCGAGCCGCGACGACATGACCGGCATGCTCAACCGCGAGAGCTTCTTTGCCGCGTTGGACGGCTCGCGGCGCAAATCCGATCGCGGCGCGCTGCTGATCATCGACGCCGACCATTTCAAGGCGATCAACGACAGTTTCGGCCATCTGACCGGCGATGACGCACTGGTGTTGATCGCCAGCGCCATCGAGCGCGGCGTCCGCAGCGGCGACGTGCTCGGCCGCATTGGCGGTGAGGAGTTCGGCGCCTTCCTGGTCGGCGCTACGGAAGCCGAAGCCCGGCGCGTGGCCGAGCGCATCCGCCGTGAAGTCGAGCTGGTCCGCTTTCGTCCGGTCGACGAGCGCACGGTGCCGCTGACCGTCTCGATCGGCGGCATCACCTGTGCGCAAGATGCCGATGTCTCGGACCTGATGCGCGCCGCCGACCGCCGGCTCTACGAGGCCAAGCACCGCGGCCGCAATTTGTCGATCCTAGACCGGGATATTTCCGAAGCTGCCTGAGGTGTTGGTGGTGGGGCTGTTAACGGATCGCCAACATTGTTTCCACGCAACTGCGCCGTTTACCGGGTTGTAACTCGTTTATAGGCAAGGCTTGGCACGGGAATGGCATGTCTGGCCGGTACGTGTGCCGTTCAGGGAACGCCATGCGTGGATCGAAGCCCCCATCCAGAGACGTGTCATGAGTTTCTTCATCAGGAAAATATCGCGCCGCACCATCGTGCAGGCGCTGATTGCGATGCCGGCGCTACAGCTTTTTCGCAAGCAGCCTGACAGCGACCGCCCCCCGTCCGATCCCGACGAGATCGTCGTGGTCAATGGCTGGATCCTGAAGCGGAGCGACCTGGCATGATCTTCGACAGCTATGAGGCGTTTCGAGCCTCGGATTTCAAGCCCAAGGTCTGCATTCTCGGCTCCGGGCCGGCCGGCACCACCATTGCCAGAAAGCTCAGCGCCGCCGGCATTCCGGTCGTGGTGCTGGAGGCCGGCGCACGCGAATTCAGCGACGAGTCGCAGGATTTCTACCGCGGCTCCACGGTCGGCGATCAATATTTCGATCTCGACATCACCCGGCTGCGCTTCATGGGCGGGTCGTCGAACCACTGGGCCGGCTGGTGCCGCGTGCTCGACAAGCAGGACTTTGAGCCCAAGGCATGGGCGCCGGACACCGGCTGGCCAATCGCCCGGACCGACATCGAGCCCTATCTGTCCGAGGTGCACGACATACTCGAGCTTCCCGACTTCAAGCCCGATGTGCCGATTTCAGACGACATACGCTGGGTGCAGCTGATCAAGAGCCCGGCCGTGCGATTTGGCGAGAAATTCTCCGACGAGGTCGACAAGAGCAAGAACATAGCGCTCGTGCTCAACACCTATGCCACCGAACTTGCCGGGGACGGCAAACGAGTGACCGGCGCCAGGCTGTGGTCGAACGGCAAGGATGCCGGCGCCTTCAGCGCCGATTATTTCATCGTCTGCGCCGGCGGGCTGGAGAATTCGCGGCTGCTTCTATGGTCGAACCAGCGCTCGAATGGCGGCGTGGTGCCGAACGCCACGGCACTTGGCCGCTACTGGATGGAGCACCCGACCTTCGAGGGCGGCAATGCCATCCTGGCCGATTACAGGGAGTTCGAGGTTGATGCCGTCAACGAGGCGTTCTTCTCGCCGACGCTCGCCGCCATGGAGCGGCTGCAGATCATGAATTTCGGCATACGCCTGATCGAGACGCCCTATGCCGGCGTCAAGAGCCTGATTGCCGACCTCGCCTGCACCGCGCCCGAGGCCGCCGAATGGATCGCCTACCAGCTCAGCCAGAACCTGCGCTGCGCCGCCCAGCTCTACGTCGCCTGGGAACAGGCGCCGCTGGCCTCGAACCATATCGAATTGTCGAAGACCGATGTCGACCGTGCCGGCGTGCCGCGCATCGAGCTGCACTGGAAGAAGTCGCCGTTGGAGCGCCGCACCATCCTTGAGGGGCTCAAGCTGTTCGGAACGACGCTGATCGAGAAGGACCTCGGCCGCGTCCGCATCATGGACTGGCTGACCAATGGCGAGGACTACCCGACGGATGAGGAACTGGCCGGCCACCATCATATGGGCGGCACGCGCATGGGCACCGATGTCACCAAGAGCGTGGTCGACGCCAACTGCAAGGTGCACGGCATGGACAATCTCTATGTCGGCGGTTCCTCGGTATTCTGCACGTCGGGCGAATGCAACCCGACGACGACGATCACCGCACTTGCCTGCCGGCTAGGCGACCATCTGACCAAAGTAATCACGGTGTGACGAAGTCATCCCCCCGGTGTGACGAAGTCATCACCGTCTGATTGTCAAAAAAGCGAACGGCGCGACAGGATTTCTACCGGCGCTACCCATGCCTTGGTGTCGAAACCCTCGGAAATCAGCGCCAACGAGATCTCCCTCCCCCTTGTGGGGAGGATTAAGGGTGGGGATAGGTGCCGCGCAAACCCTTCAGGATTTGCTAAACCGTCGCTGGATCCAGGGTCGGCTGCCCCTTGCGGCGGGCAACGATCGCCTTGAAATCGGCGGTCCGGAACGCATCGCGCAGCACGTCGAAGGACGGCAGCACGAAATAAGCGCGCTGGAACTTGTCGATCTCGTAACCGGTGCGCATTACCGTTTCGAGGTCGAAGGGCACGTGGTGCGCGTCCGGGCTCGCGACGGCGAACTGCAATTCGGTGAACGACGACATCAGCCCGGCGCCGAAAGCTTTCAGCTTCTGGCCCTCCTCCTGTATCAGCCCGTATTCGGCGGTGTACCAGTAGAGCCGGGTGATCATCTCGTCACCGCCCAGCGCAATCACGCTCTCAGCCTTTTCGCCATACATCTGCATGAAGTCGGCAAACACCGGCTGTGTCAGGATGGGCACATGGCCGAAGAAGTCGTGGAACATGTCGGGTTCGACGATGTAGTCGAGCTCGTCCTTGGTGCGCAGCCAGTTGGTCACCGGAAAGCGCCGGTTGGCGAGATGGTCGAAGAAGGGCGCGGCCGGGATGAGGCCAGGCACGGCGACGATTTCCCAGCCGGTCAGCTTGCGCAGCCTGTCTGAGACCGCGCCGAAATCCGGGATCTTGTCGAGCAGGCCGAGTGCGGCGACGCCATCGAGATAGGAATGGTGCGCCAGCTTCTGCGTCAGCTTGGTCTGCCGGTCGCACAGCGTGCGCCACACCGCCTGTTCGTCGGCGCTGTAATCATAGCCCTGCGCCACGGTGAAATCGGAACGGCACACTGAATAGTCGCCACGCAGGCCTTGCGCCGCGCAATCACGGGCATATTCGGCAACGCTCATCGTCGTCATGGTTCTTCTCCCCTGATCGTGACACTTGAATCTGTCCGCAGAGTCTAGCGGCGGCCGGCGAGGCAATTCAGCTTTGATGATGGCTTGGGTCCATGATTTGAGGTAAAAATCACCAAGCAGAAGCTGAAAGAGAGTGAAAATGCCTCAGTTCGACGATTTCGAGATCAAGATGCTGGATGTGCTTCAGCGCGATGGACGCAAGCCCGTGTCCGAACTGGCGCAGGAGATCGGCCTGTCGACGACGCCTTGCGCCCGCCGCTTCGAGGCGCTGCAGGAGGCCGGCATCATCAAGGGCTTTGCCGCCGTGCTCAACCGCCGCGCCGTCGGCCTGATGGTCGAGGTGTTCATCCAGGTGCGGCTCACCAGCCACAGCGACGGTTCGCCCGAAACCTTCATCGCCGCCGTGCAACGCATGGACGAAGTGTCGTCATGCTGGACGATGACCGGCGACCACGATTTCCTGCTGCACGTCATGGTGCCGTCGGTCGACGAACTCAACGCCTTCGTCATGCACCGCCTGATGCGCCTTGCCGGCGTGCGCGACGTTCACACCCAGCTGGTGCTGCAGAACATCAAGGGCCCGGGCCACGTGCCGCTCGCCCACCTCAGGCGGTAGGACACGCACCGCCATTTCTGCGGAAAAGCTGCACGCAAACTGCTGAACGGAGCCCAAATGCGAAACTGAAACGCCGGCTACGCCATGCGGACCGTCGCTCAAAGGTCCGTCATGAACATCGTGCTGATCAATCCGCCGCACACCGCCATCGGCAGCCGCGTGCCCGATGACCATCTGCCACCGCTCGGCCTGCTGGCACTGGGCGGCCCGCTTATCGACGCCGGCCATAAAGTCCGGCTGGTCGATGCCGAATTCGGGCCGATGCCGTTGGAAACTCTGGTGCGCGATGCGCTCAGCGGCCAGCCCGATTGCATCCTGATCGGCCACTCCGGCTCGACCTCGGCGCATCCCACCGCGCTCGCGATCGCCCGCATGGTCAAGGCGCTCGAGCCGGCGACGCTGGTGATCTATGGCGGCGTGTTCCCGACCTATCACTGGCGCGACATATTGGCGGCGAGCGATGTCTTCGACTTCATCGTGCGCGGCGAGGGCGAGGCAACCATCCTTGCCCTGGTCGTGGCACTGGACAATCGCCGGCCGCTGGGCGATGTCGCGGGTATCGCCTATCGCGACGATCTCGGCCGCCCCTTCGCGACGCGGCCGGCCGGGACCACTGCCAATCTGGACGAGTACCGCGTCGGCTGGGAGCTGATCGATCACCGCCGCTACAGCTATTGGGGCGGCAAGCGCGCCGTGGTCATGCAGTTTTCGCGGGGCTGTCCGCATCTGTGCAACTATTGCGGCCAGCGCGGTTTCTGGACCCGCTGGCGGCACCGCGACCCCAAAAAATTTGCGCAGGAGATTGCCTGGCTGCACCGCCAGCACGGCGTCGAACTGATCAACCTCGCCGACGAAAACCCGACCGTATCGAAGAAGGTTTGGCGCGCCTTTCTCGATGCGCTGATCGCCGAGAACGTGCCGGTGCTGATCGTCGGCTCGACCCGGGCCGACGACATCGTGCGCGATGCCGACATCCTGCACCTCTATCGCAAGGCCGGCGTCATCCGCTGGCTGCTCGGCATGGAAAACACCGACCAGCAGACGCTTCAACTGATCCGCAAGGGCGGCAGCACCTCATCCGACCGCGAGGCGATCCGGCTGCTCCGCCAGCATGGCATACTGTCCATGGCGACCTGGGTGGCGGGGTTCGAGGATGAGACCTTTCGCGATCTGTGGCGCGGCTTTCGCCAGCTGCTTGCCTACGACCCCGACCAGATCCAGGCGCTCTATGTCACGCCGCACCGCTGGACGCCGTTCTTCCGCATCGCCAAGGACCGCAAGGTGATCCAGACGGATGCCCGGCTGTGGGACTACAAGCACCAGGTGCTGCAGATGACCCGGCTGAAACCGTGGATGCTGTTCTTCTCGGTCAAGCTGATCGAGGTCGCGGTGCAGTCGCGGCCGAAGGCGCTGGCGCGCATTCTCTTCCACCCCGATCCCGAACAGCGCCATTCGATGCGCTGGTACACCCAAATGGGCCGCCGCGTGTGGTTCCGCGAGGTCTGGGGTTTCCTGGCCCGCGACCGCCGCCTCAAGGATGGTCCGACGCTGGCTGAGTTCTGGGGCGCGCCGCAGGATGCCGATGAGGAATCCATGGTCGTCATGCGCCCGCCGCTCAAGCCGGCCGAAGCGGCTGTCGCGATCTCGGCCGGCACCTGACCGGCTCGCTGCCATTCATAGATACGTACCGTATGCGTATTGACATACGCGGCGTATGTACCCACCTCATGCATACGGGACGTATGTGAGTGTCCCGGACAATGGAGTGAAAATGACCAAACGTGACGCGATCTTTCCTGCCGGCAGGCAGGCTCTCTACGAGATCAATCGCTATTCTGCTGCAATCCCATCGGGCGATCTTTTGTTTGTCTCGGGCCAGGTCGGCAGCCGCGAGGACGGGTCGCCCGAACCTGTCTTCGAAAAGCAGGTCCAGCTTGCCTTCGACAATCTCGCGGCAGTGCTGAAAGCAGCGGGCGCCACGTTCGACGATATAGTCGACGTGACCACCTTCCACACCGATCCGGCAACGCAATGGCCCGTGATCGATGCCGTTCGGCTGAAGGTGTTCGGTGAACCGCCCTACACCAATTGGACGGCGGTCGGCGTCAACTGGTTAGCCGGCTTCGACTTCGAGATAAAGGTCATCGCGCGCCTGCCCCAGCCTGCCTAAGGGCTGGCCAGCCGACCAACTGGCCGCCAAGCCAGTTGCCGATCAGGGCACGATTAGCGTGCCGGCGCCGTGTTCGGTGAACAGTTCCAGAAGCACCGCATGCGGCGTCTTGCCGTTGAGGATGACGACGCCTTCGACGCCGCGCTCGATCGCCTCGATGCAGGTCTCGACTTTGGGGATCATGCCGCCCGACACCGTGCCGTCCTTGATCAGCGCCTTGGCTTCGGCCACCGTCAGCTCGTGGATCAGCTTCTTGTTCTTGTCGAGCACGCCGGGCACGTCGGTCAGGAACAAAAGGCGCGTCGCCTGGCAGGCGCCGGCGATGGCGCCGGCGAAGGTGTCGGCATTGATGTTGTAGGTATGGCCATCGCGGCCGGGCGCCACCGGCGCCAGCACCGGGATCATTTCGGAGCGCGCCAGCAGGTCGAGCAGGGTGCGGTCGACTTCGACCGGTTCGCCGACGAAACCGAGATCGAGCACACGCTCGATGTTGGAATCCGGGTCGATCATGGTCTTGCGCGCCTTTTCGGC
The DNA here is from genome assembly GCF_040324035.1 of Mesorhizobium sp. M0016. Lineage (NCBI taxonomy): Bacteria > Pseudomonadati > Pseudomonadota > Alphaproteobacteria > Hyphomicrobiales > Phyllobacteriaceae > Mesorhizobium > Mesorhizobium sp. M0016. The sequence continues at coordinate 289,681 of NZ_JAMYVM010000002.1, read as the reverse complement.
GAACACCATGTTGCCGTCCTTGCCGCACAGGCCGATCGCCCATTCGCCCTCGGCGTTGATCAGCGCGACGATCTCCTTGTTGATCGAACCGGCCAGCACCATCTCGACGATTTCGACCGTCTTCTGATCCGTGACGCGCAGTCCGCCTTCGAACTTGGATTCGATGCCCATCTTGGCCAGCATGGCGCCGATCTGCGGCCCGCCGCCATGGACGACGATCGGGTTGACGCCGGACTGCTTCAGCAGCGCGATGTCACGGGCGAAAGCCTTGCCGAGCTCGATATCGCCCATGGCATGACCGCCATATTTCACCACCACCGTCTTGTGCTCGTAGCGCTGCATATAGGGCAGGGCCCGCGAGAGCAGGGCGGCCTGCATTTCGGCGGTGGCGGTGATCTCCGTCATCGGCATGGTTCCCTGGATGTGGGTAAGGACGGCGGCGTCTTAGCGGGAATTGGCCCAGGCCGCAAACAGCTTTGCTATCACGATGATGAAATCTGCCGGATCAGGCCGGCACCTTGAGCGGCGCCCGCCGCGTCAGCCACCCGGAAACCTTCTCCATCTGCGCAGCAAGCGACAAAAGCGTCCTGCTCGTCGCCGGGGCGGCCGACGGCCTGGATGCCGAGCGGCAGGCCGGCATCGGTGACATGGACCGGCAGCGCGATCGACGGCTGGCCGCTGACATTCTGGATCGCCGGCCAGTGGTGAACCACAGGCTCTTGTCCATCAATTGCCCAAACAAGGATCTGATCTCTAAGAGACGGGTCAAATGCAATTTGTCGAGCAGGTTTTCGATGAGCTCGTCGGCCCCCTTCGGGTCCATGGCGCCTCAGGCAAGCGGCGGATGCGCAATGATCGGGTTGCCTCGGCGCGCGCGATCGCAGCATCGACAAGGTCTGGCGGCGAGATCTCGCCTCTGTGCAACAGCTCTGCCAAGCCGGTCGCATCGTTCTCCCACAGCATCCGTTCGGCCGACATTGCTGTTCCCCTATCTGCGGGAGGCTAACGACAGCCGATTTCCTTGGCAACCGACCGGCGATTACTGGCGATCGGGCGCGGACATCGATTGCGTGGACAACAAGATTTCTGCCTTTGCAAATAAATCGTGATCGCTTAGCTTGTCCGTATGACGCCTCAGGATATCTCCACCCTGATTGTCCGGACCTCGATGAAGGATCGGACTGCGTTCGATCTGCTTTACCGGCAAACCAGTGCGAAACTTTTCGGCGTGTGCCTTCGTGTATTGAAGGATCGCGGAGATGCGGAAGAAGCGCTGCAAGAGGTCTTCGTCAAAGTGTGGACGAAGGCGGACCGTTTCGCTGTTTCCGATCTAAGCCCAATCTCCTGGCTGGTGGCCATAGCACGCAATCATGCGATTGATCGCATCCGGTCGCGACGCAAGCCCGCTGCCGATATCGATGCCGCGCTCGACGTGGCTGACCCCGGTCCGGGGCCAGAGGCTATGGTTGTTGCGGGCGGTGAATCCGAGCGCATCTATCAGTGCCTTGAAGAGTTGGAACAAGACCGGGCGCAAGCCGTTCGGGGTGCTTATTTGAACGGCGAAAGTTACGCCGAGCTCGCGGAACGTCACAAGGTTCCGCTCAACACGATGCGGACATGGCTGCGCCGCAGCCTGTTGAAACTTAGAGAATGTCTGGAAAGATGACCCTGGCAGAAGAAAATGGACCGGAACGTGGAGGCGACGACCTGCTCGCAGCCGAATACGTTCTCGGCGTGCTGCCGGCGGATGAGCGCCAGATAGCCTCCGGACGCATCGACGCGGAGACCGGCTTTGCCCGTCTCGTCGATTCCTGGGAAGTAAACCTCTCGCCGATGGCTGCCGCTTATGCTGAGGTAGAGCCGCCGGCCACCATCAAGCCGGCTATCGATCGCCGGCTGTTCTCCTCCACCGCGGCGTCGACGACGGCCCCGAGCGGCAGCCTGTGGTCCAGCCTTAGCTTCTGGCGCGGCCTCACCGCAGCGGCTCTCGCGGCCCTGGTGCTCTATGTCGCCGTGCCTTACGTCAGGTCGCCGGTCGTCGTGCCGCAGGAGCGCCTCGTCGCCTCGCTGGCTGCCGAAGGCAGCGATGTCAAATACCTTGTCGTCTACGACGCTTCCCGCCGCGATGTCGGCCTGTCGCTGGTTTCGGGCGAACGCGCCGCCGGCAAGGACTTCGAACTGTGGATGATCGAAGGCAAGAATGCGCCGGTCTCGATGGGCGTCATCCCCGCCGGCCAGGTCGCCCATATCCCGGTTACCCCGGCCGTGCAGCAGAAGCTGGCGCAAGGCGCCGTGCTTGCTGTCAGCGTCGAGCCGACGGGCGGTTCGACGACGGGACAGCCGACCGGACCGGTCGTTGCCGCGGGCGACCTGAAGGGCATCTGATAGATCGTAAAACCATGACGTGACAATGAAGACAGCGGAAGTACATCTTCCGCTGTTTTCGTTTTGGATACGCTGCTGGAGATTAGAGGTTCGATCTGGGAGATTAATTCGCCGACAAAATAAAGGAAATTTTTCCCGGCGCGCGGAAACTCAGGCAGTTCTATTTCGTATCTCCTCTGTTCCGAAAGAGGAAACAATAACCCCGAGGAGTTCGAACACTATGCGTAGAATCGCCACCCTTTTGCTCGCCGGTACCATTGCCGTCTCCGCCCTCGCCACAATCGCCTATGCCGAGAATCCGATGGTTGGCGGCGCCGCCATGTACGCCAACAAGAACATCGTCGAGAACGCCGTCAATTCGAAGGATCACACGACACTGGTCGCCGCCGTCAAGGCTGCCGGCCTGATCGAGACGCTGCAGGGCGCCGGCCCGTTCACCGTCTTCGCGCCGACCAATGAGGCCTTCGCCGCGCTTCCGGCTGGCACGGTCGAGTCGCTGCTCAAGCCCGAGAACAAGGACAAGCTCACCAAGATCCTGACCTGCCATGTCATCGGCGCCAAGGCGATGGGCGCCGATGTCGCCTCGATGGCCAAGGCCGATGGCGGCACCCACAAGGTCAAGACGGTCGGCGGCTGCGAGCTGTCGCTCAAGGCCGATGGCGGCAAGGTCACCGTAGCCGACGAGAACGGCAATGTCGCCAATGTCACGATCGCCGATGTCGAGCAGTCGAACGGCGTCATCCACGTCATCGACAAGGTCCTGCTGCCGAAGATGTAACAAAGCCCCTGCCGCCGACGAACAGGCGGTAAGCTCTCTGATTGCGCGGCTCCCCCTTCGCGGGCCGCGCAATCTTCCGAGCGCTCCACGCCGTCCGCCACAAAACGCGGAGCCGGCTTGGAGCGTTCGGTTTGCAGGGCAACCGTCACCGGCTTTTGATTTTCCAGTGGCGGCCAAATCTGGCAAAATGATCCGCAGGAGGATTTCCGTCATGCACCGTCGCGACTTGCTTTTGAGTGGCGTCGCCTTTGCGGCCGTCGCCGGCGCCTTGGCAACGCTACGCTTGGGCGGAACCCAGTCCGCCAGAGCTGCCGAAACCTTCGAGGTCACCAAGACCGACGCCGAGTGGCACGCCATCCTGTCGGATGAAGCCTTCAATGTGCTGCGCAAGGAAGGCACCGAATATCCCGGCACCAGCCCGCTGCTCAACGAGCACCGCAAGGGCATTTTCGCCTGCGCCGGCTGCGACCTGCCGGTCTATTCCTCGGAGACCAAGTTCGAATCCGGCACCGGCTGGCCGAGCTTCTGGCAGGAGATTGCCAACGCCGTCGGCAAGACCGAGGACCGTTCGCTCGGCATGACGCGTACCGAGGTCCACTGCCGCCGCTGTGGCGGCCATCTCGGCCATGTCTTCGACGATGGCCCGGCGCCGACCGGCCTGCGCCATTGCATCAACGGCGTGGCGCTCAGCTTCAAGCCGGCCACTGCCTGACCGTTCGGCGTCTTTTAGCGGGATTGGGGATTTGGCGCCGGTGTGACGACCGCCTCCTATCTCTTGAAATGGGGCGAAAACAGTCAACTTCAAGAATTGGCAGACGGCTTTTTATGCGTAGATTCCGCAGCCCTTAACGAGAGGGCCAGAACCTATGCAACGAACTGAAGCACGGGCTCGCGACGGCGAGCCCAAATCGACCGCCAAATCGACCGACGGTGTTGATGCGGACCGGCCGCGAATATCCCATTCCGTGGTGATCGCCGGCGGCGGCCCGACCGGGTTGATGCTGGCCGGCGAGCTTTCCCTGGCCGGCATCGATGTCGCCATCGTCGAGCGGCGCGAGAACCAGGACCTCGCCGGCGCGCGCTCGGGCGGCCTGCATTCGCGCACCATCGAGATCTTCGACCAGCGCGGCATTGCCGATCGGTTCCTGTCGCAAGGCCAGACCGCACAGGTCGCAGGCTTCGTCGGCGTTTCGCTTGATATCAGCGACTTCCCCACCCGCCACAATTACGGGCTGGCGCTGTGGCAAAAGCACATAGAGCGCATCCTTGCTGACTGGGTCGAGGAGCTTGGCGTCACGTTCTACCGTGGCCGCGAGGTGACAGGCTTGGTGCAGGATGGCGGCGGCGTCGATGTCGCGCTGAGCGATGGCGGGTCGCTTCGTGCCGATTATCTCGTCGGCTGCGACGGCGGCAGAAGCCTCGTGCGCAAGGCGGCGGGCATCGAGTTCCCCGGTTCCGAGCCGACAACCAGCAATTTGATCGCCGAGATCGAGGTAACGGAAGAGCCGCAATGGGGTATCCACCGCGATGCCATCGGAATTCACGGCCTCAGCAGACTGGAAGACGGTACGGTGCGGGTGCTGGTGACCGAACGCGAGGTCGGGGCCGGCGGCGTGCCCACATTGCATGAGCTCAGCGAGGCGCTCATTGCCGTCTACGGCACCGATTACGGCGTCCACAATCCAACATCGCTGGCCCGCTTCACCGACATGACCCGGCAGGCAGCCTCATACCGCAAGGGGCGGGTGCTGCTGGCAGGCGACGCCGCGCACGTGCATCCACCGGACGGTGGACAGGGGCTGCAGACCGGCGTGCAGGACGCGGTCAATCTGGGCTGGAAGCTCGCCCAAGTGGTCAGGAAAACTGCGCCCGAAAGCCTGCTCGACAGCTACCAGGCAGAGCGCCACCCGATTGCCGCGCGTGTGATGAAAAACACCATGGCGTCGGTCGTGCTCCGTCGCGAAGACGAGCGCACCAAGGCGCTGCGCGATACAGTGTCGGAACTTCTCGGCATGGAAGAGCCGCGCAAGCGTTTTGCCGGCATGTTGTCCGGCCTGGACATCCACTACGATCTTGGCGAGGGGCATCCGCTGCTGGGGCGTCGCATGCCGGATCTCGACCTCGTCACCGCTGCCGGTCCGCTGCCGGTTTTCGCCCTGCTGCACGACGCTCGGCCGCTGCTGCTTAATCTTGGTGAGCCCGGCGCTTTTGGTATCGGCCAGTGGGTGGAGCGGATTCAGCTGGTCGACGCCAGCTACGATGGCGCATGGGAGCTTCCGGTGCTGGGGGCAGTCGAAGCCCCACGCGCAGTGCTGGTCCGGCCTGACGGTTATGTGGCCTGGGTCGGCGGCCCTGAAGCAGCCGGGCTAACCGACTCGCTGACCAAATGGTTTGGGCCGCCTCGACCAAGGAGCTTGACAACGATCGATGCTTAAGCGTGACCCCGGAAATCGGGGGTGATTTCCGGGGTCACACATGAGGGCGCCAGGCGGGGGATCCGGCGCGCTCAATGGCCTCCGCCACCGCTGCCCGCGGGCGGCGCCGGCTTGGCGATGACCAGGGTGAAGACCGCCATGGTCGCGAACAGCACGGTCAGCATGGTGAACACGTCCATGAACGACAGCAGCGACGCCTGCTGCTGGACCATGCCCGACAGTTTGGAGATCGCCGCCTTGGTGGCGTCGAGGCCGGGAGTCTGCTGGAAGTCGAGCGTCATGTTCTGCAGCTTGGTCTGCGCCGCCGCACTGCCCCATTCCACATGCTCGGCCAGCCTGGCGTAGTGGAAGGCGCTGCGATCGATCAGCACGGTGTTGATGACGGCAAGGCCGACCGCACCGCCGAGGTTGCGGGTCAGGTTGAACAGGCCCGACGCGTTCTTCAGCCGGTCCGGCGGCAAGGTGCCGAGCGCAATGTTGTTGATCGGCACCATGCACAGCATCATCGAGCTGCCGCGCAGGATCTGCGGGATCAGCAATTCCCAGAAATCCCAGTCGGCGGTCAGATGCGTCATCCACCATGTGCCGGCAGCGAAACCGAACAGCCCGATCATCATCATGATGCGCAAATCCATCTTGCTCGACAGGATGCCGGAAATCGGCGCAGTGACGAACATCGCCAGGCCGCTGACGAACAGGGCTTCGCCGATCATCAAGGAATCGTAGCCGCGGATGCGTCCGAGGAACACCGGGTAGAGATAGGTCAGACCGTACAGGCCGATGCCGATAACGAAGGAGAACAGCGAACCGAAGGCGAAATTGACGTTGGTGAAGGCCCTGAGATCGACGATCGGCTCCTCGGCGGTGAAGGCACGCCAGAAGAACAGCGCCGCACCGACAACCATGATGATGGCGCACATGAACACGGCCTGTTCCTGCAGCCAGTCATGGTTCGGACCTTCCTCGAGCACATATTCCATGCAGCCGAGAAACGCCGCCATGCCGGCAAGGCCCCACCAGTCGAACTTGCTGAACAGGCCGAGATTGGGCTTGTCGAAATCGATCAGGGTCCAGGTCGTGACCGTCACCAGAATGCCTGGAATGACATTGATGAGGAACAGCCAGTGCCACGACATGGCATGGCTGATATAGCCGCCGACGGTCGGGCCGATGGTCGGCGCCAGCGTCGCCACCAGGCCGATCATCGGCGACACCATGGCGCGGCGCGACGGGGGGAAGATGGTGAAGGCGGCGGCGAAAACGCTCGGGATCATGCCGCCGCCGATAAAGCCCTGGATGGCTCGGTAGACGATCATCTGGTCGATGTTGGTGGCGGTCGCGGCCAGCGCGCTGGCCGCCGTGAAGCCGGCCGCGGCGCCTGCAAACAGCACGCGCGTCGACAGCATCCGGCTGAGGAAGCCCGACAGCGGGATCATCACCACTTCGGCGATCAGATAGGCGGTCTGCACCCATGGGATTTCATCGGAACTGGCGCTGAGGCCGGCCTGGATCTCGGCCAGCGAGGCTGAGACGATCTGGATGTCGAGGATCGCCATGAACATGCCGAACACCATCGCCAGGAAGGCGATGAGGCGGCGCGTCGAGATGGTCGTCGGTACCGCCGGCATGGCAGGGGCCGCTCCTGCTGTTATGGTTGCGGTTGCCATGGCGTTATCCCCTTGCGGCCGCTCAGTTCGCCGCGGCCGGAGCCGTGCGGCTGTCGACGGCGACGACGACGCTCAGGCCGGCGCGCAGCCTGCCGGCCTTCAGCACATCGGCCGGCACGTCGATGCGAACCGGGATGCGCTGCACCACCTTGGTGAAGTTGCCGGTGGCATTTTCCGGCGGCAGCAGCGAGAACACCGCACCCGAAGCCGGCGCCAGCGACGACACCGTGCCTTCGAAATCATGGCCGTCCGTGGCGTCCACCGAGACCCGCACCTTCTCGCCGGGCACCAGCTTGGCCAGCTGCGTCTCCTTGAAGTTGGCAACGATGTAGAGCTTGTCCAGCGGCACCACGACGGCGAGCTTCTGGCCGGGGCTGACGAGGTCGCCCTGCTCGACCGAGCGGTTGCCGACGACGCCGTCATAAGGCGCCTTGAGCACGGTGAAGGACAGATCGCGCGCGGCCTTGTCGCGGTTCAGCCGCAGCGAAGCCAGCGTGCTGGCCGATTCGGCGCGCTGCGCTTCGAACACGCCGATATTGGCCTGTGCGGCTGCAATCTGCGCGTCGGCGCCGACGAGGGCTGCATTGGCCTGGTCGAGAGCGGTCTGGGCATCGTCCAGTTGCGCCTGTGTGCCGACATGCGTCTTGACCAGTTGCGCGGCGCGCTGCTGGGCGCGAGCGGCGTTGTCGGCTGCCGCCTGGTCGGCGACCTTCTGCGCCTGCGCCTGTTGCAGCGAAGCTTGCGCCGCCTTGGTCTGCGCGTCGATACGGTCGAGCGTCTTGGCCAGCGTGGCGATCTGCGCCTCCGCCTGGGCAACGGCTATTCTGTAGTCGCCGTCGTCGATCGTCAGCAGCGGATCGCCGGCCTTGACCTGCTGGTTCTCCGAGACCTTGACTTGATCGACATAGCCGGAAATCTTCGGCGAGACGAACGACATGTCGGCCTGGACATAGGCATCGTCGGTCGAGATCAGGAACCGGCCGTCGGTCCAGTAATTATAGCCATACCAGGCGCCGGCGCTGAGCAGAGCGAGGCCGATGATCGGCAGCATGAACGAGCGAGCCGACCGCTTCTTCTTGGCCGGCACCTCGGCCAAAACTTCGGCGGCAGGCTTGATGGGCGCTTCCGGCGCTTCGATAACCGGCGAGACCTTGGCGTTGGGAAAGGGGCGGACTTCGGCGGTGGTTGGCGTGTTCGAGGACATGATATCTCGCTACCGTAGCTACATAAGGAAAATGTGTTATACTGAACCGTTCGGTTCGATGCGAACGTTGACATAGCGCTAAAGCAGGCCCATATCAAGAGCAATCGAACCGCTCGGTTCGAATTATTTCGCGAGGTGTGACTTTAATGGCCGACACGTTACCCGACGTCGAAAATGATCCGTGCGATGTGCTGGATAGTGCGCGTCGCGGCCGCCCGGCGGCGGGCCAGGATCCGGTCAAGCGCAGCCAGATCATCGAGGGCGCGCGGCGCGTGTTCATCGACAAGGGCTTCGAAGCGGCGTCGATGAACGACATTACCCGCGAGGCTGGCGTCTCCAAGGGCACGATCTATGTCTACTTCGCCAACAAGGAAGAGCTGTTCGAGGCGCTGATCGAGGAAGAGCGCGGCACCATCTTCAAGAACATGTACGACATGCTCGACCGCGCCGACGATCTGCGCCAGACGCTGGTGAAATTCGGCAAGGTGCTGTCGATGAAGATCACCTCGGCCAAGGTCATCCAGGCGCAACGCACCGTGATCGGCGCCTCCGACAGGATACCGGACATGGGCGCGCGGTTTTACGAACGCGGCCCCAAACGCGGCCACGACAAGGTGGTCAAGTTCCTCAATGCAGCCATCGAACGCGGCCTGCTCAAGATCGATGATGTCGATCTTGCCGCCTATCAATTCACCGAACTGTGCCTCGCCGGCCTGTTTCGCCAGTGCATCTTCGCCTACCGCACCAAGGCGCCGAGCCAGGATGAAATCGACCACATCGTGCGGTCGGGCGTCAGCCTGTTCCTGAAGTCCTACGGCACCGAAAAGCTTGCCGAGGAAGAAAGCCATCAGATGATCGCGCTCGAGGCGAAGTCCAAGGCAAAGGCCTAGTTAGCCAAAGGTCTTTTTTCGCAACTCCGGACGGAAAACCGCTTCACACTTTTCCCGGAGTTGCTTTTAACCGCCATTGGCCGCCAGCACGATCGCCGCGCGCAGTTCGTCCAGACCCTCGCCCTTTTCCGACGACGTGGCGAGCACGAACGGAAACGCCGCCGGTCGCTTCTTGATCTTCAGTAATGTCTCTTCGACCAGCCGCGGCACGCCGGCGGCCTTGATCTTGTCGGTCTTGGTCAGCACGATCTGGTAGGACACCGCCGCCTTGTCGAGCAGCGACAGCACCTCGTCGTCCTTGGATTTGATGCCATGCCGGGAATCGATTAGCACATAGACCCGCTTCAGCGTCACGCGGCCCTTGAGATAGTCGAAGACCAGCTTGGTCCAGTCGTCCACCTTTTCCTTCGGCGCGCTGGCATAGCCGTAGCCCGGCATGTCGACCAGCGCCATTGGCGGCAGGTCGGTGCCTTCGCCGGAAAACCCGCCCGGCACGAAATAGTTGAGCTCCTGCGTGCGGCCCGGCGTGTTGGAGGTGCGCGCCAGCCCGTTATGGCCGACGAGCGCATTGATCAGCGACGACTTGCCGACATTGGAGCGGCCGGCAAAGGCGATCTCAGGCGGCCCCTCCGGCGGCAGGAACTTCATCGCCGGCACGCCGCGGATGAAGATCCACCCCTTGGTGAACAGGTCGGTGCCGATGACGGTGTTGCCCAGCGCGTTCAAATCGCTGCCTCCAGCCTGGAAATATCGGCGCCCCGAATGGCGTTGAGGTTGCGGCCGATCTTGTCCACCGGCCAGTTCCACCACGCCACGGAAAGCAGCCGCCTGACCGTCCTGTCGTCGAAACGCATCTTCACCACCTTTGCCGCATTGCCGGCGACGATCGCATAGGCCGGCACATCATGCGTCACCACCGATTTCGCCGCCACGATGGCGCCATTGCCGACCGACACGCCGGGCATGATCACCGCATCCATGCCGATCCATACATCATTGCCGACCACCGTATCGCCGCGCAGTTCCTGCGACCACGTCTTCGGGTCGAAGCCTTGCTCCCAGCCATGGCCGAAAATGTTGAACGGATAGGTGGAAAAGCCGGACATGGCATGGTTGGCGCCGTTCATGATGAAGCGCGCGCCCTCGGCGATGGCGCAGAACTTGCCGATGATCAGCTTGTCGCCGATGAAGGGATAATGATGCAGCACGCATCGCTCGGCGAATTTGTCCGGTCCGTCAGGATCGTCATAGTAGGTGAACTCGCCGATCTCGATACTCGGCGCGGTGACCAGGGGCTTGAGGAAGCCGACGCGGGTGTGCATCGGGATCGGGTGTTTGATGTCTGGGTTGGGTCCGTCCATGGCGAGATCCGTCGAGAGTGGCGCAAATTAAAGCCGCCATTCTAGATGGCGTGATCCGCCCTATAGCACCAATCGCCCGATGAGCGAGCCCTGCTGGGCTTCGATGTTCAGTTCGTGCCGCGGCAGATCACGATCAGGTCGACCGCCGCCGTCGGCTAAGGCGCCCTGAAACCCAAAAGAACGGGGCCCTGCGAAGGACAAGCAGGACCCCGGTGGTGTCGAAGACGGCTTCAAAAGAATGGCACCTCCTCGTGAGGTGGGGAAGGCAGACCGAGAAAGCCCGTCGCAGCCCGCCGTCATTCCCTGTTGCGTAAAGCCGTTACTTCGGCAACAGCACCTTGTTGACGACGTGGATGACGCCGTTCGACTGGTTGACGTCGGCGACCGTCACCTTGGCGGCGCCGCCGGACTCGTCGACGATGTAGAGCGAGCCGCCCTTGACCTCGGCGATCAGCGTGTCGCCGCTAACGGTCTTCATCTCATACTTGCCGCCCATCGCCTTGGCCTTGGTCATCATCTCCTTGGCCGAGATCTTTCCGGCCACGACATGGGCGGTCAGGATCTTGGTCAGCTTGTCCTTGTTTTCGGGCTTCACCAGCGTGGCGACGGTGCCGGCCGGCAGTTTCTTGAAGGCGGAATCGGTCGGCGCAAACACCGTGAAGGGTCCCGCGCTTTCCAGCGTGTCGACCAGGCCGGCGGCCTTGACGGCGGCAACCAGCGTCTTGTGGATCGGCGAGTTGAGGGCGTTCTCGACGATGTTCTTGGAGGTCAGCATCGCAGCGCCGCCAACGGCGGGATTGGCGAGCGTATAGGCCGTCGTCGCTGCGAGGCCCGATAGAGCCAGGCCGGCGGAAAAGCATAATGCCTTGAGGATGGACTTTGCCATTGGAGAACCCTTCTGGTGCGACAATTGTTGATTCGATTGTCGGGAAGAGTTACGCGGCGATTGCGGGAAAGTTTCGATGCAGAGTAAAAACAATAATAATAACAGATACTTAAAGGCGAATGCCCATCCCACGAGCCGCATCCCCGCGATGGACATGACGGGGTCACGGATCAAAAACAGCGGTCTTCGGATTAGGGCTGATCGGTGTTGATCGGCCTTGGCGGTACAAGCAGCAGCCACGCCGGTTGCACGCCGCAAGTTTCGCGCCTCACGGGAACGTGATGCGCGCCTCGTCCACAAAAACCCCGGACGAGCCGGGGCTTTGATTGCCGGAATAGCGCCTTCTATTCAGCCGGCGAGGGTTTCTTTCGGAACAATGCCGTCAGATTGTCCCACAATTCGATCTTGGCGCCCTGGCGCTTCATGATCACGCCCTGCTGCAGGATCGACAGCGTGTTGTTCCAGGCCCAGTAGATGACGAGGCCGGCCGGGAAGCTGCCCATCATGAAGGTGAAGATCACCGGCATCCAGGTGAAGATCTGCGCTTGCGTCGGATCCGGCGGCGTCGGGTTCATGCGCATCTGCAGGAACATGGTGATGCCCATGACCACCGCCCAGGCGCCCATATGCGGCAGGAATGCCGGTGGCGCGAAGGGCAGCAGGCCGAACAGGTTGAAGACCGAGGTCGGATCGGGCGCGGCCAAATCCTGGATCCAGCCGAAGAACGGCGCGTGCCGCATCTCGATGGTGATGTAGAGCACCTTGTAGAGCGAGAAGAACACCGGGATCTGCAGTGCCACCGGCCAGCAGCCGGCGAGCGGATTGATCTTCTCGGTCTTGTACAGCTCCATCATCGCCTGTTGCTGCTTCATCTTGTCGTCCGCGTATTTCTCGCGGATCTCGAGCATCTTGGGCTGCACCTTCTTCATGTTCGCCATCGACGCATAGGATTTGTTGGCGAGCGGGAAGAAGAGGGTTTTGACGACGACGGTGGTGGCAAGGATGGCCAGACCGAAATTGCCGAAGAATTTGTACAGCGTGTCGATCAGGTAGAACATCGGCTTGGTGATCCAGATGAACCACCCCCAATCGATCAGCCGGTCGAACAGCCTGATCTGGCGATCCTGGGCGTAGGCGTTGATCTTGTTGACTTCCTTGGCGCCGGCGAAGATCTCGGTCTCGACCGTCGCCGACTGCCCGGCGGCAATGGTGATCGGGTCGGTGAGGAAGTCCGACTGGTAGCGCGGGCGGCCATTGTCGTAATAGGCATAGTGCGGCTGGAAGGGCTGCTTCTCGGTCGGCACCAGGGTGACCGCCCAATATTTGTCGGTGATGCCAAGCCAGCCATCGGTCGATTTGCTCGGCGTATAGAGCTTGTTCTTCTCGATGTCGGCGTATTTGTGCTCCTGCAGGCCTTCGGTTCCCGTGACGCCGATCAGGCCTTCATGCAGCACATAGGAGCTGGCGACGGCCGGCTTGTCGAAACGGATGACGCGGCCGTAATTGGACAGCGTGACGGGGGTCGAGCCTGAATTCTGCACCGCATCGGAAACGGTGAACATGTAGTCGCCGTCGACGGAGATCGTGCGCTTGAAGGTCAGGCCCTTGTCGTTGGTGAAGGTCAGCGTCACTGGCGTCGCCGGCGTCAGCGTCGCATTGCCGTCGACGCTCCAGACCGTTTCCGGGCCCGGCACCGTGCCGGTCGTGTCGCTGCCGACAAAGCCGATCTCGGCATAATAGCCGGTGGGCAGCGCCTGCGGATTGAGCAGCTGGATCTGCGGCGATGTCTTGTCGACCGTCTCGGTATAGTGCTTGAGCTTTAGGTCGTCGAGGCGGGCGCCGGTGAGGTTGATCGAGCCCGACAGGCTCGGCGTGTCGATGTTGACGCGGGCCGTCTTGGCCACTTCCTGCGCGCGGCCTTCCGGCGTCGTGACATAGGTGCCGGGCGCGTTTGGAATGGCGCCGGGCGCTGCGGGCGCCGGCGTGCCGCCGGGGTTGGCGGCCTCGGCCGCCTTCTTCTGCTCCGCCGCCCGCTGCTCTTCGATGCGGGCCGCCTCGCGCTGCTGTTCGCTGCGCGGCAGCACATAGAAATATTGCCACAGCCCGAGGATCAGCACCGACAAGACGATGGTGATGTAGAAGTTCCGGTTGTTTTCCATCGAAAGCCCTTGGCCTATCGTGTTCCGCTGAGACGGCGGGAGAGTTCGGCCTTCAACTGGCCGAACGGAATGGTGAGCACGTCTTCACGCCCGACGATGACATAGTCATTGCCGGGCGCCATGTCACTTGCGGCATGGGTGCGCACGGCTTCTTTCAGCCGCCGCCTGACGCGGTTGCGGACAACCGCATTGCCGACCTTCTTGGTGACGGTGAAGCCGACGCGCGGCGGCAGACCGTCTTTGCGGTCGAGAACTTCAACGAGAAAAAGCCGCCCGCGCCGCTTTTCACCGCGGCGGACGGCCAGGAATTCCGCACGTTTCAGAAGCCGCTTGGGGTTTGGTCCCACTGGCTTGCCGGTTGCGGGCAACGATCTCGTCTTCCGTTCAGGCGCTGAGCCGCTTGCGGCCGCGGTTGCGGCGAGCTGCGACGACGCCGCGACCACCCTTGGTGGCCATGCGAGCACGGAAACCGTGCCGGCGTTTGCGGACGAGTTTGGACGGTTGGTAGGTACGCTTCATTTGTTTTAATACCGCGGGGTGCGGCCCTTCTTGATTCTGTCACAGTGTAACAGGAGCTTTGCCGGGCCGGCATTGGCGCGATCGAAACCGCGCCGGGACGAATGGCCCGAGCGTGAGCGGCTTATAGAAAGAAGGGTTTTGGGAGTCAATCCAGCGCGAACGCCAGTTCGTCGCAGCGCGAACTATGAGTTCGTCGCATCGCGAACGTCAGTTCGTCGCAGCGCGAACACCCAGTTCGAGGCGGTCTTTTATTGCTGGCACCATCGTCCAACGAAGGATGAAATTGGCAAAAAAGCCGCAATCACCTAATCTCAACCGATCAAGCGTTTGTGAAGACAGGCCTTAATGAGCGAAGTTGCATCAGCGGATGAAGGGAGCGGCCCGGCGACAGCCGATGCCAGCCCGGCGACCGTTCGCCCGGTTGCGAGCCGTTCGGTGCCCAATCGTTCAGTGCCCTTGGCGCGCGGCCTGTCGACCAAGCTGCTCTTGCTCACCATTGTCTTCGTGCTCCTGGCCGAAGTCCTCATTTTCCTGCCCTGGATCGCCAGCTACCGCCTGGCCTGGCTGAAGGAGCGGCTAAGCACCGCTGCCGCGGTGTCGATCGTGCTGGTGCAGGGCGAGCCCAATTCGCTCTCCCGCGCCGCCCAGAACGACGTGCTGATGGCAATCGGCGCCAAGGCGATCGCGGTGCGCGACGGCGGCGTGTCGCGCCTGCTGGTGGTGGCCGAGATGCCGCCGCAGGTCGACGAGCATATCGACATCGCCAATGTCGGCATGATCAAGGGCATGACCGGGGCGCTGGATACGCTGTTCTTCGGCGGCAAGCGCATGCTCAGGGTGTTCGGCCCGGTCGGCGACAGCGACAAGGAATTCGAGCTGATCATGCCCGACTATTCCCTGCGCAACGCCATGCTGCGCTATTCGCGCAACGTCGCCTTCGTCTCGCTGCTGATCTCGTTGTTCACCGCAATGCTGGTCTATGCCGCGATTGACCTGATCATGATCGGCCCGATCCGCACCATGACGCGCTCGATGCTGTCCTTCTCCGAGGCGCCCGACGATCCAGGGCGCATCATCCACCCGGCCGCCCGCGCCGACGAGATCGGCGTTGCCGAGCGCGAACTGTCGCAGATGCAGGAACGGCTGCAAAAGATGCTGTCGGAGCAGAAGCACCTTGCCGATCTTGGCCTCGCCGTCTCCAAGATCAACCACGACATGCGCAACATCCTGGCCTCGGCGCAGCTGATGTCGGACCGCTTGCGCCTGGTCAAGGACCCGACGGTGCAGGCCTTCGCGCCAAAGCTGTTGCGCGCGCTCGACCGAGCCGTCTCCTATTCCGAAGGTGTGCTCCACTATGGCCGCACACAGGAGCCGGCGCCCTCACGCCGCCGCTTGCGGCTGCGCCAGCTGGTCGACGACGTCCACGGCCTGCTCGACATCGAGGACGGCATCGAATTCGTCAATGCCGTCGAGCTCGCCTTCGAGGTCGATGCCGATTCCGACCAGCTGTTTCGCGTGCTCACCAATCTGTGCCGAAACGCGGTGCAGGCGATGGCGGCCGACGCCGAGAGCGCGCTGGTGCGCCGGCTCGCCGTATCGGCCGAGCGCATAGGCAGCGTAAGCCGCATCATTGTCACCGACACCGGTCCCGGCCTGCCGGCGAAGGCGCGAGAAAACCTGTTCGCGGCGTTTCGAGGCTCGGCCCGCAGCGGCGGCACCGGCCTTGGCCTGGCCATCGCGCACGAGCTGATCCGCGCCCATGGCGGCACGGTGGAACTGGTCGAATCGATCGGCGGCCGCACCACCTTCGCCGTCACCATCCCCGACCAGCCGGTCCGCCTCGACCAGGCCCGCAACGGCCTGCGCCGCCCTGCCTGAGCTGTATTGATATTCAGCCGAAGCCGGACTGAGCTGAATCTCAGCACCCCTTTGATCGGCACCGTCGAAAGCAGCTGCGACAAAACTTTTGCCGGATTGGCTTGCTTTTCGGAAATTCAGTCGCTAGGGAACACGTCTTGTCGCGGCCGGTCGTCAGGATCGGTTAGCGGGGCTATGTAAAGCATGGCCTGTTGCGCGCCCGTAGCTCAGCTGGATAGAGCACCAGACTACGAATCTGGGGGTCAGGAGTTCGAATCTCTTCGGGCGCGCCATTTCCGCCGAATCTGCGATTTCCTGCGATCCGCTAGCCGGTCTTGGGCTCGCATATGAAGAGCAGGTCGCGGAACACGTTGCCGAGCACCGCCTCATCCGAGTGCTGGAGAACTGGACGCCGCCTATTCCGGGCTTCTTCATTTATTACCCCAGTCGTCAGCCTGACTGCGCTATAAACGCGCTGCGATGTTCTTGAAACGGGAGAGTACGCGGCGACCGTTATCTGGGCGCAGCGACGCTGAATGCTCATTCACGCCGCCGCGCAGCACGCTCACTTTTCTTCCGCCTTTCCCGGATCAGGGCCCAATAGGCCTCGCTCCAGCCAGATACCGCTCATTGTCAAACGGCTCGGCGTGGGTGCTGCCCGGGCTCCACATGTGGCGGTGGGTCTCGGTCAGATTGCCGAGATAGACATGCAGCGCGCCTGAGCGGGCGATGCCGGTGTTGGCCACCGCGTGCACGGTATCAGGGGTCATGTGCACCACCGCGGGCGCCGCGATGTCGTGGCGTTCCGGCGCATCGATCTCGCTGCCGTCGACGGGATAGATGAAGTTGGTCTCGCTGCCCTTGTAGATGCCGATCAGCGCATCCATCAGATGGTTGTGCGGCGGGTACTGCAGGCCGGGCGACAGCGTGATGTGGTAGATGGTCAAGTCAGGGCTGGCATGCAGCAGCACCTCATCGTCGTCTTCCTCATGCGCGAGCACGCCTGATGCATGGAAGCGATCGGTGTGTTCGCGCAGCACCGCCTTGACCCGTTCGAAGGCATGAGCACCTTTGGCTGCGTTGACGATATCGGCGGTTACGGCGTAGAGAGGCGAGTTGGCGGCAAGAGACATTTCTCGTCATCTCCATTGGGAAGCTCAGCCAATACAACTGAGATGCTCAGGCTAGCGAATGCCGGCAGACCCGTCAACCGGATGGTCGAAACGGGCAAGCAGACTACGCGGTCAGACCACGCGGGCAGACCAAACGGGCAGGCAGATATGGCTCTTCCGAAATCAGTGTCACCGTCCGCCGTCAAGGCGCCGTCGACCGCCGACATATTGCGCAGCGAGGAAGCTTATGAGCAGCTGAAGAGCGACATCGTCGCCTGCGTCCTGCAACCCGGCGAAAGCCTGACCGAAAAGCAGATCGGCGACCGCTACCAGATCAGGAAGGCGACGATCCGCTCGGCTTTGGCCCGCCTCACGCAGGAAGGGCTGATCAAGAGCGAGCCGCGCCGCGGTTATGTCATTGCACCGCTTAGCCTGCGCGACGTCAACGAGATCTTCGACCTCCGCAGCCTGATCGAACCGGAAGTGTTCCGGGTGGCCGCGGCAAACCTCACCGAACGCGGGCTCGACGACATCAGGCTGGCGGCGCAGAAGGTGCTGAAGCCGGAGACGCTGCGCAGCCATGTCGCCTTTCTGGCAGCCGACCGCGCCTTTCGCCTGGCCCTGGCTGAACTCTCCGGCAATCTGCGCCTGGTTCGCCTGCTCGACCAAACGCTCGACCAGTCGGAGCGTGTCCTCCATCTCGGCTTCAAATCGCGCGACTTCACGCAAGCGATCATCGGCCAGCAGAAGGAGTTGGTGCTTGCCTGCGAGCTGGCCGAAGTCTCGGCCATCGCAAAGCTTGCCCGCTCGCAGTGCCTGTCGCTCAAGAAGCAGGTGCTCGAGGCCTTGCTCGCCGGCTCCAAGCTGCAGGACGCCAATTTGCAAAGCTTCGCCTGAGGCGCGAAGCCCGCGCTCTCTGGCCGATGCTTACTCGTCGATGAAGCGGATGTCCGCATCGGCAAGGCAATAGGGCGCGTAGCGGAAATCGCGGATATGGCTGACCTTTCCATCCTGCCAGTCGACCAGCATGAAGCCGCGCACGGCGTCATCTCCCGCTTGCGGGCTGCGGATCAGGATGGCCGGCCTGCCGTCGACGAAGCCGAGCGACAGCGCCCAATCCTGGACACGGTCGTAATTGCCGAAATAGTTGGAAACCTGCGCCTTGCCGCGCATGCGGGTGCGATTGACGACTTCAAGCTGGATGTCCTCGGCGATCAACGCGCGCACGGCGTCGAAGTCGCGCGCGTTGAACAGGTCGACATAGCGGCGCAGGCGCCGCTCGTCACCGGTGTCGAGTTTTGGGGCAGGCGCCTGCTCGTCCTGTGACGCCAGCAGGCGCAGCTGCGACCGCCCGCGATGCAGCGCTGCCTTGGTCGCGGCCAGGGTCGCGCCGGACACTTCGCAGGTTTCGTGCAGGCTGAGGCCAAGCACGTCGACAAGGATCACGGCGCTGCGCTGCACTGTTGCCAGCTGCATGAAGCTTCGCAGGCTGGCGGCGGTGGCGAGCCTCGCATCGGCGCTTGCGGAGGGGTCTTCGATCGTCGTCATGTCGGTCTCGCTCATGCGCGCCTGCTCCCGCTGGCGCCGGCGCAGATGATCCTGCGCGGCATTGTGGGCTATGCGGAACAGCCATTGCTCCGGACGCTCGACGGCGGCGTCGCCGTCGATGGCCTGCAGTGCCTTGATCAGTGTCTCCTGGACGATGTCCTCGCCATCGATCACCGAGCCGGCCATGCGGGCGCAGTAGCGGTGCAGCTTCGGTCGCAAGGAGCCGAGCATCGCCTCCAGGGCAACGCGGTCGAGTTTTGCTGTGTTCATCCTGTCCGTTCCCTAAATGCCGGTCTTTGCATTCAAGCCGGCACGACCTCGCCGGCCAGCATACGATAATTGCCGACGATCTTTGCCGGCGATCTGGCAAGCGGCGTCGAGCGGCGTCCGGCATGATCGGCGCTGAAGGCCTTGAAGGCTGTGAGCCCGGTCAGGCCGTCGCCATCCTGGCTGACAAGATGGATGAACTCGCCATTCTCCAGTTCCAGGACGAGGTAGCGCACAGATTGCGGCTTCGTGTCGTCGAGTGCGTCGAACACCTGTGCAACCAGCATACGGTTCTCGGCGATGCTTTCGTCCTTCACGCCGTAGCGGATGAGATTGCAGCCCATTGTCGTCTCCTGTTTTTCAACTCTGCACAGAGAAGACGTTTCGCGGCCTCGAAAAGATTCGTCGCCCGGCGAATCTTTTCGATCGTCCGGATCGTCTTTCCCGTCGACGGCTGCGCGGCAGCCGTCCAGGAGCAGGAGAGACCCATCATGCACATCCAGTTTGCCGAATTGCCGGTGTTCGACCAGGACCGCGCCAAGGCCTTCTACACCGGACATCTTGCTTGCCAGGTGGCGGAGGACCAGCTGATGGGCGACAGCGGCTGGCGCTGGATCGAGCTGACATTTCCCGGCGCCGTCACCAATTTGCATTTCGTCAAACGCCCCGATGACACGCCGGGCACTGAGCCCGTGCTGGTGCTCGTTGATGGCGATGTCGAGGCAACGGTCGCGGGCCTGAAGGCGCGCGGCGTCGAAATCATCACCGAGCCGCAGGAAGCGCCTTGGCAGCCGGGCCGCACGGTCGCCGAATTCCGCGACAGCGAGGGCAACCGCATGGTTGTGACCAGCAAATGATCGGACCCGGCGCAAAGCCGAACTTTGACATGAGAACAACAGGAGAGATGGACATGACCCCCCAAACGTCGACGCTGAAAGTACCGGGCGCCAGCCTCTATTATGAGATGCGCGGTTCCGGCCCCGTACTGTTGATAATCCCCGGCGGACCGCAGGACGCCGGCGTCTTCGCCGATGTCGCGGGCCACCTCGCCGACTGCTACACGGTGGTCGCCTATGATCCGCGCGGCAATTCGCGCAGCACCTTCGACGGAGAGCCGCAAGAGCAGGACCTCGATGTCCATGGCGACGATGCCGCGCGATTGATCGAGGCGCTTGCCGCCGGACCGGCCTATGTGTTCGGCACCAGCGGCGGCGCCCAGATCGGGCTCAACCTCGCCGCCCGCCATCCCGGCCGGGTTCGTGCACTGGTGGCGCATGAGCCGCCCAGCATGATGCTGCTCCACGACCCGTCGCCGTCACTGGCCGGCATGCGCGACCTGCACGACACCTATCGCAGCCAGGGTGTCGAGGCGGCGATGCAGAAATTCTTCAGCGAGAACAGCCTGTCGGAAGGGCCGGGTCAGGATGAAGCCGGGCCGCAGGACGGACCGCCTTCGTTCGAACCGTCGCCCGAGGAGGCCGAGACCTTTGCCAGGGTCAGCGGCAATTTCGAATACTGGCTGGCGCATGGCGTCATGCCGCTGTCGCTCTACCGTCCTGATATCGAGGCGCTGCGCGGCCGCCCGGTCGTGGTCGGCATCGGCGAAGAGTCCATCGGCCAGCCGATCGACGGCATGGGCAAGGCGCTGGCCGACAGGCTCGGCAGCAAGCGCGCCGCCTTCCCCGGCGACCATATGGGCTTTGCGCCCTATCCCGATCGCTTCGCCGAGACCTTGCACCTGACGCTCAGAGGCGCGTGAGATCGTCAGTCCAATAGGAAAGGAGCGTCCGCATGCACAATGCCCTTCTCCCATGAAATTACCGGCTAAGATTGGTGTATCAGACGGCCTCCCAGCCTTCCTTGGCACCGGCGCGGAAGATGGCGTCGATGACCTTCTGGTTGAGTACGGACTCCTCCAGCGTGAAGATACGCTCCTTGCCGCCCTGTGCCGCCCTGGCAAACGTCTCGACCTCGCGCCGGTACTGTTGCGTGCCGGGAAAGCGGAACACCTGCGCCTCGGTGTGGTTCTGGTTGTGCAATTCGATGCGGTGATGGTCGTAGAGCCCGGCATTGAACGGCGAGAACACCTCGATGAAACCCTTCTCGCCGTGGAACACCATCACCTGCCGCGCCGCCATCTGCGTCGACAGATAGAAGGACAGTTCGAAATCGCCGAAATCGGCGCGGATCGAGGAATAGATGTCGGTGCCGAATTTCTTGTCGCGCTCGATCGTCGCCTGCACGCGCAGCGGCTCCTTGCCGCTCGAAAACCGCGTCGACACCGTCGGATAGACGCCGATATCAGGCAGCGCGCCGCCGCCGAGATCGAGCTGGTTGCGCATGTTGGTGGGATCGACATTGTAATAGGAGAAGGCGCCCTGCACATGGCGCAGCCGGCCGATGGCGCCATCGGCGATGAGATCGCGCACCTTGATCCATTGCGGGTGGTAGATGACCATGAAGGCCTCGCAGACCAGCACCTTCTTGCTGTCGCGCAGCTTGATCAGCGGCGCGATGTCCTTGGCGTCGAGCGCCAGCGGCTTCTCCACCAGCACATGTTTTCCCGCTTCGATGGCCTTGGCCGTCCATTCGACATGCTGCGAGGTCGGCAGCGGGATGTAGACGCCGTCGACGTCTTTCGAAGCGAGCAGCTCCTCATACGAACCAAAGGCATGCCTGGCGCCGAACCGCTCGCCCAGGGCCTCGGCCTTCGACAGGTCGCGGCTGGCGATCGCGGACAAAACGCCATTCTCGGCCTCGACGATTGCCGGCAACAATTGCTCGCGGCCGATCTTGGCCGTCGACAAAACACCCCATCGGAACATCAGGCTTCTCCTATCGATTTACAGGCGAAGAGGTTTGCCCGAAATTGCGGGAAAAGCCAATGCGGATCGCTGGTCCTGCTAGCCTCGCTTGCCCGTCAGCGTCATGTCGAAATCGACAATATTCGAATAGATCGGCGTGCCGACATCCATGCCGTAGCGGGAGCGCAGCACCTTGCCGGTGACGTGGAATTTAATGACGCCACCCTTCAGCCCGCCGAGCTCGGCAGTGAACTTTTCCGCAAACGTCTTGCCGCGCGCCGTCAGCCGGCCGCTGACCAGCGCCGTGGTGTCGCTGGTTC
This sequence comes from Mesorhizobium sp. M0016, assembly GCF_040324035.1. Classification (NCBI taxonomy): domain Bacteria; kingdom Pseudomonadati; phylum Pseudomonadota; class Alphaproteobacteria; order Hyphomicrobiales; family Phyllobacteriaceae; genus Mesorhizobium; species Mesorhizobium sp. M0016. The sequence continues at coordinate 267,489 of NZ_JAMYVM010000002.1, read as the reverse complement.
GGGTTACGCTGGTCGAGCGGAACTGGATTTCGGGGCTGTTGGCCACGTCGAACACCGCATCGGAGCGCAGGAAGGCGTCGATGCGGCCCTGGCCGGTGCCGACGCTTTCGGGATAGATGGTGAAGTTGACCGCGGAACGGCCGACATCGCTGTTGTCGATGCGGATAGAGCCCTTGAAGCGGCCAAAGGCGCCGTCGAGGCCGCCGCCACCGACCTTGCCGATGGAGAAGCGAATGCTGGAGCTGGCCGGGTTGACCGTGTAGCTGCCGGCGGCGTCGCCGAGGTCCACAGCGGCGGAGACAGGCATGGCAAGGCAAGCGGCAACAGCCGCCAATCCGAAGATGCGCGCATACATGGGTTTTGTCCTTCTGGGGCAAGCGAAGTGTTGCGCCCTCACCCCAATGAACGAATGCGCGGCGCGCCCTATTCCATGTCCTGATCTGACGAAGGCGTGATCATGCGCGTGAGCACGCTGTCGCGCAGCCAGAAATGATGCCGCAGCGCCGCCAGCGCATGCAGCGCGACCAAGGCAATGCCGGCATAGGCGAGATACCAGTGTGCTACCGCCCAGAAGTTTTCCGCCGCATCGGACACGCCGAGCGGCAGGTTCGGCATCACGAAAAGGTTGAACGGCATGCTGGGGATCTCCAGCATCGACACCGAAACCAGTGCCCAGCCGGACAGCGGCACCGCGAGCTGGAAGCCATAAAGTGCCAGATGCGCCAGCGGCGCCGTCCGACGCTCCAGCCCTCCGACCGAGGCCGGCAAGGCCGGGGCCGCATTGCCGAGCCGCCAGGCAATGCGCAGGATGAGGAGGCCGAGCAGCAGGAAGCCGAAGGATTTGTGCAGCTGGATCAGCTCGAAGGCGGTGCGCTGGCTGGTCAACCGCACCATGATGAAGCCGAGCATGAACTGGCCGATGAACAGGATGCCGATCAGCCAGTGGAGGACGATCGCCGCCCAGCCGTAGCGGGTTGAGTTGTTGGTGATGAATGCCGGCATGGTTGGTGAACGAATGGCAGCTGGGCTTTCTTCCACCCTCCCCCTTGTGGGGAGGGTCGGCGCGAAGCGACGGGGTGGGGGGTAGCGCCCTACGAAGATCCCACCCCGATCCGCTACGCGGATCGACCCTCCCACAAGGGGGAGGTGGCTAAGCACCGACCTTGAAGAAATCCACAAACGCCCGCAGCGCCGGGCGCATCTGGCGGCGGCTGGGGTAGTAGACGAAGAAACCGTCGAAGGGCGGACACCAGTCTTCCAGCACGCGGATCAAGCGACCGTCGGCGAGCGGCGCGCGCACATAATCGTCGAAGACGAAGGCGAGCCCAGCGCCGTCGACCGCCGCCTGGGCGATCAGATGGTCTTCGTCGAGGATCAGCGGCCCTTGCGCCGCGATCTCGATCTCTTCGCCATCCTTCTCGAATTCCCAGCGGTAAAGAATGCCGCTGGAAAAACGGAAGCGGATGCAGCGGTGGTCGGCAAGATCGCGCGGATGGCGGGGTCTTGGCATGGTCGCGAAATAGCATGGCGCGCCGACCACGGCGCCGCGAAGGTCCGGTCCGATGCGCACCGCGATCATGTCGCGCTGCAGGCTCTCACCGAGCCGCACGCCGGCATCGAAGCCGCCTTCGACGACGTCGGTGAAGCGATCCTCGATGACGATTTCCAGCACGATGTCAGGATAGGCCGCGGCAAAGCCGCCGAGCCTGGGCGTCAATGCCAGGTGGGCCGCGGTGCGCGGCACGGTCAGCCGCAGGTTCCCGGCCGGCCGGTCGCGCGCCTCGATCGCCGTTTCCAGCGCCAGATCGATCTCGGACAGCGCCGGCCGCAGCCGTTCGAGCAACTGCGCGCCCTCTTCCGTTGGCGCTACGCTGCGGGTGCTGCGCGCCAAAAGCCGCACGCCGAGCCGCGCCTCCAGGCTGGACACGGCATGGCTCACTGCCGAGGGCGCTATGGCCAGTTCGCGCGCCGCGCCACGAAAACTGCCGCATTGGGCGACTGTTGCCAGTACAGCGAGTTGAGAAAGATGCGCTCGGTTCATTGCTCTATTTTATAGAACAGCCCGTGCGAATGACAGCCAATTATCGAACGTAAAGCCAAGCGCTATCTCTCTTTCATCGCAACAAGGAGACGCGCCATGAAAACCCGCAAACTTGGTACTGAACTCGAAGTCTTCCCCGTCGGCCTCGGCTGCATGGGCATGAGCTTCGCCTATGGCGGTCAGGCCGAGGCGGACGCAATCGCCACGCTGCGCCGCGCTGTCGAGATCGGCGTGACGTTTTTCGACACCGCCGAAGTCTATGGTCCCTTTGAGAACGAGATCCTTCTCGGCAAGGCGTTGAAGCCGGTGCGCGACAGGGTGACGATCGCCACCAAATTCGGCTTCAAGATTTCCGAGGAAGGCTCAGGCCTCGAACGTATGGTTGGCGTCGATAGCCGCCCGGAGCACGTCAAGGCAGTGGCGGAAGCCTCGCTGAAACGGCTCGATACCGATGTCATCGACCTCTACTACCAGCACCGCGTCGATCCCGGCGTGCCGATAGAGGACACGGTCGGCGCCATGGCGGAACTGGTGCGCGACGGCAAGGTGCGGGCGCTGGGCCTGTCGGAGGTCAGTGCCACCACCATCCGCCGGGCGCACGCCGTGCATCCGATCGCTGCCGTGCAGAGTGAATATTCGCTCTGGAGCCGCGACCCCGAAGACGAAGTGTTCGATGTCTGCCGCGAACTCGGCATCGGCTTCGTCCCCTACAGCCCGCTCGGTCGCGGCCTGCTCACCGGCACCATCGCCAAGCCCGAGGCCCTCAGCGACGACGACTGGCGCCGGACCTTGCCGCGTTTCCAGGCCGACGCCATGGCCGCTAATGCCAAGGTCGTTGCGACGCTGGAAAAGCTGGCGGTGGAAAAAGGCGTCACCTCGGCCCAGCTGGCGCTGGCCTGGGTGCTGCACCAGGGCGACTTCATCGTGCCGATCCCCGGCGCAAGAAAGATACGCCATCTCGAGCAGAACACGGCGGCGGTCGGGATCGAGCTGAGCGCGGCTGAGGTCGCGGCGATCGGCGATGCGCTGTCGCCGGACAAGGTGGTTGGCAAGCGCTATACGGAGGAGCTGTTGGCGCTGGTGAATGGGTGAGTGCCTTTACCCTCCCCCTTGTGGGGAGGGTCGATCCGCGAAGCGGATCGGGGTGGGGGTCCTCGTGAGGCGCGGGGCCCCCCCCCCCCCCCGGGGCGGGCGCCGGCGGCCGCGGCCCGGCCCCCCCCCCCCCCCCCCCGTGGGGTGGGGGGGGCCCGCCGCCGCGGGGGGGGGGGGGGGGGGTCCTCGTGAGGCGCACCCCCACCCCGTCTCTCTGTCTCCGCCTCGCTGCGACAGCGAGCCGACCCTCCCCACAACGGGGAGGGTAAGTCTCACCACGGCACCACCGTAATCTCCGGCCAGCACGCCTTCGCCCTCGCCCCCTTGGCCTCATGCGTGCGCCTGTTATCCATCAGCCGGTTGGGCGTGATGCGAAACGCGAAGAGGTCATCCAGCCCGAACGGCGCCACGACCTCAAGCTGCCCATCGGCATCGTATCGCACCCCGACCGCATGCGTCTTCGAAGCAAAATAGCTCACCGACTCGCTGGAACTCGTATAGCGCGGGCAGGGCTGGCCGAATTTCTGCGGATACCACAGATGCACCCGTGCCTGGTTGCGCACCTCGGCCGGCAGAGCCAGCCCCTCGAAATGCTGCGCGGCTCGACGGATGACCGCGTCCTCGGCCTCGTAGGACAGGTCGCTGTCATCGAAGTAGAAGAGATCGACATCCTTGATGCCGTAGCCCGGCGCCTTGCCGGTCAGGTGGTTCCAGACGCTGTTGTAGAGCGCGCCGGACACCACCAGCCAGTCCGGCAACGCCAGCGTGCGGGCCCGCTCCAGCGCGTCGCTGACGAGCGCATCCGCCAACACCATGGCGAGAAACGCTTCGCGCTGGGCTTCGAACGGCAGACCGGAATAGCGCAGATGGTCCATCGCCCTTTGGAGAGCGATTCGCAACTGCCGGCAATCCTCAGAAGCAATTCCAGGAAAAGTGTGTAGCGGTTTTACTGGGAAAGCGCGCCGCGCTTTCCCTAAGACGCGCTTTCCCTAAGAATTGCGTGAAGTCGAAATACGTAGGGCGGCGTTAGCCGCTCTACGTTCTCAGCATGCCGCCCGTTTGCTTGCCGACATTGTCGACGATGCGCTTGGCCAGCGCCTCGAAATCCTCGTCGGTGAGCGTCTTTTCAACCGGCTGGATAGATACTTCGATGGCAATCGACTTCTTGGCGGTCCCGAGAGATGCCCCCTCGAACACATCGAACACCGAAACGCCGGTGACCAGCTTCTTGTCGGCGGCGAGCGCCGCGCGCACCAGCGCGCCGGCCTCCACCGTCTTGTCGACGACGAAAGCAAAGTCGCGCTTCACCGCCTGGAAGGCGGACAGCTCCAGCTTTGGCTTGGTTTTCGTCGGCTTGGCCTTCGGCTCGGGCACGGCGTCGATATAGACCTCGAAACCGCAGATCGGTCCGGAAACGTCCAACCCCTCCAGCGTCTTCGGGTGGAACTCGCCGAAGGTGCCGAGCACTGTCTTCGGGCCGAGCTTGATCGTGCCGGAGCGGCCGGGATGATACCAGGCCGGACCGCCTGGCTCGATCTGCAGCCTGTCGACCGGCGCGCCGCAGGCTTCCAGCGCTGCAATCGCGTCGGCTTTGGCGTCGAACACGCCGACCGGACCGGAATTGCCGGCCCAACTGCGGCCGGAACCGTCGAGCTTGGCGGTGCCGCGGCGCACACCGGCGGCAACGCGCCGCTGCTGGTCGGGGCCGTCGCCCTCATAGGTACCGGAGACCTCGAACAGCGCGACATCGCCGATGCCCTTGTCGGCATTGCGCTGCGCGGCGACGATCAGGCCGGGCAACAACGAGGGCCGCATATCGGACATGTCGGCTGCAATCGGATTAGCGAGCTTCAGCGCCGTCTGGCCGCCGCCGAACAGTTCGGCGTGTTTGGCCGGGATGAACGACCAGGTGAGAACCTCCAGCATGCCCCGCACGGCGAGCGAGCGCTTGGCAGTGCGGGTGCGAACCTGCAGCGTCGTCAGTATCTTGGAGTTGACCGCGTCATGCGCGCCGAGCGGCTGCGGCGCGATGTTGTCGACGCCGTGGATGCGCATCACTTCCTCGACCAGGTCGGCCTTGCCGTCGACGTCAGGACGCCAGGACGGCACAGCGACATCGACGACGTCGCCCGAGCCTGACGGCTTGAAGCCGAGGCGGGTCAGGATGTCGAGGCTTTCCGCCTTCGGCACCTCGATGCCGGTCAGCCGCTTCACTTCCGAGATCGGGAAGGAAACGATCTTCGGCTTGTAGCCGGCATAGCCGACCACCTCCGTCTCGGTCGGCTCTCCGCCGCAGAACTCCAGCACCAGCTTTGTCGCCAGCTCGACGCCGGGCACAATGAATTCCGGGTCGACGCCACGCTCGAAACGGTAACGGGCATCGGTGATGATGCCGAGCGTACGGCCGGTGCGGGCCGTGGTGATCGGATCCCAAAGAGCGGATTCGATCAGCACGTCCGTGGTGTTCTCGTCGCAGCCGGAATGCTCGCCGCCCATGACACCGGCGATCGATTCGACGCCATTGTCGTCGGCGATCACGCAGATCTGCGGCGTCAGCGTGTATTCGCGCCCGTCAAGCGCCAGCACCTTCTCGCCGTCGCGTGCGCGGCGCACGACGAGATTGCCGGCGACCTTCTTGGCATCGAACACATGCAGCGGCCGGCCACGGTCGAAGGTGACGTAGTTGGTGATGTCGACCAGCGCGCTGATCGGGCGCAAGCCGATGGCGATCAGCCTTTGCTGCAGCCATTTCGGCGACGGCCCGTTCTTCACGCCTTTCACCAGGCGCAGCGCGAAACCGGGGCAGAGCTCCGGCGCCTCGATGGTCACCTTGACCGGCGTTTCACCTTTGCCAAGGACCGCTTCGACCGGCGCGGTCTTGAGCCGGCCAAGCCCGCTTGCCGCCAGGTCCCGGGCGACGCCGTAAATGCTGGTCGCATCCGGCCGGTTCGGCGTCAGATTGATCTCGATCACCGGATCGTCGAGATGCGCGTAAGCCGCGAAGCTGGTGCCGACAGGCGCATCGGCCGGCAGGTCGATAATGCCATTGTGCTCATCCGACAGCTCCAGCTCGCGCTCGGAACACATCATGCCATGGCTCTCGACGCCCCGGATCTTGCCGACGGTCAGCGTCACGTCGATACCGGGCACATAGGCGCCGGGCGCGGCGAAGGCGCCGATCAAGCCGGCGCGGGCATTCGGCGCACCGCACACCACCTGGACAGGGGCTGCGCCATTGCCGGTGTCGACGGTCAGCACCCGCAGCCGGTCGGCGTCGGGATGCTGCACCGCCGTCAGCACCTTGGCGATGACGAACGGCTTCAGGCCGGCCTTGTCGTCGACATGCTCGACTTCGAGGCCGATCGAGGTCAGCCTCTCGACGATCTCGTCGAGCGTGGCGTCGGTGTCGAGATGATCCTTGAGCCAGGAAAGGGTGAGTTTCATCACTATGTTCCGTTTTGTCTGTACCCGCCCGGACCTTGTCCATCGGGTCTGGGTACGCTTGTCTTCAAATGGCGCGGCAAGTCGTCGGGCATATGCACGAAGGGCAGCTGCTCGCGCACATAGGCATGGTGCGTCGGCCGGAAATAGGCCGGCATGTCCATGGCGCCCAGCATGAAATAGATGTGGTCTTCCAGCCGCTCGTCGACATAGGCGATAGGCGAGCCGCAAATGCCGCAGAACGAGCGCGTCACCGGCCCGTTCTCGTACATCTTCAGCGCCTTGCCGGTGAAAGCCACCTGCTCGGTCAGGAAGCCGACAAAGGCCGACACCGGCGCGCCGCTGGCGCGCCGGCAATCGCCGCAATGGCAATAGCTGATATGGTGCGGTTCGACTGATGCCTCGAACCGTACCGCGCCGCAGCGGCAGCCACCCGTGTGCGGCGCCGTCATGCGGAAAGACCTCCGAACAGCGTCGGCATGTCGAGCGGCCTGAAACCGTAATGCGACAGCCAGCGCACATCGGCGTCGAAGAAGGCGCGCAGGTCCGGCATGCCGTATTTCAGCATGGCGATGCGGTCGATGCCCATGCCCCAGGCAAAGCCCTGATATTCGTCGGGATCGAGCCCGCCGGCGCGCAGCACATTGGGGTGGACCATGCCGCAGCCGAGGATCTCCATCCAGTCGGAGCCTTCGCCGAATCGCACTTCGCCGGGCCGCGAGCGGTCGCACTGGATGTCGACCTCGAGGCTGGGCTCGGTGAACGGGAAAAAGGACGGCCGGAAGCGCATCTTGACCTGCGGCACCTCGAAGAAAGCCTTGCAGAATTCTTCCAGCACCCACTTCATGTTGGCGACATTGGCCGATTTGTCGATCACCAGCCCCTCGACCTGATGGAACATCGGCGAGTGGGTAGCGTCGGAATCCTGCCGGTAGGTCTTGCCGGGAATGACGATGCGGATCGGCGGCTTCTGCTTCTCCATGGTGCGGATCTGTACCGGCGAGGTGTGCGTGCGCAACAGCTTGCGCTCGCCCTTTTCGTCCGGCTGGAAAAAGAAGGTATCGTGCATCTCGCGCGCCGGATGCCCTTCGGGGAAATTCAGCGCGGTGAAATTGTAATAGTCGCTCTCGACATCGGGACCTTCTGCGATGGCAAAGCCGAGATCGCCGAAGATCGCCGCGATCTCGTCGATGACCTGGCTGATCGGATGGATGCGGCCGCGCTCGGCCGGCGATTGCCGCACCGGCAGCGTCACGTCGACCGTCTCGGCGGCAAGGCGCGCCGTGACCGCCACATCCTTCAGCTCGACCTTGCGTGTCGTCAGCGCTTCGGTGACGCGGTTCTTCAGGCCGTTGATCGCGGGGCCCTTGACCTGGCGCTCCTCGGCGCTCATCGCGCCCAGTGTCTTCAGCAATTCCGAGATCGACCCCTTTTTGCCGAGAGCCGCGACGCGCACGGCTTCGATAGCAGCCTCATCGGCGGCCGACGCGACGTCGGCCATCAGGGAGTTTTCGAGAGTATCCAAGCCGGTAGCTATGTCGTTCACGGTCAAACTCGCTGTGTTGGGAGTCAACTTTGAGGTGAAAGTCACTTTCAAGTTGAAAGTTCAGCCATAAGAAAAACCCGCGCCAGCCGTGCCAGCGCGGGTTCCCCAATCAGAATTGCGAATGCTGGGAAGCGCTGGTCTTAGGCGACAGCGCTTTCAAAAGCATTCGGGGTGGTGTTCTTCAGATATTCGAGCGCGACCTTGGCCTTGGCCACGAGTGCGGCGAACGCCTGCGGTTCATGGATGGCCATGTCGGACAGGATCTTGCGATCGATCTCGATACCGGACTTGTTGAGGCCGTCGATGAAGCGGCCATAGGTCAGGCCATGCTCGTGCGTCGCGGCGTTGATGCGCTGGATCCACAGCGCGCGGAACGAGCGCTTGCGGTTCTTGCGGTCGCGATACGCATACTGCATCGACTTTTCGACCGCCTGCTTGGCGATGCGAATGGTGTTCTTGCGGCGGCCGTAGAAGCCTTTCGCGGCTTTCAGGACCTTCTTGTGCTTGGCGTGCGAGGTGACGCCTCTTTTTACGCGTGCCATGTCATGATCTCCTTAAACGCTGTTCCTGAAACCGAATGCTCAGAGGCCGTTCGGCAGAAAATTCTTGATGACCTTCTTGCCATCCGGTTCAGCCAGAACCATCGTGCCGCGGGCATTTCGAATGAACTTGTTGGAACGCTTGATCATGCCGTGACGCTTGCCGGCCGCAGCCGACAGGACTTTACCCGTACCTGTGATCTTGAACCGCTTCTTGGCGGCCGATTTGGTCTTCATCTTGGGCATTTTGCTACTCCGTATTGGTGGCGCACAATCGCGCTTCTTGTTCGCTTCGGGCGGACCAAAAGCCCGAAAAGCAAATGAAACCGCCACGGCATGCCCTGCCGGGCGGTTTTCTTGGAACGGCGGTCCTATACTTCAAAGCGGGCTGGCGCGCAACACCCGAGCGGCTGCGACGCTCTGTCTTAATTCACGGTGCAAGCCTGGGCTCCGATAGGTGGGTCGAGATTCAGGTCAGGCCGAGCCGAAAACGGCTGATGCCGAGAACCGGAGCGGAGCGTACTTAAGTACGTGAACACCGGAAGCGCAGGGATCGGCCGTTTGCAGGTCGGCCTCACCTGAATATCAGCCTACCTAGGGGAGCCTGAACAGCACCGGGAGTATACCCGATTGCTGGGCGCCATCGATGGTCTCGAACACCGGCAACGCCACCAGAAACACCAGCCCGTCGAGCAAGGTGGTCAGCAAGAGGCGCGGCTTGAAGCTGCCGGTGTCGCCTTCCTGGTAGAGCGACAGCTTGGGGAAGAAACGCGGCACCCGCGCCAGATAGGCTGTGTAGGGCGCGCCGAGAACCTCCTTGAGATACCGTTCCTCGCGCAGGATGACGATGTGGAAGGCGCCGGCGCACAAAAGCGCAAACAGGACGATGCCGGAGAACGAGCCGATCTGCGCCCCGACGCCGGCGGCGGCAACGGTCGAGAACACGTAGAGCGGATTGCGGGTGATCGAATAGGGTCCGCCGGTGACCACTTCGGAGGATTTGCGCCCGCCGATATAGAGTGTCGACCACAAGCGGCCTACGACGCCAAGGAAGATCAGCAGCACGCCGACCATCTCGATCGTTTCATGCACCGGGGTATCGGGCGGGAAGGTCGACTGGCCGAACAGCAGTGCCGCAAACAGCACCACCACCAGCACCGCAAGGACCATGCGGCGCATGTGCTGGTAGCCGCCCAGCTCCTTGATGGGCGCAGGGTTGATTTCATTGGCCATGTCGGGAATCCGATCGTCGAGAAGCTTTGCCGGCGATCGCGGCGTCTGGACAGGAGAATCGGCGTCCCGCCGATCGCCGGGACGCCATGAGACAGGATTCAGGCGGATTTAGAGCGCAACGCCCGAACTGATCTAGCGCGGCGCCAGCACCATCATCATCTGGCGGCCTTCCAGCTTCGGCTCGGCTTCGACCTTGGCGATGGTAGCCGTCTCCTCGCGCACCTTGTTCAGGAGCTGCATGCCGAGTTCCATATGCGCCATCTCGCGGCCGCGGAAGCGCAGCGTCAGCTTGACCTTGTCGCCTTCCTCGAAAAAGCGCCGCACGGCCTTCATCTTGGTTTCGTAGTCATGGCTGTCGATGTTCGGGCGCATCTTGATCTCCTTGATCTCGATGACCTTCTGGTTCTTGCGCGCCTCGGCCGCCTTCTTCTGGTTGGCGTATTTCAATTTGCCGAGATCGAGAATTTTGACGACAGGCGGCACCGCATTGGGCGAGATCTCGACCAGATCGAGCCCTGCCTCTTCGGCGAGCAGCAATGCGTCGTTGATGGAAATATCGCCGCGGTTCTGGCCATCGGCGTCGATCAGCTGGACCCGGGGAACCCGGATATCACGGTTGGAGCGCGGGCCATCTTTGGTGGGCGCCGCTGCTTTGAAAGGTCTGCGAATGGTCGTGGTCTCCTTGGCCGTTTCGTTCAGGGTTTCAATCTAGAATGTTCAGGACGCGCCAATGTGGTGAGCGCGCGGGCGGAGTCAATAGCACAGCGCTGACAGAAAATCACCCTGATCGCAGGCCTGCACCAAACAAAGGATGTCGCGAGCACTTTCCGCCTCGCCTGTGCCTGTGTCAAAAGACCGGCGAGTAAAATCAGGCTCCCACAATCAGGCCCCCAGAACCAGGATTGATCCACAGCCATGACCGCGACCACCCCAACCCTACTGGATGTCGACGGCATTGATATCGCGGTTCGCCATTCCTCGGGCGCAACGCCCGGCGTCGTCTGGCTCGGCGGCTACAAATCCGACATGCTGGGCACGAAGGCGCAAACGTTGTCGGATTGGGCGGCCAGGGAAGGCCGCGCATATCTGCGCCACGACTATTCCGGCCATGGCGAATCCGGCGGCGCCTTTGCCGACGGCACCATCTCGAAATGGCTTAGCGAGAGCCTCGCCGCCTTCCGGCGTTTCACCGAGGGCAAGCAAATCCTGGTCGGCTCGTCGATGGGCGCCTGGATCGCGCTGCGCATGGTGCAGGAAATGCGCAAGGCGGGCGACAGCAATGTGGTTGGCCTGGTGCTGCTCGCGCCGGCGCCGGATTTCACCGCCGAGCTGGTCGAGCCGGCTCTGACGGAGGAACAGAGGCGCGACCTCCGGGAGAAAGGCTTTTTCGAAGAACCTTCGGACTATTCCGCCGAGCCTTACATCTACACAAGCGCGCTGATCGAGGACGGCAGGGCGAACCGGGTCATGACCGGGCCGATCGATACCCATTGCCCCGTCCACATCCTGCAGGGTCTGGCCGACGCCGACGTGCCGGCAAGCCATGCGCTGAAGCTGGTCTCGCTGCTGCCAGCCGACGACGTCACCTTGTCGCTCATTCCCGACGGCGACCACCGCCTGTCGCGGCCGCAGGATCTCGACATGCTGCTGAGGGCGGTGGGCGACATGGTTCAGCGGGCGGGGTAGGCAAGAATGCGCATTTCCATCCCGATATCCGCCTTTGTCGCGGCAATCGTCGGCTTCGGCGGCACGCTCGCCGTCGTCATTGCCGCCGCCAAGGCGGTTGGCGCCACCCAGGCCGAGACCGCGAGCTGGGTGACAGCAGTGTGCGTGGCGATGGCGATCGAATGCCTGTGGCTGTCCTGGCGCACGAAAATGCCCATCATCACCGCCTGGTCGACACCAGGCCTGGCGCTGATGGCGGCATCGAGCGGCTTTACCATGGCCGATGCGGTCGGCGCCTTCATCGTCACCGGCCTAATGTTGATCGCCACCGGCCTGTTCAAGCCGCTGACCCAGCTTATATCAAGGATACCGACGTCGGTCGCGTCCGGCATGCTGGCCGGCATCGTCGTCACCTTCGCGCTCAATGCCGTCAAGACCATTCCGGTCGACCCCTGGTTGATCCTGCCGCTGATCGCGGCCTTCTTCGTCATTCGCCTGTTCAACCCGGCGCTGTCGGTGCTGGCGGTGCTGATCGGCGGCGGCATCGCCGCCTTCCTGACAGGCCGCGTCGGCGGACTGCCGGCGCCGGAACTGTCGACGCTGACGCTGATTGCCCCGCATTTCAGCGCCGCAGCTGTCATCGGCCTGGCGCTGCCGCTCTACCTCGTCACCATGGCGTCGCAGAACCTGTCGGGTCTCGCCGTCTTGCGCGCCGCCGGCTATCACCCCGAACCCGGCCCGCTGATCGGCGTCACCGGCCTGTTCTCGCTGCTGTCGGCGCCGTTTGGCGGCTCGACCACCAATCTGGCCGCGATCTCTGCGGCGATCTGCACCGGGCCGGACGTCCATCCCGACCCGGCCGAGCGCTGGAAGACCGGACCCTTCTATGCACTTGCCTATCTGATCTTCGCGGTTTTCGGCGCCTCGCTGGTGGCGATCTTCGCAGTGCTGCCGCAAAGCCTGATCGTGCTGGTGGCCGGCCTGGCGTTGATGGGGTCGCTGGCCAACGCGCTGGCGATCGCGCTCAAGGACGAGGACCAGCGCATGGCGGCTACTGTCACCTTCGTTGTCACCGCGTCGGGGCTGACTTTGTTCGGCGTTGGCGCCGCCTTCTGGGGCTTGGTCGCCGGCCTGGTCGTGCTTTTCCTCGAAGCGGTCAAAAAGCGATAATCAATTCAGGACCTTGTCCGGTTTTGGCGGACGTTGTCTTGAATCGCCGTTTTTCTCATCCCATTTCGAATCCACGCAGCCGCTCTTGGCTGTCTCCAACCGAAGGAATGGGAGAAAATGAACACATCCGCATTGATCCGCCCGGCCTGGACGCCGGCGACCATCGCGCTGATGGTGATCGGCTTCATGGTGTTCTGGCCGCTTGGCTTCGCCATGCTCGCCTACATCATCTGGGGCGACCGGCTTGACGGCTTCAAGCGCGACGTCAACCGGGCCACCGACGGCATCTTCGCCGGCTGCCGTCGCGGTTCCGACAAGGCCGCGCGCTGGGGCCACGGTTCGGCCCGCACCGGCAATGTCGCTTTCGACGACTGGCGCGAGAAGGAACTCGAACGCCTCGCCGAAGAGCGTCGCAAGCTCGATGAGATGCTGAGCGAGTTCGATGAGTACGCCCGCGAATTGCGCCGCGCCAAGGACCAGGACGAGTTCGACCGCTTCATGGCCAACCGCAACAAGTCGACAGCGCCTGCAAAGACAGGCTCGGCCGAAACGGCCAAGCCCGCGACGCCCAAGCGCAAGGGCCCGAACCTGCTTGACGACTGAGGCTGCGCGCATGACCCCGAAAATCGAAACCGATTTTCGGAAAGGTTCATGCGCCGAATTAGAGTGCTACAGCGTCCTTTGCGCGTCAGAGACGCGCGGCGCTCTAAGACAGGCCTTGGCATGATGGACGGCGTCGCGCGAGCGGCGCCGTTTCTTTTTTGTTCTGGTCGTTTTCCTCGAATCGCGTATCGTTCAGCCATGTCCTTCGGCTTTTTCCGCAACCTGACCAAACCAAAACCCTCGCCTGTCGAAGAGCGAGAGCACGTCGTTGCCGGCCGCACACTGCCGCTCAGGATCGTCGAGAGCGCCCGCGCACGGCGGCTGACGCTGCGCATCGATTCGGGCGGCCAGGGGCTGCGCATCACCGTGCCGCCGGGCTTGCGCCGCGGCGAGGTGGAGAAATTCCTTCACCGCCACCAGGACTGGCTGGAGCAGCGTCTGGCCAAGGTGCCGACACGGCCGCAAGTGCGCCCCGGCATCAAGATCCCGATACGCGGCGTCGCGCATCGCATCGTCCACGAACCGTCGAAACGCGGCACCGTCACCGTGTCGCGCGACGAGCGCGGTCCGCTGCTGATCGTCCATGGCGAGCGGATACATTTGCCGCGCCGCATCGCCGATTTCCTCAAGCGTGAGGCCAAGAAGGACATCGAGAAGCTGGTGGTCAAGCATACCGAGGCCATCGGCAAGCGCGCCAAGGCGATCCGCTTCAAGGACACGTCGAGCCGCTGGGGCTCCTGCACTTCCGACGGCAATTTGTCCTTCTCATGGCGCATCATGATGGCGCCGACGCCGGTGATAAACTACTTGGTCGCGCATGAGGTGGCGCATCTCAAGGAGATGAACCACGGCCCGAAATTCTGGAAACTGTGCGAGCAGCTCTGCCCCGACACCGACCGCTGCAAGGACTGGCTGAAGCGGAATGGTGGGGCATTGCAGGCGATTGTGTTCGATTAGCCTGCGCCAGCGCCGCGCTCAATCATCATTGGCCGCATTAAGCTCTTCAGGCCGCAGCCCTTCGTCGCCATGGCGCGGCCATGGCAGGAAATTCTGCTCGAACGCATCGCTGCCGAAATAATCCAGGACCCGGTGCGCTTCCGCCCCGTCGAAGGCGGCCTTTTGCATCAGATGGGCGATGACGTCGCGCGCTTGCGCGATCTTCTGCCTGAGTTCGGCTATGCTCTGGTCGGCCATTCGTCTGCTCCGCCTTCCTTCTCCCATCAATAGGTAGCGCCTTTGGCGTTGCCGGCAAACAGCATGCTTTTTCTCGACTCTTGGCCGGTTTCGTGCCAAGCCCCGCGCCATGGCGCTCGATATCAAGATCTGTGGATTGAAGACCGATGAGGCAATGGCCGCGGCCCTGGCCGGCGGCGCCAGCCATGTCGGCTTCATCTTCTTTGCTAAAAGCCCGCGCTATGTCGAGCCTGCGGCAGCCGGCCGCCTGCGCGAGGCGGCAATCGGCAAGGCCAGGGCGGTCGCCGTGACGGTCGATGCCGATGACGCGTTCCTGGATGAGATCGTCGCAAAGATGCGCCCCGACATGCTGCAGTTGCACGGCACGGAGACGCCCGAGCGGGTGGCCGAGGTGAAAGCTCGCTACGGCCTGCCTGTCATGAAGGTGTTCTCCGTCAGTGAGGTAGCCGATCTCGAGCGGCTAAAGCCGTTCATCGGCGTTGCCGATCGCTTCATGTTCGATGCCAAGCCACCAAAGGGCTCGCAACTTCCGGGCGGCAATGGCGTCGCCTTTGACTGGCGCATCCTGGCCGGCCTTGACGCCGGGCTCGATTACATGCTTTCCGGTGGGCTCAACGCCGCCAATATCGGCGACGCCCTGATATCAGCCAATCCGCCCGCGATAGACATTTCGTCGGGGGTGGAAAGCGGCCCGGGCGTCAAGGATCCGGCGCTGATCGAGCAGTTCTTCCGGGCCGTCAGGGCCGCGCGCGACGACCGCGCTGCCTGAGGCACTTCTTTCGAACCCGAGCATGTTCCGGAGAAGTGGGAACCGGTTTTCCGATAAGACATGCTCAGAACCAAGACCAGGAGATCGGCGATGAACAAGCCGGCGACACCCAATTCCTTCCGCACGGGACCCGACGAACAGGGCATGTTCGGCATCTTCGGGGGCCGCTTCGTGGCCGAGACGCTGATGCCGCTGATCCTCGACCTCGAACGGCACTGGAACGAGGTCAAGAACGATCCGGACTTCAAGGCCGAACTGACCGACCTGTCGACCCATTATGCCGGTCGGCCATCAAAGCTGTATTTCGCCGAAGGGCTCACAAAACACCTTCGTGAGGTTTCCTCGGCGAAGGGCCTCGGGGGCGGCGCCAAAGTCTACTTCAAGCGCGAGGATTTGAACCACACCGGTTCGCACAAGATCAACAACTGCCTCGGCCAGATCCTGCTCGCCAAGCGCATGGGCAAGAAGCGCATCATCGCCGAGACGGGCGCTGGTCAGCACGGCGTTGCCGCGGCCACGGTCGCGGCGCGCTTCGGCTTTCCCTGCGTCGTTTATATGGGCGCCACCGATGTCGCCCGCCAAAGCCCCAACGTCTTCCGCATGAAGCTGCTCGGCGCCGAAGTGCGGCCGGTGACCGCCGGTCACGGCACGCTGAAGGACGCCATGAACGAAGCGTTGCGCGACTGGGTCACCAATGTCGAGGACACTTATTACCTGATCGGCACTGCCGCCGGCCCGCATCCCTATCCGGAGCTGGTGCGCGACTTCCAGTCGGTGATCGGCATCGAGGCGCGCGCCCAGATCCTCGAACAGGAAGGCCGGCTACCCGACACCATCATCGCGGCTGTCGGCGGCGGCTCGAACGCCATCGGCCTGTTCCATCCGTTCCTGGATGACAAAGAAGTCCGCATCATCGGCATCGAAGCCGGCGGCCGCGGCCTTGACGGCATCGAGCATTGCGCCTCGATGAATGCCGGCGCGCCCGGCGTGCTGCACGGCAACCGCACCTATCTCTTGCAGAACGCCGACGGCCAGATCCTCGACGGCCATTCGATCTCAGCCGGCCTCGACTATCCCGGCGTCGGCCCCGAACATTCCTGGCTGCGCGATTCCGGCCGCGTCGAATATGTGCCGATCCTCGACGACGAGGCGCTGGAAGCCTTCAAGCTGACGACGCGCGTCGAAGGCATCATCCCGGCGCTGGAATCCGCCCACGCCATCGCGCATGCGGTGAAGATCGTGCCTGATATGGACAAGGACCAGATCGTCATCGTCAACCTGTCGGGACGCGGCGACAAGGATGTGCACACAGTGGCCTCGATGCTGGGCATGGAGATCTGATCATGGTGACCCGCATCGACCGCCGCATGGCAAAACTGAAAGCCGAGGGCCGCCCGGCGCTCGTCACCTATTTCATGAGCGGCGACCCCGACTATGACACCGCTTTGTCGATCATGAAGGCGCTGCCCAAGGCCGGCGCCGACATCATTGAAATGGGCATGCCGTTTTCCGATCCGATGGCCGATGGACCGGCGATCCAGGCCGCTGGCCTGCGGGCGCTGAAAGGTGGCCAGACCCTGGTCAAGACGCTGAAGACGGCGGCCGATTTCCGCGCCGGCGACAATGACACACCGATCGTGCTGATGGGCTATTACAACCCGATCTACATCTACGGCGTCGATCGCTTCCTCAAGGACGCGATCGCCAGCGGCATTGACGGGCTGATCGTCGTCGACCTGCCGCCGGAGATGGACGAGGAGCTCTGCATTCCGGCGCTGAAGGCCGGCATCAACTTCATCCGCCTGGCGACGCCGACCACCGACGACAAGCGTCTGCCCAAGGTGCTGCAGAACACGTCGGGCTTTGTCTATTACGTCTCGATGACCGGCATCACCGGCTCGGCCCTGGCCGACACCGGCAAGGTTGCGGAGGCGGTCAGGCGCATCAAGGGCCATACCGACCTGCCGGTCTGCGTCGGCTTCGGCGTCAAGACCGCCGAGCAGGCGCGCATCATCGGCGCTTCGGCCGACGGCGTCGTCGTTGGTACCGCGATCGTCAATGCGGTCGCCAATGTGCTGGGGCCGAAGGGCGAAAAGACTGCCGACCCGGCCGAAGCCGTTGCCACTTTGGTCAGCGGCCTGGCGCAAGGCGTGCGTTCGGCCCGCCTTGCTGCTGCCGAATAGTTCTCCTACCTTTTTACCTGACTCTTCGTCAGGACAGGAACCGAAGCGATGAACTGGATCACCAACTACGTTCGCCCGAGGATCAATTCGATGCTCGGCCGGCGCACCGACATGCCCGAGAATCTGTGGATCAAGGATCCCGAGACCGGCGAGATGGTGTTCCACAAGGATCTGGAATCCAACCAGTTCGTCATCCCGTCCTCGGGCCATCACATGAAGATTTCGGCCAAGGAGCGGCTGAAATTCTTCCTCGACGACGGCAAGTACGAGCAGCTTGAGAACCCCAAGGTCATGCAGGACCCGCTCAAGTTTCGCGACGAGAAGCGCTATACCGACCGGCTGAAGGACGCCAAGGCCAAGACCGGCCTGGAAGACGCCATCGTCAACGCGCTGGGCACCGTCGAAGGCCTGCCGGTTGTGGTGACGGTGCAGGATTTCGCCTTCATGGGCGGCTCGCTGGGCATGGCCGCGGGCGACGCCATCGTGCACGGTTTCGAAGTCGCCCTGCAGCGCAAGCGGCCGCTCATCCTGTTTGCCGCCTCCGGTGGCGCGCGCATGCAGGAAGGCATCCTGTCCCTGATGCAGTTGCCGCGCACCACGATCGGCGTCGACCGGCTGAAGGAAGCCGGCCTGCCCTACATCGTCGTCTTGACCAACCCGACCACCGGCGGCGTTACCGCCTCCTACGCCATGCTGGGCGATGTCCACATCGCCGAGCCCGGCGCGCTGATCGGCTTTGCCGGCCCGCGCGTCATCGAGCAGACCATCCGGGAAAAACTGCCGGACGGCTTCCAGCGCTCCGAATATCTTATGGAGCACGGCATGGTCGATATGGTGGTGTCGCGGCTGGAACTGCGCGAGACGATCGCGCGGCTGTTGAAAATCCTGCTCAAACTGCCGCAGGAGCAAAAGCTGCTGGAGCCGGAAATCCTGCCGCCGTCGGTCATCCCCACGGAAGCCCGCCCGCAGGCCTGACGCGACACAATATGCCGCCATGCACAATTGCGCACGGCGCGCGCCTTCGTCATCCTAGGGCGGAGCAGGAGCGCAGCTCCGTCGCGCAGACCCTGGGATCCATGCCGTGACCTGCGAGCTGCGCCACGGCTGTAGTAACTGTGAAAATGTAGAGGCGCTTGAGTGGACGTATTGATGGGACGCAGGGACAGAGAGGCATGGCCTTCTGAGCCGCTGCGTCTTTCGGTGAGGGTCACGGAATGGGTTCTGGGGTCTGCGCCGCGTCGCTACGCTGAAGGCCTGTCGTCATGACCACACTTGCCGCAGACCGTGAAATCGAAGCCCTGATGGCGCTGCACCCGAAAGGTTTCGACCTTTCACTCGATCGCATCACCCGGCTGCTCGAACGCCTCGGCAATCCGCAGGATCGGCTGCCGCCGGTCATCCACATCGCCGGCACCAACGGCAAGGGATCGTGCGCCGCCTTTTCGCGGGCGCTGCTCGAAGCCGCCGGCCACCTTGTCCATGTCCACACCTCGCCACATCTGGTAAACTGGGCCGAGCGCTACCGGCTGGCGGCCGATGGCGGCGGCAGGCTGGTCGACGACGAGACTTTCGCCGAGGCCATCGCCCGCGTTGCCGAAGCCAATGCCGGCCAGAAGATCACCGTCTTCGAAATCCTCACCGCCGTCACCTTCGTGCTGTTTTCCGAGCATCCGGCCGCCGCCGCCATCATCGAGGTCGGCCTTGGCGGCCGCTTCGACGCCACCAATGTCGTCGCCCGGCCGGCCGTGTCTGTCATCATGCCGGTGTCGATGGACCACGAAGCCTATCTCGGCGACCGGGTCGAGCTGATCGCCGCCGAAAAGGCCGGCATCATGAAGCGCGGCTGCCCGGTGGTCATCGGCGCGCAGGAAAGCGAGACGGCGCTGCAGGTGCTGATCGAGACCGCCGAGCGGCTGGATTGCCCGACCTTCGTCTACGGCCAGGATTTCCTCGCCTTCGAGGAAAACGGCCGCATGGTCTATCAGGACGAGGCCGGGCTGATGGACCTGCCGCCGCCGCGCCTGCCCGGGCGCCACCAGTTTGCCAATGCGGCGGCGGCGATAGCCGCGGTCAAGGCCGCCGGCTTCGAGATCAGCCACCGCGCCACCGAAAAGGCGATGGCCAAAGTCGCCTGGCCGGGCCGCATGCAGAAGCTGCCGCAGGGCGGGCTGGCCGATCTGGCGCCCAAAGGCGCCGACATCTGGCTCGACGGCGGTCACAATCCGGGCGCCGGCATGGTCATTGCCGAAGCCCTGGCCGAGCAGGAGGAGAAGAACCCGCGGCCGCTGTTCCTGATCTCCGGCATGATCAACACCAAGGACCAGAGCGGCTATTTCCACGCCTTCAAGGGTCTGGTCAGCCACGTCTACACCGTGCCGGTGAGCATGAGCGATGCCGGCGTGCCGAATGACGAACTGGCGGTCCGCGCGACCGAAGCTGGTCTCACCGCCGAGCCCGTCAGTTCCGTTGCCAGCGCGTTGATGCTGCTGCGCGACACCTGGGACGGCCCGGCGCCGCGCATCCTGATCGGCGGTTCCTTGTATCTCGCCGGCGCGGTGCTGGCCGAAAACGGTACACCGCCGACCTGAGTGGACAATCACCGCAAGGAGCCCGTGATGATCAAGGTCAAGCAGCTCGCCCATGTCTGCATCTTTGCGCATGATCTGGAAGCGACGGGCAGCTTCTACCGCGATGTGCTCGGCCTCGACGCCCAGTTCAACTTCCTGCGCAACGGCAAGGTCTTCGGCTTCTACCTCAATTGCGGCGGCCGCAGCCATGTCGAGGTGTTTCAGAAGGACGGCACCACCTACAGCGAGCAGAACCAGATCAACCATTTCTGCCTTGAGGTGGAAAACATCGACGCCGCGATCGCCCACATCAAATCGAAGGGCGTCGACGTCACGGCCAAGAAGCACGCCTGCGACGATACGTTTCAGGCCTGGATCCGCGACCCCAACGGCGTGAAGATCGAGCTGTTCGAATACACCGCAAAAAGCGCGCAATTCACCGGCGGGGATCGCATCGCCGACTGGTAGTATTTTGGCCCGGGGAATCTATCGGGCGGTTGCCCCTCGGGCAGAAGCCCCGATATGCTTGGCGAAGCATGGAGGCAAGCTCGAATGGTTGTGAAGTGTCTTGTTACCGTCGACAACGACCCGCCGGAGGAGCTGATATTTGAATATGCTCCGCGGGTCGGCGATCATGTGATGTTACCGGGAGCCATCGAGCCACCGCACCCAATTGTTCGAGTGGCCCACAGACCGACGCGCCCCAATGATGCATCCGGCCAGCCCAGTGTCGCGTATTTCGTAAGCCGAGAGACGTTTCTCTATCGTGTGTATACGGGCGCTATAGAGGGATATGGGCAGGTCCTGAAGCCCGCGACCGGACGGAAGCCCGGCAAGCCTAGGCAGGCCAAAAAAACCGTGGCTCAAACTAAATAGACATCGGCGGCCGCGGCACCAGTCTGAGGCCTATTTCAGCTCGATCTCGATGAAGGCGTATTCGCCGTCATTGGCGCTGATGACGTCGTGCTCGACGCCTTCCTTGCGGAAGTAGGGCGCGCCCTTCTTCATTTCAGCAAAACTCTCGCCGTCCTTGGTCACCAGCTTCACCTTGCCGTCCATCAGCGGCACCACGACGTAGTCATGGCCATGCCGGTGCCAGCCGGTGTTGTCGCCGGGCTGGAAGCGGTATTCGGTGACGATGACGCGCTCATTGTCGATGAAGACGGTGGCCTTGGCGGATCCGGTCATTCTGTTTCTCCCTGTCCTGCCTCAAGCAGATGACATGGAGTGCGCCGATGCGAGGGCCAGAGGCGGCCGGGCGATGACGCCAAAGAAAAAGCCCGGCGCGAGGGCCGGGCTTCGATCTCGGGAACTAATGCAGGTCGCCCAAAAGTGGTCCCGGTTTTGGGAGGACGACATGCATCAAAACAAAGCCAGATCAGGCGAGGCTGCCATTGATCCAGTGCGACAGCGCGGTCTTCGGCGCGGCGCCGACCTTCATGTCGGCGACTTCGCCGCCCTTGAAGATCATCAGCGTCGGGATCGAGCGCACGCCGAACTGGGCGGCAAGCTCGGGGTTCTCGTCGATGTTCAGCTTGGCGATCTTGATCTTGTCGCCGAGTTCGTTGGCGATCTCTTCCAGCGACGGACCGATCATCTTGCAGGGGCCGCACCATTCGGCCCAGAAATCCACGACGACGGGCTGCGAGGCGTTGAGCACATCGGCCTGGAAATTGCTCTTGTCGACCTTGACGGTGGCCATGCGAAATCCTTTCGAAATTTATCTCGCACCAAATGTGGTGGTTGAGCAGCCCTTCTTCAAGCAGAACTTGTGTCACGCTCCCGTGAGTCGGGCAAGGGCGTCATCCATCGCCTGCGCCGGCAGTTCGATCAGCCTCGGCGCCTCGGTAAACAGCAGCGCCGCCGTCACTGCGCGGCCGGGGTAAAGCGGCTTGAGCAGCGCGCGGTAGAGCGCCAGCTGCAGTATATAGGCCGGCGGCACCTGGGCCAGACTCGCAGGCGCCGGCCGGTTGGTCTTGTAGTCGACGATCGATACGCGCTCGGGCGTCACCGCCAGCCGGTCGATCTTGCCCGAGATCGAGCGCAGTCTGCCTTTGACTTCGAGGCTGCCCATGACCGCGACTTCAGCGCGTGACGAGGACGAAAACAGCCCGGCAAAACGCGAATCTCTGAGGATCGCCATCACCGAAGCCAGCGCCTTGTTGCGCTCGGCCTCCGGCCAGTCGGCGCCGGCTCGAATGAGATACTGCGCCGCCGCGCCTTGCCGTTCGTCTTCGGCAAAACCGGGCAGCATCTGCAGCAGCTTGTGCAGCGCCAGCCCGCGCATCACCGCAAAGCCCGGCTCCGCCTCGCTGTCCAGCACCGGCGAGCGGGTATCGACAACAGCTTCCTTGGCCTCGTCGATCAGCGCCGACGCGCCGGAAGGCGACAGCGGGCGCGGCAGCTCCTCATAAGGCGGCAAGGGCCGGAACAAGCCCACCGGCAGCGGCGGCACCTGTTGCGGCAGCCGCGACTCGTCGGCTGCCGCTTGCGCCACCGGCGGAAGCTTGGTCATGACGAAACGGTGCACCGGCTCGCTGCTGGCGGGGTGGCGGCGCTCCGTGCTTTCCGGCGCGGCAAGCAGCGCGCGGCTGACAATCGAATGCCAGGTGCCGGTGCTGGGCTGACGCTTGCCGTGATAGCCGCAGACGATCAGCCGGTCCTCGGCGCGCGTCATGCCGACATAGAGCAGCCGCCGGTATTCGTCGTCGGCAAGCTCCCGCGCCCTGGCCGAGGCCGCCTTGGAGAAGCCGTTGGCGACATCGGCGGCCGAGCGCCAGAGATAGCCCTTGCCGTCGAAATTGCGGCCCGAAGCGTCGAACGGCATGAGCCGCGGCAGATGCTGGTCGCTGAACGGCGCCGAACCGCCATCGACCAGGAAGACAACAGGCGCTTCCAGGCCCTTGGCGGCATGCACGGTCATGACGCGGACCTCGTCGCGCGTCTGGTCCATCTCGCGCTTGATCTCCGGGCCGGTGTTTTCCAGCGTCGCCAGGAAAGCCTCCAGCCCCGGCAAGCCGGTGCGTTCTTCGGCCAGGCAAAAGCTCAGGAATTCGTCGAGAATGTCGCCGGCCTCCGGTCCGAGCCGGGCAATCATCTTCTTGCGCAGGCCGTCGCGCGCCAGCAGGCCGGCATAGAATTCGAAGACAGGCCGGAAAGCCGCCTCATTGGCCCAGCCGTCGAGGCGGGCGACGACATTGGTCAGCGCTTCGCTCTCGCCGGCATGAAGGCGCAGTGACGCTATCAGCGAGGCCGGTCTTCCCGCACCAAGCGCAAAAAGCGTCTCTTCCGACAGGTCGAAGATCGGACTGCGCAGCACGGTGGCGAGCGACAGATCGTCCTGCGGCTGGATGAGGAAATGGCCGAGCGCGATCAGATCCTTCACCGCAATATGGCCGGGCAGGCTCAGCCGGTCGGCGCCGGCGACCGGGATGTCGCGGTCCTTCAGCGCGCGCGACAGCGCATGCACGAAGCGGTCGCGTTTGCGCACCAGCACCAGAATGTCGCCGGCTTTCAGCCGGCGGCCTTTGCCCTCGATGATCTCGCGGTTTTTCAGCCAGGCCTGGATCGTCTCCGCGACATGTTCGGCCACCCGCACCGCCGGCGCGCTGGCATGGTTGACGGGCAGCGTCCAGTCGTCGGGCTCCTCGACCGCGTCGGCGCCGAGCGACGGCCAGACCTCGACATAGCCCGGCGCATCGTTGCGGATCGCCTTGTGGTCGAGCGGGTCGGGATCATGGCTGATGCCGCGCCGCACGCCCGGCTCGGCAAAGACACGGTCGACCGCGGCCAGCACGTCGTCGGTCGAGCGGAACGACCAGGTCAGTTTTAGGTCGGCGAACGAGGCCTCCGCATCGCGCACGCGCCCGGCAAACAAAAGCCGGCTGTCGGCAAAGGAATCGGGCGCCGCCCCCTGGAAGGAATAGATCGACTGCTTTTCGTCGCCGACGGCGAACACCGTGCGATTGGTCGTGCCGCGCTGGCCGTGGCCGGCAAAGAACTCCTCCGCCAGCCGCTTCACCACCTCCCATTGGTCGGGGCTGGTGTCCTGCGCCTCGTCCAGCAGGATGTGGTCGATACCCTGGTCGAGCTTGTACTGCACCCAGGGTCCGGCATCCGGCCGCGCCAGAAGGTTGACGGTGCGGGTGATGAGGTCGTTGAAGTCGAGAAAGCCGCGGCTGCGCTTCAGGCGCTCGTACCGCACGATCAGCCAGTCGGCTATGGTCAACGCCGCGACCGTGCCTTCCAGCATCCGGAACAGCGCCAGCCGGTCGGAGACCTCTGTTATCGCCTTGGCGGCCGCCAGATAGCGCTCGGGAAGGTCGGGCAGCCGGCCGAGCAGCGCCTTCTTGAACAACTTTGAGGGATCATAGGGGTCGCCATCGGCCTTGAGAAAGGCTTTGCCGAGCATCTGCAGCCGGCGGGTCGGGTCCGTCTCGGCAAAGGCCAAGCGGGCATAGGGCAAGAGATTGTTGAGCACGGTGCGGGCGTCGGCGGCCTCGGCGGCACTGGCGAACACTGCAAAGAAGTCCAGCAGGAAACCCGGCAGCGGCCATACCGATGCCGCTATGTCTTCGGCGTTCTGCCCGGGGCGGAAATGGAATTCGTCGAACAGGGCCCGAAAGCCGGCGCCGTCGCGCCGGACCGCATCGATGAAGCCGCGTAAGCCGTCGCGCTTGCGAACGATTTCGGCGAGCAGCGCATCGAGCCCGTGTTCTCCGCCGCGCTCCAGCACGGTGGCAAAGGCCTCGGCCAGTCCGGTGTCTCCGGCTGACGTGCCCGAAATCATGTCCCGGCGGGCGCCAGCAAACAGCGAGGCCTCCATCTGCGGATCGAGCATTTCGAAATGCGCCGGGATGTTGGCCTCCAGCGGAAACTGGTGCAGCACCGATTCGCAGAAGGCGTGGATGGTCTGGATCTTCAGCCCGCCCGGCGTTTCCAGCGCTTCGGCAAACAGCCGGCGCGCCCGCCGCATCGTGTCGCGGTCGGGTCGGCGGCCGTCCACCGCCTCAATCTTTGTGGCAAGCTCGGCATCGCCGAGCGCCGTCCATTCCGACAGGGTCGAGAACACGCGGTTCGACATGTTGGCGGCGGCCGCCCGCGTATAGGTCAGGCACAGGATCTTCGACGGATCGGTGCCGTTGAGCAGCAGCCGGATGACGCGCTGGGCCAGCACATGCGTCTTGCCCGAGCCGGCATTGGCGGACACCCAGGCCGAGTTCTTCGGGTCGGAGGCGCGCGCCTGGCTGGCGGCGGTTTCGCTGGGGATGGGATAGGCTTTTTTCATGCCTCCCCCGCCTCGTCATCGCTGTCGCCGCCGGCCGACCATTCGAGCACGCGCGCCAGATGGTCGTAATCGCCATCGCTCTCGCCCTCGCGAAAAGGCAGCGCCCGCGACAGATAGCCGGTCGTCGGATCGGCATAGTGGACCAGCAGCTTTTCCAACCGCGCCCAAGCCTCCTCGGCGAGGTCTTCGGCGGTCCGAGGCTGGCGGTTGTAGTCGAGGATGGATTCCTCGAACACTTCGCCATTCGGCTTCAGCCGCACGAATGCGAGCTGGGAGGGCTCGCGCGCGCCAAGCCCCTTGAAGGCGCCGCGCCGGAGCAGCGCCCCTTCGAGCGCCAGCTGTGGCGCCAGCAGCGTGTGGGCCTGCGCCTTGGACGGGGACGAGCCGGTCTTGTAGTCGAGAATGTCGGCCATGCCACCGGCCAAAAGGTCGACGCGGTCGGCATAGCCGGACAGCGTCACGCCGGTGCGGCCGACAGCGGTCTTTTCGGCGCGCTCCTCGGCATGCCGCCGGGCGACGGCGGGAGCGCGGCCGCGCTCCCATTCGATGATGTTGGCGGCAAGCTTTTCGAAGCGCGGCCACCACACAGCCTCGACATCGGCGGGCAGGGCGATCTCGGCAAAGCAGGTCCGGCCGGCGGCGATAAGGCGCTCCAGGGCTTCCGGCGCGCGCGGGTCCGCAACCTCTGTCGAGAACAGATGCAGGATGTCATGAAACAGCGTGCCGCGCTCGGCCGCGCCGGGATCGCGGATCACCGGTTCGAGCGGCAGAAGGCTCAGAATACGCCTTGCATAGACCGCATAGGGGTCGCGTCGCAACGTCTCGATCTCGGTCACCGAGAAGTGGGTGGGCCGCATGCTCAGCGGCGGTTTCGGCTGCGGTCGCGGCGCGAAATGCTGCCGCTCGCCGGCATCGAGCGCGCGCGCCCAGGCAAGCAATTCGTCGCCGCGTCCGCGCAGTGCGGCTGCAGGATCCTTGCCGATGAAGGTGAGGATGCGCTGCAACCAGCGCGACGGCACCGCCGGTGCGTCGCTGGCGCGGGCGGAGCGCGTCAGCACCACCTTTTTCGCCCCCATGGCCATCTGGAAGTCGTGGGCGGCAAGGCCGATGCGCCGTTCGGGCGGCTCGAGGTCGATGCCGGTCTTCATCAGCCGCGACATGAAGCGGTCGCTTTCCGGCTTGCGTGGCCACACGCCTTCATTCAGCCCGCCAATGACCAGCGTGTCGACGTTCTGCAGCCGTGCCTCCAGCGCGCCCCATATGGCAATGTTGCGGTCTGTGCCTTGCCCGGGCTTGACCGTTTCCGGTGCTACCAGCGCGTCCATCACATCAGGCCATTCGTCGGCCGGGAAGTCGAACGATGCAGACGCGGCGACCACACCGCGCAGCAGCTCGGCGAGTTTCTCGCCGGCGTCGCCGGCATAAAATTCAGCCAGGCTGCCCTCCGCCGTGCGGCCGAGATTTTCCAGCGCGGCGACGCTCGCTCTGGTCAACGCGACGAGATCGGCGTTCTCTTCACCGCGAAAGGCAGTCAGCGGCGCCAGCGCCGCCACAAGCCGGCTCAGCATATCGCGGGCATTGTCGATGCCGCGCACGCTCAGGCGCGAAAACCAGAAGGGCTGGCGCTTGTCCCCGCGCAGCCCGGCGAGACGCTCCTCGAACAGTGCTGGCAAAGAGGCGATGTCGGGGCGTCCGGTGCCGCCGCGCAGCGCCACGAGTTCGATGAGCTCGGCGGCATGGCGCACGCCGGTGCGCTCAAGTCCGAGCCCGAGCAGCGGATGCTTGAGCAGCGACAAAAGGCCGACGGGATCGCCGGGCCGGAATACCGCTTGAAGTGTGAGCCGCAGCAGGCTGGCGGCAGGCGTGTTGGCGAGCGGCGTGCCGCCGGAATCGTCGGCGATCACGCCGAAGCGCAACAGCTCGGCCGAGACGCGCCGCGCCAGCCCGCGGTCGCCGGTAACGAGCGCTGCCCTTAGTCCCGGCTGTTCCACGGCGGTTTTCAGCGCGATGGCGATCGCCGCCGCCTCGTCGCGTTCGCTGGCGGCTTCGACCAGCGTCACGTCGGCGAAGGCCTCGGCGATGTCTACGGCGTTGAAGCGTATGCGGGTCTCGGCCCATAATTCCGTGGTCTCGGCCGGCCGCAGCGCCTCGCCGACAAGGGCCGCGCGGAGCGCCAGTGCGGGCTCGGCGGAGACCACTTCCTCAACATCGCCACGCAGCACGCCAATCTTGCCGATCAGCTTGGCCATGCCGTATTGCGGGTGGCCAAGCAGTGCCGGCCGCGCACCGGGCGCCCCAATCGCGGCAAAAGACGGTTCGTCCAGCATCCCATCGAGCCCGGGCAGCACCACGGCGCCGTTGGGCAGGCTGGCGACCGTGGCAAGCAGTTCGGCCGTGGCGGGAATAGAGCCCGTCGAGCCGGCGGCGATCACCGGGCCTTTGGGCGGGTTGCGTTCCAGCCGCTTCGCCTCGCGCCGGATCAGCGCATTGCGGTGCGCGGCCGGGTTGGAGCGGTCGCGCTCCTCCAGCAATTTCGGCCAGGCCTCGGTGACGATACGGAGGAAATCGAGCGTCACAAGCCACCATCCGGCAAGATTGCCGGTGACCAGATCGGCAAGCCTGGTCCAGTCCGTGCCTTCGGTTTCGATCTCGTCCATCAGCCGGGCGAGGTCACGCGCCAGCCAGATCGCATCGGCGGCGGAGGCCGGCACGACGATCTCTTCGTTGAACATATCAAGGACATGCGCCGGCAAGGTGCGCTTCCAGGCCCGCACCAGCGACGCCAGCAGCAGCAGGCGTTCGATGGCTGCGATCGGCGGCGCCATTTCAAGCTCGGTCGGCGTGCCGGCGTCGAAGGCGGCTTCGTCCTCGTCGAACTCTCCGAGCGGGCGGATGACCGGCAGGATCGCCGAACGGCGGCTCCCTCCCGGTCCCGAAAGCGCGTCGACAAAAGCGCCGCGCAGCGCACGGGCCGCGCGCCGTGTCGGCACATAGATGGTGACATCAGCCAGCGCCAGCGGATCGCCGTCGAACCGGAAGCCGGGCACCAGCCGTCCGGCCAGCAAGGCCTCGGCCAGAGTCGGCAGGAATGGCGCTCCGGGCGGGATCGAAAGAACGCGGCGCGCGCCGCTCATACCACCTTCGCGAGAGCGTCGGCGACCGCCGCTTCCGCCTGCGGAATGGCGTCGGGAGTGCCGACGGTGATCCAGCTTCCGCGCATCTGCATGCCGAACAGACGGCCAGAGGCGATTGCCTTGTCGAAATAGATGTTGAGCGAATGCGCCCCGGCCGGCGCATCCCTGAAGATGGCGGGATTGACGATTGCCGCTCCGGCATAGATCAACCCGGCCGGATCGCCTTTCGAGCGCCGCAGGCCGCCATCCGGCGCCATCAGGAAATCCGTGCCGACACCGTGTCCGGTGGCCGAGTCGAGATCGGTAAGCATCAGCAGAATATCCATTTTCGCGCCGTCCCATGCAAGGGCAAGGCGCTCGAGGCTGGGCTGCCCGCTGTCGATCCAGAACGTATCGGCGTTGATGATGTAGAAGGGGTCGCTGCCCAGCAGCGGCAATGCCTTGACGATGCCACCCGCCGAATTCAGCAGTGCGTCGCGCTCGTCGGAAATGACGATCTTTGGCGCCCGCCTGTGGGCTATATGGGCGACGATCTGGTCCGGCAGATAGTGCACGTTGACGATGGCTTTCTCGACGCCGGCCGCTTCGAGACTGTCCAGCCCCCAGTCGAGCAAGGTCCTGCCGGCGATCCGCACCAGCGGCTTCGGCATGGTGTCGGTGATCGGCTGCATGCGCTTGCCAAGACCCGCCGCCAGCACCATCGCTGTGGTCAAGGTCACGGGAGCCGTTCCTCCAGCAGGCCATGTGCCATGTAAAACTCCTTCAGCTGAGCCAGCGCCGGGTGCGCCAGCGCCCGCCTGAGATAATCGCGGATGCGCGGCAGGTGTCGGAGATAATAGGGCTTGCCGTCGCGCTTTTCGAGCCGCACGAAAATGCCGAGGATCTTTGAATTGCGCTGCGCCGCCATGATCGCATAGGCCGCGCGGAAGGCGTCCTCATCGAAGCCGACGGCGGCGTGGCGCGCAGCGACATAGGCGTCCACGGTCCGCTGCTCGATATCGGGCGAAACGGTGACGCGGGCATCCATGGCCAGCGACGCAACATCATAGGCCGCCGGACCCATCAGCGCGTCCTGGACGTCGACGATGCCGAGGCGGTCGTGGCCTTTGCGGTCACCGCGCCAGATGATGTTGGGCGAATGGAAGTCGCGCAGCATCAGCGTGTATTCCTGTGTGTCCAGCCGATCGAGAACCGCGTTCCATTCCCTGTGATAGCCGGCGCGTAAAGCCTCGCTTGCCGGGCTGCCGGTCACCATCGGCACATACCAATCGACCAAGAGATCGGCTTCGATCAGCATGGCGTCGCGATCGAAGGGCGGCACCTCGTGGAAGACGCCTGGGACGGCTTCCATGCGCGGCAGCCAGGTCTTGCCATGCATCATGGCCAGCAATTCGGCTGC
The DNA here is from genome assembly GCF_040324035.1 of Mesorhizobium sp. M0016. Taxonomy (NCBI): domain Bacteria; kingdom Pseudomonadati; phylum Pseudomonadota; class Alphaproteobacteria; order Hyphomicrobiales; family Phyllobacteriaceae; genus Mesorhizobium; species Mesorhizobium sp. M0016. Next base: position 237,626 of record NZ_JAMYVM010000002.1, on the reverse strand, counting down.
TGCCGCGTAGCGCTCGGCCACCGGCTCACCATTGCCGTCGAGAAAACCTTCCGAGCCCAGATGCTCCAGCAGCAGAAACCCTTGCTCGAGATCCTCGGCATGGATTTTTGGGACACTGACACCTTGCGCCAGCAGCGCCTTGTCGATGGCGACGAAAGCGGTGACCGACTGCGCCGTGTGGGCGATCACGGCATAGGGCTTGCCGTCGCGCACCGGCGGCCCCAGCACCAGCCTTGGCGAATTCATCAGCACGCGCGGCGCAAGGCCGGCGAGCGAAACAATCTCGTAAGAGCGCGCCGAGGCGTCGCCGACGAAATGGCGCCGCGCGGCGTCGCCCCAACCGGCCGTTTTGAGGAAATCGCGCATCGCCAGCGATCGCGCCACGCGTTCGAAGGCAACGCCTTGGCCCGATAGTTTCGCCAATCGTCCTTCGTCCTGATGGACGAGTTCGATCCAGATCGACGTTCTCGGAAGAGCGGCCTCCGCCCGTTCCGGCCACTCGACAAGGGCAGCGCCCTGCAGCAGCGCCTCGTCGAAACCCAGCTCGTCCATCTCGCCGGCCGAGGACAGGCGATAGAGATCGAAATGGTGCACGGGGATGCGCGTGTCGTAGCTTTGCACCAAGGTGAAGGTAGGGCTCGGCACATCGAGGCCGGCATCATCGGCCAGCGCCCTGATCAGGGCCCGCGCCAGCGTCGACTTGCCGGCGCCGAGATCGCCCTTGAGCGCCAGCACGTCGCCCGGCCGCAGCGCCATGGCCAGGTCTTCGCCGAGCCTTGCGGTCGCAGCCTCGTCGGCGAGAAAACGCTCCAGCACAACAACAGTCATCGAGCGCGCTACTCGGCCGCGGCGCGGATGCCCGACGGTGCATCGGGGAAGGTGCAGATGACGGTGGTGCCCTTGTCCTTGCCGGTCTCGATGCGCACGCTGCCGCCGTGCAGCTCGACAAAGCTCTTGACGATCGACAGGCCTAAGCCCGCACCGCGCCGGCGCCCGCCATTGGTGCGCGGCTCGAAGCGGCGGAACACCGAATCGAGCAGGTCCGGCGGCATGCCGGGGCCGTTGTCATGGACGGAGAATTCCACACCTTGCTCCAAATGCCGGCAGGCAAGCGTGATAGTGCTCGCCTCCGGCGCGTAATTGGCGGCGTTGCTGAGCAGATTGTAGAGGATCTGGCGAACCCGGGTCTCGTCGCCGTGAAAACTCTTCGGCGCCGCAGCGGCGTCGATCCGGAGCTTGATCGAATGCTCTTGCAGCCGGTCGGCGACCAGTTCGGCCGCGGCCTCGATGGTGCGCTCGACGCTTACTTCCGAAATGTCGAGCTGCATGATGCCGGCGTCGACGGTGGCGAGGTCGAGTATGTCGTTGACGATGGTGAGCAGCACCGAGGATGACGAGCCGACATGCTCGACATATTCGCGCTGCTTTGGGCTGAGCGGCCCGGTCGCCGGCAGCGACAGAAGCTCGGTGAAGCCGATGATGTTGGTCAGCGGCGAGCGCAGCTCGTAGGAGACATGCTGCACGAACTCGTTCTTCAGCTGGTCGGATTTCTGCAGCGCTTCGTTCTTGTCCTTCAGCGCGCGCTCGACATTGACGCTGTCGGTGACGTCCACAAAGGTCATCATCACCTGGCCGTTGGGCAGCGGGATGACGGCGTAGCTGAGCACTGTGCCGTTCTTCAGTTCGGTCTGGCCATGGCGGTCGCGGCGCTCGTCGTCGAAACCGGTGATGGCGGCGACGAACCCGCCCCACGGGCTGTCGACGGCGCGCTGGTCGCTGAGATCGCGGATCGCCGAGACATGGACGTTGGGCTTGATCACATCCTGGCTCAGTCCCCACAGCGCGACAAAGGCTGGGTTCGACAGGCGCAGCCGCCCATCGGGACCGAACACGGCGACGCCTTCGGCCAGATTGTCGAGCGTTTCGCCCTGGACCCGCACCGCCGTCTGGTAGCGGCTTTCCAGGTCCATCTTCTCGGTCAGGTTCTCGAACACCCAGGTCACGCCGCCCTTCGGCTGCGGGTTGGCCACCACGCGGATGGTCTTGCCGTCGGGCAGATGCCACCAATGCTCTTGCGATTCCACCGCGCGGTAGGCACCAAGCAGGCCTTCTTTCCAGCGCCGCCATTCCGGCTGCTCGGCGATCTTGCCTTCGCTGCGCAGCCGGTCGAGCAGCAGCGCATTGTCGGGCGCGCTGTGCAGGAAGCCCGGGTCCAGCCCCCACAGTTTCTGGAACGCCTGGTTGAAGAAGCGCAACTTCTCGTTGGCATCGAAGATCGCCACCGCCGTGTTGAGCTGGTCGAGCGTGTCGGCATGGCTGCGCACCGTGCGCTCATATTCGCCGCGAATGGTTTCGGTGGCGCTGGTGTCGCAGGCAAGGCCGGCCGAGCCGTCGGCACCGGCGAAGTCGGTGACGGCGAACACGCGGCGGTCGCCCTCGATCACTGTCGACAGCGTTTGTTCGAAGATTGGGCGCGATTTGTGCTGCGCGGCGATCTGTTCGCGCGCCTGGGCGCCGAGGAATTCCTTGGCTTCGCGCACCGCGGTCTCGGCGTTCGGTGCCTCAACCGCTCCGGCATAGGCACGGTTGACCCATTTCAGCCGCCCGTCGGTGGCGCGCAGCCAGGCCGGCATCGGCAAGGCGTCGAGCAGGCCGATCATCGTCTCGTAGTCGGCGGCCAGCCGCTGGTTCTCGATCTTCAGCCTGGCCTGGCTTCGCTGCGTCTCCGACAGCGAGACGAAGCGCACCAGCACATGCGCGGCGCTCTTGCGGCCATGCACTTCAAGCGGCGCCCCGGCCTGCGATTCGATCACGAGATCAAAGGGTTTCGCTTTCTCGCGCAGACCAGCGACGGCATTTTCGAGCGCCGCCGCCGAGCGCGGCATCAGCCAGCGGCCGAAGGCGAGGAAGGCTGCACGGTCGTCCGGCGCACCGCTTTCCAGCGGCAGCGTGCCAATCAGCTCCGGCTTCTTGTTCTCCGACGCCCAGACGATGACGCGCTGGTCACGCAGATTGAGCAGCGCCTCGGAGCGCTGCAGCGCCGCATTGATGTCGGCAATGCGGGCTCTGAGTTCGACATTCTGCGCCGAGGTGCGGGCTCTTTCGCGGATCAGGAAGATGGCCGAGACCAGTGCCGCGCCCATGACGCCGACGAACATGGCGAGCTGGATGACTTCGACCGCGCTGACCGACAGTCCGGCCTTCTGCGCAATGGCCGGCTCGGCATGGGCGGCAAACGAGGTGAGCGGGCCGGCAAGAGCTGAGGTGGCAAGAAAGCCGGCGGTGCGGGCGCCGACGCGCCTCTTCAGGCCACCGCCTGTCGTGACGGAGCCATTGCTATCGGAATCGTCATGGCCGCCGGAAACGGCCGATCCCGCGCGAGGCGGGTTTTCCCCCGGCATGCCTTGGTCCTCTTCGCCGCCTGAATGCAAGACCGCCTAGATCAGGATCACGTTTGATGGAAACGCCCTTCTGACCTAACTCTTTTCTAAAGAGCATGATCTTTTCCGAAAACCGCTTCCCACTTTTCGCTGACGCGGTCCTTCGGTTCGAATCATGCTCTCGATGCGTACGCCAGCCTCGTCCCCGGCCCACGAATCAGCACAATAGCGCGTGCTGGAATCGGCGTGAAGAATCATCCGCGCAAAAAAGAAGCCGGACGAAAAGTCAATCGCCCGGCTTCAATATCTAGTGGTAAACGCCGCTTTGGCTAATAGCGGTAGTGTTCCGGCTTGAACGGACCCTGCGGGGTCACGCCGATATAGGCGGCCTGTTCGCCGGAAAGTTCGGTCAAGCGGGCTCCAAGCTTATCGAGATGCAGACGCGCCACCTTCTCGTCGAGGTGCTTGGGCAGCACATAGACCTGGTTCTGGTACTGGCCGGGCTTGGTGTAGAGCTCGATCTGCGCCAGCACCTGATTGGTGAACGAAGCCGACATCACGAAGCTCGGATGACCGGTCGCGTTGCCGAGGTTGAGCAGGCGCCCCTCGGACAGCAGGATCATCCGCTTGCCGTCCGGGAAGGTTATCATGTCGACCTGCGGCTTGACGTTGGTCCATTGCAGGTTGCGCAGCGACGCGACCTGGATCTCATTGTCGAAGTGGCCGATATTGCCGACGATCACCATGTCCTTCATCGAGCGCATGTGGTCGAGGGTGACGACATCCTTGTTGCCGGTGGTGGTGATGACGATGTCGGCGGTTGGTGCGGCATCTTCCAGCGTGACGACTTCAAAGCCGTCCATCGCCGCCTGCAGCGCGCAGATCGGATCGACTTCCGTGACCTTGACGCGGGCGCCGGCGCCCTTGAGCGAAGCCGACGAGCCCTTGCCGACGTCGCCATAGCCGCAGACGACCGCAACCTTGCCGGCCATCATGGTGTCGGTGCCGCGGCGGATGCCGTCGACCAGCGATTCCTTGCAGCCATATTTGTTGTCGAACTTCGACTTGGTGACCGAGTCGTTGACGTTGATCGCCGGGAACGGCAGCAGACCCTTCTTCTGCAGCTGGTATAGCCGGTTGACACCCGTGGTCGTCTCTTCGGTGACGCCGCGAATGGCTTCCTTCTGCTTGGTGAAGAAGCCGGGCGAGGCCTTCAGGCGCTTCTTGACCTGGGCGTAGAAGTATTCCTCTTCCTCGCTCTGCGGGTTGGACAGCACGTCCTCGCCGGCTTCGGCGCGGGCGCCGATCAGTATGTACATGGTGGCGTCGCCGCCATCATCGAGGATCATGTTGGAGAGGCCGCCATCGGCCCACTGGAAGATCCTGTCGGTATAGTCCCAGTACTCCTCGAGCGACTCGCCCTTGACGGCGAACACCGGGATACCGGCCTCGGCGATGGCCGCGGCCGCATGGTCCTGGGTCGAGAAGATGTTGCACGAGGCCCAGCGGATATCGGCGCCAAGCGCCTTCAGCGTCTCGATCAGCACCGCCGTCTGGATGGTCATGTGCAGCGAGCCGGTGATGCGCGCACCTTTCAACGGCTTCTTGTCGCCGAATTCTTCGCGGCAGGCCATCAGGCCCGGCATTTCGGTTTCGGCGATATCGAGTTCCTTGCGGCCCCAGCCGGCAAGCGAGATGTCGGCAACCACATAGTCCTTGCTACCTGTCATGGCAGTGCTCCGGTGCGATTTGTCTTCAGAATGCGCCTGCGCCACACGGCGCGTCGAAGGGCGCGGAATGCCGGCCTGACTAGCAGATCGCCGCCAAGACGACAATGGGATATAAAGAAATCTTTATGCGCGCATGTGTTTGCGGAGCATGATCCCGAAAAGTGGAAGCCGGTTTCGGACAAGATCATGCTCAAACAAAAAAGAGCTTCAGCACTCTTCGCCGAAGCGCGAGGCGACCAGCTGCTCCAGCGCGTCCATCGCCGCTGCGGCTTCAGCGCCGCTGGCTGTGACGCGGATCGAATAACCGGGGCTCGCCGCCAGCATCATCAGCCCCATGATCGAGGTGCCGCCGACCTTGAGACCATCCTTCTCGACATGGACGGTGGCGTCGAAGCCGCTGGCGACCTGGACGAACTTCGCCGAGGCGCGCGCATGCAGGCCGCGCTGGTTGACGATCGGGAACTCGCGCACGATCTCACCGGGCGACAGCGCGTTCATTTGCTGCTCAGCAGCTGACTTGCGACGTTGATGTATTTGCGCCCCGCGGCCTGCGCCTCGTCGAGCGCGGTCGCCATGTTGTCGCCCTTGCGGATCGACGACAGCTTGATCAGCATCGGCAGGTTCATGCCGGCGATGACCTCGGTGCGACCGGATTCCATCACCGAAATGGCGAGGTTGGAAGGCGTGCCGCCGAACATATCGGTCAGAACGATGACGCCGGTCCCGGTGTCGACGCGGCCGACGGCGTCGACGATATCGCGCCGACGCTGCTCCATATCGTCATCGGCGCCGATTGCCACGGTTTCGAAATTGTCTTGTGGCCCCACGACATGTTCCACGGCATGGCGGAACTCGGCGGCCAGTTGACCGTGCGTTACAAGCACGAGTCCGATCATTCTATGGTGGCTCCCGTCATCGCCGCTTCACAGGCGCTTTTTATGCTCGCCGGCCATCCCAGGCGGCGGGAGCGCTATCTTGTCGACGCGCGGCGCGTTGACAAGCCCAAAATTGCGTCGGCCATGGCCAATTTGACGCATTGCAGCAAAAAACCGGCGGCGGATCATACGAAAGGCGCAATCGCCAGCCGCGCCATTACCGCCGGCAAAGCCGCAGTGACGTTGCGCTGAACGAGGTCGATGCGCGGCACCACACAGCCGGCAATGGTCGCGCTCGACTCTTCCTGGAAACGCTCCACAGCGTTAGCGGCAACCAGCTGGATCGTAAGGTCGATGACTCCCACAGATTGGAACAAAAGCGGCTTCGGACCAAGTCCGGGCACCTCTGCGAGGCCGGCAATGCTGGCGGGCGCATGGCAGACCAGCCGCCCGAAACGCGCCGCGACAAACAGCTGGTCGTCGCCGATCAGCCGCGCAAACAGCCCGAGCCGGCTGAAATGGTCGATGAGCGCCAGCGCCAGCGTTGTCTTGCCCGAGCCGGACGGCCCGGTGATCAGGACGCCCCGCTCGCCAATCAGGACTGCGGTGGCATGGATGTTCTCGGGTTCCGCGGTGGGATCGGGCATGCGCAGCCGCGATCAGCCTTCGGCCGGCAGCGTAACGACGAAGCGCGCGCCCTTGATGTCGCCGGGCTTGGTGCCGGGGATGTTCTCGGCGGTCAGCGTGCCGCCATGGGCTTCGACGATCTGCCTGGATATCGACAGGCCAAGCCCCGAATTCTGGCCGAACGCCTCGCCGGCCGGGCGGTCGGTGTAGAAGCGCTCGAAGATGCGGTCGATGGCGTCGGCGCGGATTCCGGGGCCGTTGTCGTCGACGGTGACGATGTTGACCTTGCCCGAGCGTGCCAGGGAAATGGCGATATGGCCGTGGTCCTCCGGCACGAAGGAGCGGGCATTCTCGATCAGATTGGTGATGACCTGGCCGATCCTCAGATCATGGCCGGTGACGAAATAGCCTTTGACGCCTTGCGGCAGCTTGGCGGCCTTGAATTCGATCTCGACAGCCTTTTTGTTGCGCGTCGCTTCGCGCGACACGGCGACGAGATCGGTGATGAATTTCTTCAAATCGACCGTGGCGGCATCCTCACGCGCCAGTTCGGCGTCTAGGCGCGAGGCATCGGAAATGTCGGTGATCAGCCGGTCGAGACGCCGGACATCGTGCTGGATGATCTCCATCAGCCTGCCGCGTGAATTGTCGTTCTTGGCAAGCGGCAAGGTCTCCACCGCGCTGCGCAGCGAGGTCAGCGGGTTCTTCAGCTCGTGCGAGACATCGGCGGCGAAGCTTTCGATCGCCTCGATGCGGGCATAGAGCGCATTGGTCATGTCGCGCACTGCGACCGACAAATTGCCGATCTCGTCCTGGCGGTCGGAAAAGTCGGGGATCTCCTCGCGGCTCTTGACGCCGCGCCGCACCCGCACTGCCGCCGCCGATAGCCGGCGCAGCGGATTGGCGATGGTGGATGCGAGCAGCATCGACAGGATGGCGGTGACCAGGGCGGCGATGCCGAACACGCGCAAAATAGCCTTGCGCTCGGCGGCGACGATCTTGTCGATGTCGCCGCCTTCCGTCGACAGCATCAGCACGCCGAGAACGGCGCGGAAGCGCTGGATCGGCACCGCCACCGAAACGATCTGCTCGCCCTGTTCGCTCACCCGCACGATCGTCGACGGACTGCCGGTCAGCGCCTTGACCACTTCCGGGAAGGCCGCACCGTTGCCGCCGGGCTGCTCATGGTAGACGGGCAGGTCCTTGTTGCGGAAGAAGTCGAAGACGAATTTCTGCACGCGCTCCAGCATATCCGGCTGCTCGTCCTCGACCGGAGGCAGGTCGTAGCGCAGGATCTGGCCGCGCGAGTAGAGATGGCGCGAATCGAGCAGCAGATTGGCGTCGCGGTCATAGATGCGGGCCCGGGTGCGCGTCGGCGAAATCAGCCGCCGCAGCACCGGCGCGACGCGCTCGGGGTTGATCGGGAAATCCAGATTGTCGAGCTGGTCGGAGCCCGGCCCCAGGCTTTCACCGGCCTGCAGTTCGAGCAGTTTTTCCGGATCGATGCTGATCGAATCGGTCTCGACCGTTGCCGACGCGGCAATGGCGCCGGCGATGATCTCGCCCTGCGTCATCAGGCTTTCGACGCGGGCGTCGATCAGCCCGTCGCGGAAGGTGTTGAGATAGAGGATGCCGGTGACCAGCACGGCGAGGCCGGCCAGGTTGAGGAACAGGATGCGCCGGGTCAGGCTGGAAAAGATGTGGTGGCCGAGGAAGCGGCGCATCGGCACCGTCAACCTCGACAGGAATGCGGGCAGAATCCGCGACCGCCTGACAGCGCTCGTTCGTCTGCTCCGCTGTACATCCACTGCCATCGAATAGCAGCTCCCGCCTAGTCTTTGGTTTTATGCATGTCGTCGTCCCAAAAACCGCGACCACTTTTGGGCGACATGCATCAACTCAAGCTTCGCGGAACCGGTATCCGACTCCGTAAAGGGTTTCGATCATTTCGAAGTCGTCATCGACGGCTTTGAACTTCTTGCGCAGCCGCTTGATGTGGCTATCGATGGTGCGGTCGTCGACATAGACCTGCTCATCATAGGCGGAATCCATCAGCGCATCACGGCTTTTTACCACGCCTGGGCGCTGCGCCAACGAGTGCAGGATGAGAAATTCGGTGACCGTCAGCGTCACCGGCTCGCCCTTCCAGGTGCAGGTATGGCGTTCCTGGTCCATGACGAGCTGGCCGCGTTCCAGCGAACGGGCCTGCTGGCTGGGCGCCTTTGCCGCAGCTTCGCGGGCGCTGGCGCGGCGCAGCACGGCGCGCACCCGCTCGACCAGCAGGCGCTGCGAGAACGGTTTGCGGATGAAATCGTCGGCGCCCATCTTGAGGCCGAAAAGCTCATCGATCTCATCGTCCTTCGAGGTCAGGAAGATCACCGGCAGGTCGGACTTCTGCCGCATCCGGCGCAACAGCTCCATGCCGTCCATGCGCGGCATCTTGATGTCGAGGATGGCGAGATTCGGCGGCCGCGCCGCCAGGCCTTCCAGCGCCGACGCACCATCCGTGTAGGTCTCGACGCGATACCCCTCGGACTCGAGGGCGATCGACACCGATGTCAGAATGTTGCGGTCGTCATCGACAAGCGCGATTGTTGCCATTTCAAGCGGCTCCCTCATGAGCTGTCCCTTCTGTCTTAGAGAAGGGGCTTTTGCAGGACAAATTAGGTACAAAATGTGGCACAGGCTCCACCCGCTGTCGCGGACGGCTTGCCGGCGGCCCCATCGGAACCTCTACACGGGTTGGACGAACACTGTGTGCCAATCCTTTGGGCAACCACCGTGATTTTTTGCACATATAAACGATTTAAACAACTTTCAAAATTTTTAAATCGATTAATGATTTGATATCATTCGAGTTTTCTGGTTCTCACCGTCTCAGCCCCTAACGCGGGCTCGCCGGAAACGCGCCGGCAAAGTGCGGCGAATCCAGAAGAAGGGACCCTTGATGTCGGAAGTCGGCAAACGCAATTCTGCTTGCGCGATCGATCGTATCGGCCTGAAAACCACCGGCACGGTGCATTATAATTTTGGTGCGGCCGCCCTTTATGAGGCAGCGATCCGTCGTGGCGAGGGCCGGTTGACCGCCGGCGGCGCGCTGCTTGCCGAGACCGGCCAGCACACTGGCCGCTCGCCCAAGGACAAGTTTGTCGTCCGCGATGGCGCCACCGAGCCCCATGTCTGGTGGGACAACAACAAGGCGATTTCGGCGGGCCAGTTCGAAATGCTGCTCGCCGATTTCCTTGTCCACGCCGCGAATAGCGATCTCTATGTGCAGGACCTCGTCGGCGGCGCCGATGCCGAGCTGAAGCTGCCGACGCGGGTCATCACCGAATTCGCCTGGCACTCGCTGTTCATCCGCAATCTTTTGATCCGCCCGCAGGCCGCCGAGCTCGAGGGTTTCTTGCCGGAGATGACGATCATCGACCTGCCGTCCTTCCGCGCCGATCCGGCCCGCCACGGCAGCCGCACCGAAACGGTGATTGCGGTCGATCTCACCCGCAAGATCGTGCTCATCGGCGGCACTTCCTATGCCGGCGAGATGAAGAAATCGGTGTTCACCATGCTCAACTATCTGCTGCCGGAAAAGGGCGTCATGCCGATGCACTGCTCGGCCAATGAGGGCGCGGCCGGCGACGCGGCGATCTTCTTCGGGCTTTCCGGGACGGGCAAGACGACGCTGTCGGCCGATCCGTCACGTACGCTCATCGGCGACGACGAGCACGGCTGGGGACCGCACGGCATCTTCAACTTCGAAGGCGGCTGCTACGCCAAGACGATCCGGCTGTCGGCCGAGGCCGAGCCGGAGATTTTCGCCACCACGCAGCGCTTCGGCACGGTGCTGGAAAATGTCGTGCTCGACGCCGACCGCGTGCCGGACTTCAACGACGGCCGGCTCACCGAAAACACGCGCTGCGCCTATCCGCTGGATTTCATCCCCAATGCCTCGAAGAGCGGACGGGCCAGCCACCCGAAAAACATCATCATGCTGACCGCCGATGCCTTCGGCATCATGCCGCCGATCGCACGGCTGACCCCGGCGCAGGCGATGTATCACTTCCTCTCCGGCTACACCGCCAAGGTGGCCGGCACCGAGAAGGGCGTTACCGAGCCGGAAGCGACCTTCTCGACCTGCTTCGGCGCCCCGTTCATGCCGCGCCACCCCAAGGAATACGGCAATCTGCTGCGCGAGCTGATCGCCCGCCACGGCGCCGATTGCTGGCTGGTCAACACCGGCTGGACCGGCGGCGCCTACGGCACCGGCAAGCGCATGCCGATCAAGGCGACGCGCGCCTTGCTGGCCGCAGCGCTTGACGGTTCGCTGAAGGCGTCCGGTTTCCGCACTGACGCCAATTTCGGCTTCGAGGTGCCGGTTGCTGTGCCTGGCGTCGAGAGCGCCATTCTCGACCCGCGTTCGACCTGGGCCGACAAGGCAGCCTATGACCGGCAGGCAGCGCGATTGGTCGGCATGTTCGCCGTCAACTTCGAGAAATTCGAGAGCCATGTCGATGCCGTCGTGCTCGGCGCAGCACCCCGCCTGCAGGAAGCTGCGGAATAGTCCAGGCATCTTCACCGAAGCATCCTTGAAAGGCGCGGTCTCGATCGGGCCTTTTCTTTTTTGGTCCGCCGCGCCATGACTGCGGCATGCCTATCGACGACATCATCATATCAGACGAAGCCGTAATCCATCCGGGCGACCTGCACGAGGATTTCATCCGCTCGTCGGGTCCCGGCGGCCAGAACGTCAACAAGGTGGCGACCGCCGTCCAATTGCGCTTCGACGCCGCCAATGCAGCTGGCCTGTCCGAACGCGTGCGCGCGCGCACGATCAAGCTCGCCGGCCAGCGCGCCACCAAGGACGGCGTCATCGTCATCGAGGCCGGCCGCTTCCGCACCCAGGAGCAGAACCGGGCCGATGCCCGGGCAAGGCTGACGGCGCTGGTCGCCAAGGCCGCGGAACCGCCGCCGCCGCCGCGCAAGAAGACCAGGCCGTCGAAAGGCTCGGTGGAGCGGCGGCTGCAAAGCAAGGCAGGGCGCGGCACGATCAAAAAGCTGCGCGGCCGGGTAGAGAACGACTAAGGACCGCGCCGACTGCGCATAAAGCGGCCTCCCCTGCCGCAGCCGCAAGGTTTCGCCATTGCCACAGAAAGGGAGGCCGACAACGGTGGCTTTCGGGTCGCCGTTTCTGATTGGCGGTGGCATGGTTTCAGTATCAACCGGAGGCGAAGTCATGCTCGTTCTGCCCAAAGGCGTCCGCCACTTGCCTGGTTATCTGTCCCGCGCGGCGCAGGAAGCGCTGGTCGAAGAGGTGAGGACAATTGTACAGCGGGCGCCGCTGTACGTGCCGGCGATGCCGCGGACCGGCAAGGAGATGAGCGTGCGCATGACCAATTGCGGCACGCTCGGCTGGGTCACCGACAAGGAGCTGGGCTATCGCTACCAGCCAACGCACCCACTCACCGGAGAGCCATGGCCGCCGATCCCGGACGCGCTGCTGCAATTGTGGCGGGAGGTCGCCGCCTATCCGAATCCGCCGGAGGCCTGCCTGGTCAATTTCTATACGCAGGACGCCAAAATGGGTCTGCACCAGGATCGCGACGAAGCCGATTTCTCGGCCCCAGTGGTCTCGGTGTCACTTGGCGACGATTGCCTGTTCCGGGTCGGCCAAGTGACGGGCAGGGGGGCCACACGCGACGGCGGTACCAAATCGTTCCGCCTGAAAAGCGGCGACGTCGTCGTGCTCGGCGGCGAAGGCCGGCTCTGCTTCCACGGCGTCGACCGCATCTATCCGTCGACCTCGGCGCTGCTGAAAAATGGCGGCCGGATCAATCTGACGCTGCGGCGGGTCAACCGTACCCTGGAGCAGTAGAGGTATTCTTCGACTTACTGTTTGTTAAAGTATAGGTGCGACACAAAGGAATGTTCTCAAAAAGATTGGGGCCGTTCCTATGGCTTCCTCTGAAATCGTGCAAAGTCCTTCGCATGTGGACCGGTTTCCCGCATGGCTCGCGCGTGAGGGCCGCCGCAGTGCAATGATCTTCGCATTTGTCGTGTTGACCTTTCTCATCGCGACAATCAGGGGCGATTCGATCCTGCCCCATATTGTTGAATATACCGGTCGAATTGTGCGCTTTTTGCCTTTGCTGGGCTCTATCCTTGTTGCCGTGGTTGGTTCCTGCGCGCTCGTTCAGGGTCGCCATGGGTCACCAGTCAGCATCGCGGTCGCTTCCCTCGGAGGCATGTCGAATACCCTTGCGCGGGGTTTCTGCGCTAGCGTCGTGTTGGCTCTCTTCATGGCGGCATTCCTCTACAACAAAATGATGATTCCGATTGTCGCCCCCTTCCAGTGGGACGAAACTTTCTCCCACTGGGATGCAAATCTCCTGGGTGGGAATCAGGCGTGGCAAATCATTCAGCCGGTCGTCGGCATGCCTTGGGTAACTCGCCTGTTGGACATAGTGTACACTCTGTGGATGCTGCTGGTGTTCTTGTTCTGGGTGGGGTTGCTTGTCAGTCCGCGCGTGCCTGAGCGGATCCGCCTTCGCTACTGGCGGGCGACGGTCATTTCGTGGATCCTGATCGGCCTGGTCATAGCAACGTTGTTCTCCTCGGCAGGACCTTGTTACTTTGCGGAAATGGTGCCGGGCGCACCCTCGCCATATGCCGATCTGATGCGCTATCTCGACGAGGTTGCCTCGATCTATCCGCTGTCGTCATCCTTGACACAGGATTTTCTTTGGGAGGTCTATACTGGCCGTGTCGATTTGCCCGGTGGCATTTCGGCCATGCCCAGCATGCACAACGCGCAGGCGGCGCTGTTTGTGGCTGTCGCGTACTCAATTGATCGCAGGTTCGGTCACGCCATGCTGGCCTTTGGCGTCTTGTTGTTCTTCGGCTCGATTCACCTCGGGTGGCACTATGCCGTGGACGGAATTGTCGGCATTGCCGCGGCGCTCGCCATCTGGTGGGGCTGTGGCAAATTGGGGCTGGCGAATGACGACACGTTCTTGAGCGAGCGCGTCCTCGCACAGCACTAACCGATTCTACAGATTTTCCTTATAAAGTGCCCGGGCATTGCAACGTCGGCTCGGGACAATGACAAAGAGCAGTGTGGTTTTCCGTCAGTTGTGGGCAGTCATCAAACAAGCGATCCCGCTGATTCGCCGGGATTCAGGCGTTTATCTGTTCATCGTCGTCTACACATTGGCCGGACTGGTTTTTCTGTATGCAATAGGCGCGGCCGACCGCAGCGCGTATTCGATATATTTCGGGCGGTGGATATTGTTGAACGGCCTGATGCTGCCGACCTTCGCCATTATTGTTGACATAAGCCTGCTTATACATCGCACCGACATCAGGCGCCGTCTGGCGGCGAAATATGTGTTCTCGACATCGCGGCTGGCATATTCGCTCTCGGGTCTATGCCTCCTCATGGCGCTCATGATCTTTCAAGGCACATTCACCTCGGTGAAGAACGGAATGCCGGTCTGGCAGGACGGCTTTCCATTTGACGTGCTGCATGCCGACATCGATGCGTTCCTGCATTTCGGCGCCGATCCGTGGCGCTGGCTCTATCTGGTGGCCAAAAACGATTTCGTGCGGGCTGCCATCGAGTGGAATTACAACGTATTCTGGTTTGTCCTCAATTTTGGCGCCTTGTTCTTCGTCGCGACATCGCCCCGGACGGCGTCGGTTCGAACGCGCTATGTCATCTGCTTCATGGTGGTTTGGATCGTCGTCGGCAACATATTGGCTGGACTGTTCCTGTCGGCTGGTCCGGCGTTTTACGGGATGGTCACGGGCGACACGGCGCGGTTTGGCGAACAGCTCGCATTCCTGGCCCGCGGCGCCGAATCCTCCAATTCCGCTGTTTCCTACCAGCAATATTTGTGGAGGCTTCATGAGGCCAGGCAGACCGGTTTCGCGTCAGGCATTTCGGCCTTTCCCAGCGTGCATGTCGGCTTGGCGATGCTCAACGCACTTTTTGCATGGGAGTACAATCGCCGTCTCGGCGCTGTAGCGTTTGTCTATGTGGCCTTTGTTGCCGTCAGCTCGGTTTATCTGGCGTGGCACTATGCAATCGACGGCTATGCCGCAGCTGCTGTCTCGGTGATTGTCTATGTCGCGGCGCGCAAACTCGTCCCGGCCGACCGGCGCTACGTCCGGCGACCGGCGCAGGATACGCAATCGGCCGATATCGCGACCAGCCCGGAGGCGGCGGTCACAGTTTCCTGAGCGCCACTTCCTCGACCAGATGATTGGCGCCCTTGCGCAGGATGAGGTCGGCCCGCGCCCGTGTCGGCACGATGTTCTCGCGCAGGTTTTTCAGGTTGATGTTGGCCCACAAGCCTTCCGCAATGGCACGCGCGGCGTCTTCCGAAAGCTGCGAATAGCGGTGGAAGAAGGAGTCCGGATTGCGGAAGGCCGTCTCGCGCAGGCGCATGAAGCGGGCGATGTACCATTGGTGGATCAGCTTTTCGTCGGCGTCGATATAAATGGCGAAATCGAAGAAATCCGACAGGAACGGCACTATCTTGCCGTCCTTCGGCAATTTGCCGGGTTGCAGAACGTTGATGCCTTCGAAGATCAGAATGTCTGGCCGGTCGATGGTGACGAACTCGCCGGGAATGACGTCATAGGTCAAATGCGAATAGACGGGCGCGCGGACATTGCGCTGGGCCGACTTGATGCCCGAGAGGAAACGCAGCAGCGCACCGACATCGTAGCTGTCGGGAAAGCCCTTGCGCTCCATCAGATTGTCGCGTCGCAACACCTTGTTGGGCAGCAGGAACCCGTCGGTGGTGATGAGATCGACCTTGGGGCTCGACGGCCAGCGCGCCAGAAGCTCCTTCAGCACGCGCGCCGTGGTCGATTTGCCGACCGCAACCGAACCGGCAATGCCGATGATGAACGGTGTCTTGACCACATCCAGCGCGTTGAAGAAGGCCTGGCGCTGGCGAAACAGCAACTGGCTGGCCTCGACATGCGCCGAAAGCAGCCGCGAGAGCGACAGATAGATGCGCTTGACTTCTTCCAGGTCGACCGGATCGTTCAGTGAGCGCAGACGGTTGATCTCGTCTTCGCCCAGCGTCATCGGCGTGTCGGCGCGGAAGTTCGACCATTGCTCGGCCGAGAAGAAACGATAGGGGGAATATTTCTCGGTCGGAGCGAGCTGGTCCATCGAGTTTCCTGCCCTCTAGAGCATGAGGCCGAAAAGTGTGAAGCGGTTTTCGGGCGACATCATGCTCCCCTCTATCAATTTAGAGACGGATTCAGATTTAAGGCCTCGGCCCGAAATCATCCGGCTCTCGCGGTCAGCCTTTCGGCCGGGATGCCTTTTCAGTGACGCCCGAACGGCCGGTACGGCCCTCAAGCTCCTTCAGCACCTCGCCCAGCGAAACGCCGGCCATGCCAAGCACGACGAGCCAATGATATATGAGATCGGCACTTTCGGAAACGAGGGCATTTTTGTCGCCTTTGACGGCGGCAATCACCGTCTCGACTGCCTCTTCACCAAGCTTCTGCGCCGCCTTGTCGATGCCTTTGGCGAACAGTTTTGCCGTCCACGAGTCCGGGTCGCCGGAACGGGCGCGTTCGCCAATGATCGTTTCCAGATCGGACAGCGAAAATTCAGCCATGGCGCAGTCTACAGCCTTTGTGGAGTGGATTGAACCGGATAGTCCAGCCGCATCGGCAGCCCGGCCTCGGCCATATGCGCCTTGGCTTCCGTAATCGTGTAAGTGCCGAAATGGAAGATCGAGGCGGCGAGCACGGCGCCGGCATGGCCGTCGCGAATGCCCTCGACCAGATGATCGAGCGTGCCGACTCCGCCCGACGCGATCACCGGCGCGCGCACCGCATCCGCTATCGCGCGGGTCAGCGCAATGTCGAAACCGGCCTTGGTGCCGTCGCGGTCCATTGAGGTCAGCAGGATCTCGCCAGCGCCGCGATCGACCATTTTTCGCGCGAACTCGACCGCATCGATGCCGGTCTTTTCGCGGCCACCGTGGGTGAAGATCTCCCAGCGGTCGGCCTCATTTGGCGCCGACACCCTCTTGGCGTCGATGGCGACGACAATACACTGGTTGCCGAACTTGTCGGCGGCTTCGGCGACGAAATCCGGGTTCTTCACCGCCGCAGTGTTGATCGACACCTTGTCGGCGCCGGCCAGCAACAGTTTGCGAATATCGGCCACCTGGCGCACGCCGCCGCCGACGGTCAGCGGCATGAAGCATTGTTCGGCGGTGCGGGCGACGACGTCGAAGATGGTTTCACGGTTGTCGGACGACGCGGTGATATCGAGAAAGCAAAGCTCGTCAGCGCCGGCCGCGTCATAGGCTTTGGCCGCCTCGACCGGATCACCGGCATCGATGAGGTCGACGAAATTGACGCCCTTGACGACGCGGCCGTTCTTGACGTCGAGGCAAGGGATGACTCGGGCCTTCAGCATCAGCCCTTCTCCATCGTCGCCAGCAACTCGCTGAGCAGTTCGCCGACCAGCGGCGGAACCTCGGCCTGCGCATCGAACGCCGGATCGTAGGCGGAAATGGTGATGCCGGAAATCGGCAGCAGGCCGGCCATGCCGCAGACAGCCTGGCGCAGCTGTTTCGGCTCCGGGCCGCCGGGCGTGGTGTAACGGTTGGCCTGCAGCGCCCCGGGGTCGTGCACGTCGAGATCGAGATGCAGGTGCACCCGCTTCGCATCCGGCGCCTTCAGCCTGCCGCACGCCGTGGCCCAGTCCGGGCATTCGGTGCGGATGACCGGCAACGTCTTCAGCAGCTCCGTTTCGGCCGGATCGAGATCGCGCGCGTTGACCAGCACGCAGCGCGCCGGATCGATCGGCCTGAAGCCGGGGATGGCCGAGGCCATCGGCTTCCAGCACAGGCCGAGAACCGTGGCCAGCGCCATGCCATCGAGAAAGCCGAAGATGGACGTCTCCGGGGTGTTGAGATCGCCATGCTGGTCGGCCCAGATGATCGCATCGGCATCCTCGCCGGCAACCGCACCGGCCGATGTCAGGCAATTGCCGGCCAGCACGATGGGAAACCGGCCGCGGTCTATGGCGATGCGGACCTCGCCGGAGAGGGCACCGCACACGGCAAAGCCGGTGGCGATCTCGCGCTGCTGTTCGTCGCCAACCCTGCCGATATCGGTGACGACGACGTCATGCCCGGAGAGCGTCAGCGCGTCGACAAGCCCGCCGGCGATGAGTGCATCCGGGCCTCGGCCCATGCCGCCGTGATAGTGGCCGCTGTCATAGGAGGCCAGGATGATGGAGATTTTCACGGCCGGGTCTCCATCGCCTTGCCCTGCAGCACCGCAAGCGCCTCGGCCGGATCGATGCGCCCGTCATAGAGCGCGCGGCCGGAGATGGCGCCTTCGAGTTTCTTTGCGTCGGGCATGGTCATGCGCACGATGTCGGCGATCGAGGCCAGCCCGCCCGAGGCGATGACCGGGATCGACACCGCGTCGGCGAGATCGATCGTGGCATCCCAGTTGATGCCGGTCAGAACGCCGTCGCGGTCGATATCGGTGTAGATAATGGCGGCAACGCCGGCGCCTTCGAATTTCCGCGCCAGTTCGATGACGCCGAGGCTGGAGGCCTCGGCCCAGCCTTCGACCGCCACCTTGCCGTCCTTGGCGTCGATGCCCACGGCGATCTTTCCAGGAAATTCCTTGCAGGCTTCCCGGACCAGGTCGGGATCGCGCACCGCCACCGTGCCGAGGATGACGCGGGCCAGCCCGCGGTCGAGCCAGTCCTCGATCTGCGCCAGCGTGCGGATGCCGCCGCCGAGCTGCACCGGGTTTTTCGTCGCCTTGAGGATGGCGCCGACCGCCGCGCTGTTGACGCTCTGGCCCTTGAAGGCGCCGTTGAGGTCGACGACATGCAGCCATTCAAACCCTTGCTCTTCGAAGGCCTTGGCCTGGGCCGCAGGGTCGTCATTGTAGATGGTCGCGGTCGCCATATCGCCGTGCTTCAGCCGCACGCACTTGCCGTCCTTGAGGTCGATGGCCGGAAACAGGATCACCGTTCAGACCCCCTCCACAATGGCGAAATGCGAGGTCGAATAAGCGCGCCGGAATTTCAGCGCTGCCTGGTATTCGGGAGAATGGAAGCAAGCCAGCGCGACCTCGTAGCTTTCGAACTCGACGATCACATGGCGATTGCCGGATGGCCCTTCCGGGCTTGACGACTGACCGCCTCGCGTCAGGAATTTCGCGCCGTATTTGTCGAACGCCGCTTTGTTGGCGGCGATGTATTTCGGATAGTTTTCCGGATCGGTCACATCGACCATCGCCATCCAGTAGCCCTTCTTGCTCATCTCAAGGCCTCCAGCGCAGGAAGTTGGTGATCAGTGCCAGGCCGAGCGCCTGGCTCTTTTCCGGATGGAATTGCGTGCCGGCAAGGTTACCGCGCGCGACCGCCGCCGTTACCGGGCCGCCATAATCGGCGACGGCCAGCACTTCGTCCGGCCTTGTCGCGTCGAGATGGTAGGAATGAACGAAATAGGCGTGCAGACCCTTAGGCCCGGTCGCAATACCCGAAAACAGCGGGTGCTTGCGCTCCAGATCGATGGTGTTCCAGCCGATTTGCGGGATCTTCAGTGCCGGATCGGCGGGCGTGATCTCCTTGACGTCGCCGGCAATCCAGCCGAAGCCCTTGGTCACGGTCTTTTCCAGGCCGCGCTGCGACATCAGCTGCATGCCGACGCAGATGCCGAGGAACGGCCGCGCCTTGGCGATCGCTACCTCTTCCACCGCTTCCCACATGCCGGCGACGCCGCGCAGGCCCGCCGCGCAATCGGCATAGGCGCCGACGCCGGGCAAAACGATTCGGTCGGCGCTGCGCACCCGCTCGGCGTCGGCGGTTAGCTCAATGGCAGCGGCAATGCCGGCTTCATGCGCGGCGCGCTCGAAGGCCTTGGTGGCCGAGCGCAGATTGCCCGACCCGTAATCGATGATGGCAACCCGCATCTCAGGCTTTTCCCGGCGTATGGCTCAGGCCCAGCGTCAGCCCGGTCTGCGTCGGCCGGGCCAGGCTGGCGTCCGGCACGATGCGCGGCAGCGGCGCCGGCTCGTCGGCAAGCGCCTGGGCGTCCAGTGTCTGGCGGATGTCGGCATCGTCAGGATTGTCGGCTTCGACGACGCCCCATTCATGCCAGCCGCGGCGGCGCAGCGCTGCGATCCGCAGCCCTTGGCCTTCCAGCCCGATATAGAGCGAGACCAGTAAAGACAGTGCGGAGCCGGCCCAGTCCAGTCCCAGCCATTGGCCGAGCACCGAGATGAGCCCCATGGCGAGGAAGGCGAGCGCCGCCTCGATCCACAGCCTGTGCCAGGCGAGCCACAGCGGCGCCACCAGGAAAGCCAGCCAGGAAAAACCGTCGCGGACCAAAACGGTTGCGTCGGCCGCCTCGGTGCGGCCTGGCGGTTCCATCACGACATAGATGGCCATCAGCCTACCCTTTCAGAGATCCCTTGGTGGAGGGAACCGCTTCCGGCTGGCGCGGGTCGCGCTCCAGTGCGAAACGCAGCGCGCGCGCCACCGCCTTGAAGCAGGTCTCGGCAATATGGTGATTGTTGGCGCCATAATGATTGGTGACATGCAGCGTGATACCGGCATTCTGCGCCAGCGCCTGGAAGAATTCACGCACCAGTTCGGTGTCGAACGTGCCGATCTTGGGCGACGAGAAGGCGACATTCCAGACCAGGAACGGACGGCCCGACACGTCGATCGCGGCCCGCGTCAGCGTCTCGTCCATGGCAAGGTCGACAGAGGCGTAGCGCATGATGCCGCGCCGCTCGCCCAGCGCCTTGGCCAGCGCCTGGCCGATCGCAATGCCGGTGTCCTCGACCGTGTGGTGGTCGTCAATGTGCAGGTCGCCCTTCGCCTTCACCGTCATGTCGATCAGCGAGTGGCGCGACAGCTGGTCCAGCATATGGTCGAAGAAGCCGACGCCGCTCGACATGTCGGATTTTCCGGTGCCGTCGACATGGACCGAGACACTGATCTCGGTTTCCTTGGTCTTGCGGCTGACTTCGGCGGAACGGGACGCCATGACCTTGTCCTTGGCTGAGGGGTTCGAAACTCAAGACGGGGTTCCAAGCTGTCATTTGCTTGAAAGCGAAAGCCTTCTAGCAGCATGATCCGGCGATTGCCAGTTGCGATGCGGACAGCCACCGGCCATGGCGGACGCCGTTTGCAATCACCCGCCCCATGCATACATATGGCCGATCGAAATCACTCGTACCGCGCGCCAATCGCCTTATCGGGATCGCGCGAATCGGAGCTAAAAATGTCGAATGAACTGAGCATGCACGCCACGACCATCGTGACGGTGCGCAAGGGCAACAAGGTGGTGATCGCCGGCGACGGCCAGGTCAGCCTTGGCCAGACCATCATGAAAGGCAACGCCAAAAAGGTGCGCCGCATCGGCAAAGGCGGCAATGTCATTGCGGGTTTCGCCGGCGCCACGGCGGATGCTTTCACCCTTCTGGAGCGGCTGGAAGCCAAGCTCGAACAATATCCCGACCAGTTGACGCGCGCCTGCGTCGAGCTCGCCAAGGACTGGCGCACCGACCGTTATCTGCGCCGGCTGGAAGCAATGATGCTGGTGGCCGACAAGTCGGTTTCGCTGGCGCTCACCGGCACCGGCGACGTGCTGGAGCCCGAATTCGGCGTCATGGCCATCGGTTCCGGCGGCAATTATGCGCTGGCCGCTGCCCGCGCGCTGATGGACAGCGACAAGGATGCCGAGGAGATCGCCCGCAAGGCGATGCAGATCGCCTCCGACATTTGCGTCTACACCAACAACAACTTCGTTGTCGAAACGCTCGATGCCGGCTAACCCGCCGGTGCTCTATGATTTTCGACCGGTTACCGAAAAAGACCTGCCGATGATCGCCGGCTGGCTGGCCGAGCCGCATGTCGCCGAATGGTGGGACGATCCGGAGACGGAAATCGCCGAAATCCGGGAGCACATTGACTCTATTTCTGTAGAGCCGCTGATCGTCGAGCTCGACGGCAGGCCGATCGCCTATCTGCAGAGCTACGATCCGCATCTGGAAGAGGACCATCCCTATGCCGACCAGCCGTTCGGCACGCTCGGCATCGACCTGTCGATCGGCGTGCCTGACCTGGTTGGCAAAGGTCATGGCTCGGCGATCGTCAGGCAATTCGTCGAGCAACTGTTCGAGGAAGGCGCGCCGCGCGTCATAATCGATCCGCATCCCGGCAATGGCCGTGCCATCCGCGCCTATGAAAAGGCCGGATTCCGCGTCATTGATCGCAGGCACTCTAGATATGGCGACGCCGTGCTGATGGCTGTCGATGGCAAAGAGAGCGACGTGGAAGAAGGGGAATGAGTTGATGGCGACACCGGGCACTGCCAAAAATTACTCGGCCTACGAAGACAGCTGGCGCATGGGGCTTCTGCTCGTGCTCGCTCTGCTCATCTTCCAGGCCGGTGCGCTTTACGGCATGGGCCGCACGCCGATCTGCACCTGCGGTTACGTCAAACTCTGGCACGGTGTGGTGACCAGTTCGGAGAATTCCCAGCATATTTCCGACTGGTACACCTTCTCGCACATCATCCACGGCTTCCTGTTCTACGCCTTGGCCTGGTTCCTGTTCCCGCGCTCGCCAATCGGTCTGCGCCTGGCTTTCGCCGTCGTCATCGAGAGCGGCTGGGAACTCCTGGAAAACAGCCCGTTCATCATCGAGCGCTACCGCGCCGGCACCATTTCGCTGGATTACTATGGCGATAGCATCATCAATTCGGTGTCCGACACGCTGGCCATGGTGCTGGGGTTTGTGATGGCCAGAAAGCTACCTATATGGGTGGTCGTCGGCCTCGCCCTCATCTTCGAACTGGGTGTCGGCTACCTCATCCGGGACAATCTGACGCTCAACGTGATCATGCTGCTGCATCCGTTCGAGTCCATCAAGCAGTGGCAAAGTGGAATTCAGTGATATGACCACCTTCTCTCCCCGTGAAATCGTTTCGGAACTCGACCGCTTCATCATCGGCCAGAAGGACGCCAAGCGCGCCGTGGCCATTGCCTTGCGCAACCGCTGGCGCCGCCAGCAGCTGGAAGGCCAGATGCGCGAAGAGGTGATGCCGAAGAACATCCTGATGATCGGCCCGACCGGCGTCGGCAAGACCGAGATCTCGCGCCGCCTGGCGCGGCTCGCCGGTGCGCCTTTCGTCAAGGTCGAGGCCACCAAGTTCACCGAAGTCGGCTATGTCGGCCGCGATGTCGAGCAGATCATCCGCGACCTGGTCGAGATCGCCATCGGCCTGGTGCGCGAGAAGATGCGCGAGGACGTGAAGGCGCGCGCGCACCTCAATGCCGAGGAGCGCGTGCTGGAAGCCCTGGTCGGCAAGACGGCGAGCCCGGCGACCCGCGATTCCTTCCGCAAGAAGCTGCGCGACGGCGAGCTCGATGACAAGGAGATCGAGATCGAGGTTGCCGACACCGGCACCGGCGGCATGCCCGGCTTCGAGATCCCCGGCATGCCGGGCGCTAATATCGGCGTGCTCAACATCAACGACATGCTGTCGAAGGCGATGGGTGGCAAGAAGACCAAGGCGCGCAAGACGACGGTCAAGGAATCCTACGCGCTGTTGGTCAACGACGAGTCCGACAAGCTGCTCGACCAGGACGAGGTGGTGCGCCGGGCGCTCGACGCGACCGAAAATGACGGCATCGTCTTCCTCGACGAGATCGACAAGATCGCCTCGCGCGAAGGCGGCATGGGCGCCGGCGTCTCGCGCGAAGGCGTGCAGCGCGACCTGCTGCCGCTGATCGAAGGCACGACGGTGGCGACCAAATACGGACCGTTGAAGACCGACCACATACTGTTCATCGCCTCGGGCGCCTTCCATGTCTCGAAGCCCTCCGACCTGTTGCCGGAATTGCAGGGCCGCCTGCCGATCCGTGTCGAGTTGCGGGCGCTGGAGAAGGACGATTTCATTCGCATCCTAACCGAGACCGAGGCCAGCCTCATCAAGCAGTATATCGCGCTGATGAAGACCGAAGGCGTCGACCTCACCTTCACCGACGATGCCATCGATTCGCTGGCCGGCATCGCTGTCGACCTCAACGCTAGCGTCGAAAACATCGGAGCGAGACGCCTGCAGACGGTGATGGAGCGCGTGCTAGACGAGATCTCCTACGACGCGCCCGACCGCAACGGCACCAGCGTCGCCATCGATGCCGCCTATGTGGAAAAGCATGTCGGCGACCTCTCGCGAAACACAGATTTGTCGCGATTCATCCTTTAAACGAGGGCGCCGGTTCATCCGGCGCCGGCATTAGAGCGCCGCGCGTCCTTTGGACGCGCAAAGGTCGCTCTAACAGTATTGAATCGACGCATCGGACTTTCCAAAAATCGGTTTCGATTTTTGGGCCGATGCTTAGGCAACAGTTTCCGGCAAACATCATCGTGTGTGGCCGGATGGTATCATGCGGCCACCTTTCGTCTTGCCGGCTGCAAGGGCGCTCTCGACTCGACCGGGAGCTTTACCTAGTTTGCGCGGCAATTCTCTAGGCGGCGGCGCATGAAAAAACTGATCCTTGTCATTCTCGGCTTGACGCTGGCGGCGACGCTGTTCGCGGCTGACGCGGCGACATTGGTGCCGGCGGGCAACCGCAATGTCGTGCAGCCTGACATACCGGGCGCCTCCAGCCGCCGCACCCAGGCCACCAACACCACCTTCCAGGCCAAATACCGCAAGGTCTACGCTCTGTTGCAGAACGACGCCGAATTGCGCGCCAAGATCAGGAAGGCGGCTGCCGCTTACGGCATCAACCCCTTGCACATCGTCGGCGCCATCGTCGGCGAGCACACCTACAATGTCGATGCCTACGACCGGCTGCAGACCTACTACGTCAAGGCGATCTCCTACCTCTCCAGCAAGCTGTCCTTCGCCTATGACGGCGAGGACATCACCGATTTCGTGCAGCGGCCGGAATTCAAGAAGTGCACAATGTCGGACAGCTACGACCTGTGGGAATGCCGCGAGCAGGTGTGGAACCGCTCCTTCCGCGGCAAGACCGTCGGCGGCACCAGCTTTCCCAACGACCGCTTCGGCGCCACCTTCTTCCAGCCCTATTATGCCGGCCAGACCTTTGGCCTCGGCCAGCTCAACCCGCTGACCGCGCTGCAGATGAGCGATCTCGTGCACAAGGTGTCGGGGCTGCCCGAACTCGATGTCGGCGATCCCAATGGGGTCTACAAGACCATCATGGATCCGGATCTGACATTGCCCTATGTGGCGGCGACGATCAGAAAATCGATCGACGCCTACAAAAACATTGCCGGCTTTGACATCTCAGGCAATCCGGGGCTGACCGCCACGCTCTACAATGTCGGCAATCCCGAGCAGCGCGCCTATGCGCTGAAGGTTGAAAACGACAGACGTCGCGCAGCGGGTGAGGCGGTCAAACTGCCCGAGGAGAATTATTACGGCTGGCTGGTCAACGACAAGCTGGACGAGCTGAAGGCGCTGTTTTAGCGGGCTTAGCTCAGCCGTCTACCTCCCCCTTGGTGGGGAGGTCGGACCGCAGGTCCGGGTGGGGGCCGGTGCCGCACCCCCGCCCCGCTGCTTCGCAGCGACCCTCCCCACAAGGGGGAGGGTAAGTCAGCCCTTCACGCTGCCAGCAACGACCTCAGCTTCACATCCGGCGACCTCAACGCCACCGGCGCCGGCCTAGCCCGCTTGGCGATCAGCATCTCGGCCAGCCTGATGTCACGCGCCACGGCATTGCCCGTACCGATGCCGCTCGCCGCCACCAGCGTGCCATCCTCGGCCAGATGAAACAGAATAAAAGCACCGTCGCCGAGATCGCGACGCACCGCGGTGTGGCCCTCGTCCGAAAGGCCGGCGATCTGCAGCGACAAACCATACTGATCCGACCAGAACCATGGCACCGCGGCATGCGCTTCGCGGGCGCCCAGCATGTTCTTCGCGGCCAGCGCACCCTGTTCCTGCGCATTGCGCCAGGCTTCCAGCCGCACCCGCCGGCCAGCATAGACAGCGAGCGGAAACGAGCAGCAATCGCCGGCGGCGAAGATGTCGGGATCGATTGTTTGGAGTTCGCCATTGACGGCGATGCCGTTATCGACGGTCAGGCCCGCTTCCGCGGCAAGCCCGGTCACCGGCACGGCGCCGATGCCGATGACGGCGAGATCGGCGACGATGTCCTGCCCATCGGCGAGCATGATGTGCACCTCAGCGCCGTCGTCGGCGATATCAGCGATGCCCTGACCGGTGAGCACGGTCACGCCTTCGGCCCCATGCGCCTGATGGATGATTTCAGCGATCTCCGCCGGCACCCCGCGCATGAGGATGCGCGGCTGCGCCTCAATGACCGTGACGCTGGCCCCGAGCTTGCGCGCCGAAGCGGCGAGCTCCAGGCCGATAAAGCCACCACCAATGATGGCGATGCGGTTTGCCGGGCTGAGGTGGGCGCGAATGGCCAGCGCGTCGGCAAAGGTGCGGAGGTAGACGCAGCGCGGCCCCAATCCCGGCATCGGCAGCTTGCGCGGTGTCGAGCCGGTCGCCAGCAACAGCTTGTCGTAGGGCAGGGCCGAACCGTCCGACAGCCGCACCGTATGCTCCGGCCGGTCGATCGCCACCGCTTGAACGGAATGGATATGCCGGATGGATTTCTCGGCCAGGATTTCGTCGCTGGCGATCGTCTTGATCTCGGGCGCGTCGCTCGTCATTGCGTCCTTGGACAGGGGCGGCCGCTCATAGGGCAGATGGGGTTCGTCACCCACCAGCCTCACCGGCCCGTCATAGCCCAGTTCGCGCAGAGCAAGGGCTGCCCGCCCGCCGCACTCGCCGGCGCCAATGATGACCATTCCCGCCTGCATGGTCCTACCCGATCTGGATCAGCACTTTGCCGGCCTCGACCTTTACCGGATGCGTGGCGAGATTGACGCAAACCGGCGCGCCGCGTGCCGCCCCCGTCTTGTAATTGAAGCGGCCATTGTGCTTGGGGCACTCGATGATGTCATCCATCACCAGCCCGTCGGCCAGATGCACCTTTTCGTGCGTGCACAGGCCATCGGTGGCGAAGTAGTCGTCATCGGGGCTGCGATAGATGGCGAAGGTGCGGCCGCCATGATCGAAGCGCATCACATCCTCTTCATCGATGTCGCCGGCAGCACAGGCCTCGACCCAGTCGCTCATTTTTTCTCTCCCAAAGCAATTCCAGGAAAAGTGCGTAGCGGTTTTCCGTCCGGAATTGCGTCAAAACAAACAGTCTAACAGGATCGTCATTCCGCCGCGGCGGCGACGGCGTCGTTGTGGAATTCCTCGCGATAGGGCCGCGCCGTCGGCGGCAGTTCGCGCTTGAGGAAATAGTCCTCGTTGCGCAGCTGGCGCAAAAAGGCCGGGATCATCTCGCGGTAGCCGGCCAGGATCGACGGCGTCGGCGCCGGCAGATCGTGCTTGATCAGCGCATGCAGTTTCGGCAGCGCATGATAGGGCACCATCGGGAACATGTGGTGTTCGACGTGATAGTTCATGTTCCAGTAGATGAAGCGGCTGACCGGGTTCATGTAGACGGTGCGGCTGTTCAGCCGGTGGTCGACGACATTTTCCGCCAGCCCGCCATGCTGCAGCAGGCCGACCATGACATGGTGCCAGGCGCCGTAGAGCCGGGGCAGCCCGACCAGCATCAGCGGCAGCCATGAACCGAAATACAGTGCGATCGCGATGGTGACGGCATAGATCGCCGTCCAGATTCGGGCGATGCGAATGGCTTTAGGCTGCTCCTGTTCGGGGATAAAAGTCTTTTCCGCCGCGCTGATATTGCCGGCGGCGTTGCGCAGCATGTCCGACATCGCCTTCCAGGCGTCGATCACGCCGACGAAAGCAAGCGCGACGCGCAACAGGTCCGGCGGCCGCATGACGGAGATTTCCGGGTCGCGGCCGACGATGATGGTGTCGGTGTGGTGGCGGGTGTGGCTCCAGCGCCAGGTCACCGGATTGCGCATGATCATGAAGCAGGCGATCTGGTAAACCGCGTCGTTCATCCACTGGGTGCGGAAGGCGGTACCATGGCCGCATTCGTGCCAACGTGAGTCGGTGGAGGAGCCGTAGAGCACGCCATAGACGAAGAAGAACGGCACGCACCACCAGCTGCCCCAGAACCAGGCGCCGCCGGCGGCGCTCAGGATCAGCGCGGCCAGCCAGATCGCGGTGTCGCGGATCGCCGGCCCGTCGGAGCGCTGCATCAGCTCCTTCATCTGCTTGCGCGGAATATCGGTGTGATACCACTCGGCCGCCGCCAGCCCGGTCTCGACGGCGAGCTTGGAATCGCGGCCCATCAGGCTGTAGTCGCGCCGGGACGGTGGTGTGGATAGTGTCGCTTCCATAGGGGCTGCCTCCGTCGGCCACAGCATCCGTCAGGACGGATATGTCCATTACAGGCGCTTGTGTCCGAGCGCAAAATAGCGCCATGCGGTGATAGTCTCAATATCACAAAGATAGTTTCTATCATTTTCCATCAGAACGATGTAAGCAGTTGCAGGCACTCATGCGGGACAGTCATGGCAAAACGGCCAACCATCACCGATCTGGCGCGCATCTCCGGCGTTAGCGTCGCCACTGTCGACAGGGTGCTGAACAACCGGCTGCCGGTGCGCGAGGAAACCGCGCGCCGCGTCTATGAGGCGGCGACCGGCATCGGCTACCACGCGGCCGGGCTGATCAAGCGGCGCATGCGCCAGGAATTGCCGGAATACCGCCTCGGCTTTCTGCTGCTGCGGGGCAATGATGTTTTTTACGGCGATTTCGCGAGGGAGCTAGAAATGGCGGTCTCGCAATCGCAGCGCTTCCGCGGCGTCGCCACCATCGATTTCGCCAGCTCGCTAGCCGCCGACGAGATCGCCGCCCAAATGCGCAAGCTGGCAGCGAAATCCAGAGCAATCGCCGTTGTCGGTCCGGACCATCCGACGCTGACGGCGGTCGTGGAGTCGCTGAAAGCGAGGGGGCAACCTGTCTTCTCGCTGCTGTCCGACTTTGCCGCTGGCATCCGTGAGGGATATGTCGGCCTCGACAATCGCAAGGTCGGTCGCACCGCGGCCTGGATGATCGCCAGGGCGGCAAAGAACCCCGGCAAGGTCGCCCTTTTCGTCGGCAGTCATCGCTTCCACGGTCATGAACTGCGCGAGATCGGATTTCGCTCCTTCTTCCGCGAACATGCGCCGAACTTCACGGTGATGGAAACGCTGGTCAATCTGGAAGCCAACCAGGTCACCCACGATGCGATGATCGATCTCCTGGTGCGGTATCCGGATCTTGCCGGCTGCTATGTCGCCGGCGGCGGCATGGAAGGCGCGGTCTCGGCGCTGCGCGCAGCGAAGCCCGCAAACATGCCGGTGGTCGTCTGCAACGAGATCAACGCCGAATCGCGCGCGGCACTCGCCGACAACATCCTGACTATGGTGATCTCGACGCCGCTCGCCGCCTTGTGCCGCGAGCTTGTCGACCTGATGGCGCATTCCATCGAGGCCGGCGCCGCCATCTCGCCGGGCCAGACCTTTCTGCCCTTCGACATCTATCTGCCGGAAAATATCTAACGCGTTGCCGCGCCGACCCGTTCGGCGCGGGCTCTCCGGCGATGATAGAATCTATCAGATTCTGCCTTCAGACTCGGCCTGTGCCGCTGTCGGCCTTGATTCGATGCGAAATTGCGGCGCGGCGACCGAAAATCCGCTTTCCGACTTAGGAATCGCTCTTGACGTCTTGCGAAAAAATGGAATAAATATTTCATCAGATTGGTATTTTGGTTCTTTCGTTCCGGAACATCTGTTTCAAACTGGGAGCCTGGC
The DNA here is from genome assembly GCF_040324035.1 of Mesorhizobium sp. M0016. Lineage (NCBI taxonomy): Bacteria > Pseudomonadati > Pseudomonadota > Alphaproteobacteria > Hyphomicrobiales > Phyllobacteriaceae > Mesorhizobium > Mesorhizobium sp. M0016. The sequence continues at coordinate 208,165 of NZ_JAMYVM010000002.1, read as the reverse complement.
GTTCCATCCCTTGGACAAAACGCCATACGGAACAGGAAGGCATCAGGGAGAGATTCCTCGGGCTATCGGGGATTCCGGGTAGATCGGTGCAGCCGGACACCAATGTGGAGGAGAAACACAATGAAGAAACTGATTTTGGGCGTCGCCTTTGCGGCGCTGATGAGTTCGTCCGCTTTTGCCGCCAAGGTCGGCGTGTCGATGGCCAAGTTCGACGACAACTTCCTCACCGTGCTGCGCAACGGCATGATCGAGCAGGCCAAGGGCATGAGCGGCGTGGAATTGCAGGTCGAGGACGCGCAGAACGACGTCGCCAAGCAGCTCGACCAGATCAAGAACTTCGCCGCCTCGGGCGTCGACGCCATCATCGTCAACCCGGTCGACACCTCGGCCACGCAGGCGATGTCGGACGCCGCCGCAGCCGCCAAGATCCCGTTGGTCTATGTCAACCGCCAGCCGGTCAATGTCGACACGCTGCCGGACAACCAGGCCTTCGTCGCGTCGAACGAGGCCGATTCCGGCACGCTCGAGACCAAGGAAGTCTGCCGCCTGTTCACCGAGGCCGGCAAGAAGGAAGCCAATGTCTATGTCATCATGGGCGAGCTTTCCAACCAGGCCGCCGTGCAGCGCACCAAGGACATCGAAGAGGTGATCGCCACGCCGGAGTGCAGCTTCATCAAGATCATCGACAAGCAGACTTCGAACTGGAACCGTGACGAAGCCCAGAACCTGATGACCAACTGGCTGTCGACCGGCAAGCCGTTCGACGGCGTCATAGCCAACAATGACGAAAGCGCCATCGGCGCCATCCAGGCGATGAAGGCCGCCAACATCGACATGAAGACGGTCGTCGTCGGCGGTGTCGACGCCACGCAGGACGCGCTTGCCGCCATGCAGGCCGGCGACCTCGATGCCACCGTGTTCCAGGATGCGGCCGGCCAGGGCGCCGGCGCGCTCGACGCGGCACTGAAGCTCGCCAAGGGCGAGAAGGTCGAGCACAAGGTCTACGTGCCCTTCCAGCTGGTTACGCCGGCCAACATCGACAAGTTCCTGAAGAAGAACTGAGCCGGCAACCCACGCGTAAGCAATTCCAGGAAAAAGTGTGAAGCGGTTTTCCGTCCGGAATTGCGACAAACAAACAAGAGAGCGGCGCAACCGCGCCGCTCCCGTTTCCCCCACCGCCCTGAGGGGCGGAAGGGCAAATGCGGCCTCACGGAGGACAAGGCATGTCACAGACATCTCATGGCGTCGGCGGGGTCAGCTATGACGCGAAGAGGCGGACATGGCCGGCCGAATTCAACGTCTTCCTGGCGCTGGTCATTCTGGTCGTCATCTTCGAAATGATCGGCCGCATCTTTCTTGGCGACAGCTTCCTGTTCAACACGCGCGACAACGTCGCCGGGATCTTCAATGAGGCCCGCCTGCAGATCATCATCCTGCAGGTGTCGATCGTCGGCATCATCGCCATCGGCGTCACGCAGGTGATCATTTGCGGCGGCATCGACCTGTCCTCGGGCTCGATCGTCGGCGCCACCGCCATGATCGCCATGAGTTTTGCCCAGGTGGCGACGGTCAACGGCAATCCCAACCCCAAGGCGATGTTCCTGGCGCAGGGCTGGACCGACCTGCCGGTCATCGTGCCGGTGCTGGTCGCCATCGCCTGCGGTCTGTTCGCCGGCCTCGTCAATGGCTCCTTGATTGCATACACGCGCATTCCGCCGTTCATTGCCACGCTCGGCATGATGGTGACCGCGCGCGGCATTGCCAAATGGTGGTCCAAGGGTCAGCCGATCTCGTTTCCGACCGAAAGTTTCGCTGGTATCGGCAAGGGGCTGATGCCGGTCATCATCTTCCTGTCGCTGGCGGTGCTGTTCCAGCTGATCATGACCTACACACGCTACGGCAAGCACTGCTACGCCATCGGCTCCAACGAGGATGCCGCGCGCATGTCGGGCATCAAGATCGCCAACCACAAGATCCTCGTCTATGTCATTGCCGGCATCCTCGCCGCGCTGGCCGCCGTCGTGCTCTCCTCCAAGAACCTGACAGCACAGTCCGGCATGGGCGTCATGTACGAGCTCGACGCCATCGCCATGGCGGTCATCGGCGGCGTCTCTTTGTCGGGCGGCCGCGGCTCGATCGTCGGCACCGTGATCGGCTCGCTGATCTTCGGCGTCATCATTTCCGGCTTCACCTTCCTGCGCCTCGACGCCTACTATCAGGAGATGGTCAAGGGCGTGATCATCGTCGGCGCGGTCGTTCTCGACCAATGGCGCCAGCGCATGCGGGCATTGAGGGCTTGACCATGCCAGATATCTCCACGACAGACATCGTCCTGAAGACCGAAAACCTGACCAAACGCTATGGCGGCGTCCATGCGCTGGAAGGCGCGAATTTCGAGCTGCGCAAGGGCGAGCATGTCGCCATCATGGGCGACAATGGCGCCGGCAAATCCACCTTCGTGCGCCAGATCACCGCCGTCGAGCAGCGCACCAGCGGCCAGATCTGGTTCGACGGCAGGGAAGTGAATTTTGCCGGGCCGATCGAAGCGCGCACGGCGGGCATCGAGACCGTGTTCCAGAACCTGGCGCTGGCCGACGATCTCGACGTGCCGTCGAACCTGTTCCTCGGCCGCGAAAAGGTGCTTTTCAATCTCGGCCCGTTCTCGATCCTCGACCGCAAATACATGCGCAAGGCGACCGAGGCGGCGCTGATCCGCACGGCAGTGAAAATCCCCAATTTGTCCAACACCATTCGCCACATGTCGGGCGGCCAGCGCCAGTGCGTTGCGATCGCCCGGACCGCGACCTTCGCCTCCAAGCTGATCATCATGGACGAGCCGACGGCAGCCCTTGGCGTGCAGGAGACGGCGCAGGTCGAAAACATCATCCGCACGCTGAAGGACAATGGCGAGCCGCTGATCCTGATCAGCCACAACATGCGCCAGGTGTTCGACCTGTGCGATCGCATCGTCGTCTTCCGGCGCGGCCGCATCGTCGCCAACCTGCGCAAGGAAAACACCGACGGCAACGACATCGTCTCCTACATCACCGGCGCCAAGACCGGGGAGGCGGAACTCGCGGCCTGAACAGGATGGTCATCCTGTTTTCTGGCGTGCTCGAAAAATTATCTTGCCACCTTTCTCAAAAGGAAGGTGGAGACACAACTCTCTCGAACCCATCCCCCTAGAGGAAATACCCCATGACTGTTCGTTTCGCCCTCCTCGGTGCCGGCCGCATCGGCAAGGTCCATGCCCGCGCCGTCGGCTCCAACCCGCAGGCCAGACTGGTGGCCGTTGCCGACGCTTTTGAAAAGGCGGCGACCGAGTTGGCAACCGCCTATGGCGCCGAAGTGCGCACCATCGACGCGATCGAGAAGGCCAAGGACATCGACGCCGTGGTCATCTGCACGCCGACCGACACCCATGCCGATCTGATCGAGCGTTTCGCCAAGGCCGGCAAGGCGATCTTCTGCGAGAAGCCGATCGACCTCGACGTCAAGCGTGTCGAGAAATGCCTGGCCGTGGTCGACAAGGCCAAGGCGACGCTGATGGTCGGTTTCAACCGCCGCTTCGATCCGCATTTCGCCGCCGTGCGCAAGGCGATCGACGACGGCGCCATCGGCAAGGTCGAGATGGTCACCATCACCTCGCGCGATCCAGGTGCGCCGCCCGTCGACTACATCAAGCGCTCGGGCGGCATCTTTCGCGACATGACAATCCACGATTTCGACATGGCGCGCTTCCTGCTCGGCGAAGAGGTGGTCGCGGTCAGCGCCCATGCCTCGGTTCTGGTCGACGAGAAGATCGGCGAAGCGGGCGATTTCGACTCTGTCAGCGTCATCCTCGAAACCGCGTCCGGCAAGCAGGCCGTCATCTCCAATTCGCGCCGCGCCACCTATGGCTACGACCAACGCATAGAGGTGCATGGTTCCAAGGGCATGGTCGCCGCCGAAAACCAGCGGCCGGTGTCGATAGAGGTCGCCAACGAGAAGGGCTATACCCGCCCGCCGCTGCACGATTTCTTCATGACCCGCTATCTCGACGCCTACGCCATCGAGATCGCCGCCTTCATCGCTGCCGCGACGTTGGGCAAAAAGGCATCGCCGAGCGGCGCCGACGGCCTCGTTGCGCTAAAACTGGCCGATGCGGCGCTGAAGTCGGCGACATCGGGCAAGACCGTCCGCCTCGACAAGTAAGAACCGGAACCAGGGCACAGGAGCAGAGCGATGAGCACATCCGCCGATCGCAATTCGAACACGCGCGCCATCGTCACCGGCGGTGCGCAAGGCATCGGCTTTGCCGTCGCCGAAGCGCTGGCCGACGAGGGCTGCAAGGCGCTGGCGCTCATCGGCCGCTCGCAGGAGAAGGGCGACAAGGCGGCCGCCCACTTCAAGAAGGCCGGCGTCGATGCGATCTTCATCAGCGCCGACGTCTCGAAAGTGGCGGACTGCAAGCGTGCGGTGGCAACCGCGATCTCGCATTTCGGCACCATCAACGCGCTGGTCAACGCCGCCGCCACGTCCGCGCGTGGTTCACTTGTCGAAACTTCGGAAGAGGTGTTCGACCAGATTTTCCACACCAATGTGCGTGGTCCCTTCTTCCTGATGCAGGGCGTGGTGGCGCATCTGCTGGACAAGAAGGCGCCGGGCTCGATCGTCAACGTGCTCTCTATGTCGGCGCATTGCGGCCAGTCGTTCCTGGCGCCCTATTCATCGAGCAAGGGCGCGCTGGCGACACTGACCAAGAACGTCGCCAACGCCTATCGTTTCAACCGCGTCCGCTGCAACGCCGTGCTGCCGGGCTGGATGGACACCGAGGGCGAGGACATCGTGCAGAAGAAATGGCACGGCGCCTCCGACGACTGGCTGGCAAAGGCAGAGGCCGGCCAGCCGATGGGCCAACTGGTGAAGCCCGGCCAACTGGCGCGGCTGATCAGCTACATGGCCAGCCCGCAATCCGGCGTCATGACCGGCTCGCTGGTCGACTATGACCAGAACGTCGCGGGGACCTCGCCGGAGTAGCTTCAAACCCTGTTGCAGCAACATCGCCATTCCCAGATAGTCATGATAGTCATGATAGTCACGAGGGATGCGATGCTAACGTCATCCAAAGGCACCAACTGGACGGTTGCCGGGGCAAAAGCCCGGCTCTCCGAGGTCATCGAGCGCGCGCAGTCCTCGCCGCAGACGATCACCAAGAACGGCAAACCAAGCGTGGTTGTCGTCTCGGCCGAGGAATGGCAGCGCAAGATCGCACGCAAGGGTACGCTTGCCGAGTTCCTGCTGGACTCGCCGCTGCGCGGCGCCGATCTCGACCTTGAACGTCAGCGCGACGAACCGCGTGACCTGCCGCGGTGAGACTGCTGCTCGACACGAATGTCCTGTCCGAGGTGACGAGGCCAGCGCCTGACGCACGTGTCCTGGGCTGGCTGGACGAGCTTGATGAGGACCGCTCCTTCATCAGCGTAGTGTCGATCGCCGAGATCCGGCGCGGCGTCTCTCTGGTGGATGAGGGCCGCAAACGCGAGGCGCTGGCCGAATGGCTCGCCCGGGACCTGCCCCAGCGCTTCGAACAGCGGGTTTTGCCGGTGAACGATGCGGTTGCCTTGGCCTGGGGCGACCTGATGGGTTTTGGCAAGCGCCGCGGTCGTGGTCTATCGTCGATGGACGGCCTGATCGCAGCCACTGCGATTGCGCACGAGCTCACCTTGGCAACGCGCAATACGAAACATTTCGAAGGCTTAGGGCTTGAACTCCTCGATCCATGGACGGCATGAGCCGCTCCGCGTTATACGTGTTGGTGATTGGCGAACCGTCGGCACTTCGTCATCCACGGGCGGAGCAAGGAGCGTGGCGACGCAGCGCAGACCCGAGGATCCATGCCGCGACTTCAGAGCGCTGCTACGGTCCAGAATTCTGCTCCGCCGCACTCCACGGCCCAGGTCACGGAATGGATCCCAGGGTCTCCGCGACGGAGCTTCGCTCCTGCTCCGCCCAGGGATGACGAAATCGCGAGGATTCGGCCCATCCCGAATTGTCTCCGCATACCCCACGTGACAAGCGCCTCCGCATCGACTATATGAGCCTCATGATCAACCTGACCGCCACCTATTGGTACTTTACGAGCTCGCTGGCGGCGGGAGGATTGCGCTCGATCTGAAGATTGCAGCAACAAGTCCGAACAGCCGCCAGACCTGGCGGCTTTTTTTGTATCAGCCGGCAGGTCTCCTAAAAACAGGAGCAGAAAGCCGTGTTGACCACCACAGACGATCTTCGGGTCAAGGAAATCCGAGAATTGAGTACGCCGGACGAGGTGATGCGGGAGATCCCGCGCACGCTGACGGCAACGCGCACCGTGAGCGCATCACGCAACGCCACCCATGCCATCTTGAACGGCACCGACGACCGGCTGCTTGTCATCGTTGGCCCGTGTTCGATCCACGACCCGGTCGCGGCCGTTGACTATGCCAGCCGGCTAGTGGCGCTGCGCGAGACCCTGTCCGACCGGTTGGAGATCGTCATGCGGGTCTATTTCGAAAAGCCGCGCACGACTGTCGGCTGGAAGGGCCTTATCAACGACCCCGATCTCGACGGCAGCTTCAACATCGACAAGGGACTGCGGATGGCGCGCAACGTGCTGTCGGCGGTCAACAATCTCGGCCTGCCCTCGGCCACCGAATTTCTCGACATGACGACGCCGCAATACATTGCCGACCTCGTCGCCTGGGGCGCCATCGGCGCGCGCACCACCGAGAGCCAGATCCACCGCGAACTGGCTTCCGGCCTGTCCTGCCCGGTCGGCTTCAAGAACGGCACCGACGGCAATCTCAGGATCGCCGCCGAGGCGGTGAAATCCGCCGCCCAGCCGCATCATTTCATGGCGGTGACCAAGGGCGGACGCAGCGGCATTGCGACTACTACCGGCAATGAGGACTGCCACGTCATCCTGCGCGGCGGCGTTCAGCCGAATTACGATGCGGCGAGCGTCGAGGCGGCCTCGGTCGAACTTGCCCGCATCGGCGTCGCCCCCCGTCTGATGATCGATGTCAGCCACGCCAACTCGAGCAAGAAGCCGGAGAACCAGCCGAAGGTGGCGGCCGATGTCGCCGGCCAGGTGGCAGCAGGGGACGAGCGTATCATCGGCGTCATGATCGAGAGCAATCTCGTCGCCGGCCGGCAGGACGTGGTATCAGGCAAGCCGCTCGTCTATGGCCAGAGCATCACGGATGGCTGCATCGACTGGGCGACCACAGAGACGGTGCTGCACGGCCTCGCCGGCGCCGTAGAATGGCGCCGCTCAGCCCGCCGCGCCATGATGGAGAACCGGCCGGGCGCCGCCTGATACGAGGCGATGCGCGGGAAGGACGCTGCGGCTCCCCTTGCACCCCGGCAACCGGTCTGCTAAATACTGAACCATATGGTTCAGTATACCGACTTGGATTCCTCGTTCGCCGCGCTCTCGGACGCCACCCGGCGTGGCGTTCTGGAGCAGCTCGGACGCGCAGACGCTTCGATCACCGAGCTTGCCGGAAAGTTCCACATGACCCTCACGGGCATGAAGAAGCACGTCGGCGTCCTGGAGCAGGCGGGGCTCGTCACCACGCAGAAGGTTGGCCGCGTGCGGACCTGCAAGCTCGGCCTGCGCGGACTGGAGGAAGAGGCGGCCTGGATCGAGCGGCACTGCCTGCTCTGGGACGCACGCTTCAACGAGTTGGACAAGGTTGTCGAGGAATTGAAACGGAAGGAGAAAGCCGATGCGCCAAAGAACCGAGAGTGAGCCCACGAACAGCCGCACCACGGTCGAACGGAAGTCCGAGCGCGAGCTGGTCGTCACGCGAACAGTCAACGGTCCGGCGCGCATCGTGTTCGAGGCGTGGACCAAGCCCGAGCTGTTCAAGCAGTGGTGGGTGCCGAAGTCGATGGGCATGTTCCTGCGTTCCTGCGAGATGGATGCTCGTACCGGAGGCACGTACCGCCTGGTGTTCGGCCACGACGCCTCGGACCTTCACGAATTCTTCGGCAGGTATATCGAAGTGACACCCCACTCACGCCTCGTCTGGACCAATGACGAAGGTGGTGACGGTGGACCCGTCACCACGCTGACCTTCGAGGAAAAGGGTGGCAAGACGCTGCTGGTCATGCACGAACTCTATCCCTCGAAGGAGGCTCTCGACGCGGCCGGTACCGGGGCGGCGGATGCGATGGGCGAGACGTTCGAGCAATTGGACGAGCTTCTCGTCGTCTTGGGCGAGGGCGTGAGGCGGTCATGACGTCATCGGTCTCGCGGACGGGGTAGCTGCCGCCCTCGACGACGAAAAGACCGGGACAGTGATCCGCAAGCGCCGCGCCGAGGCGAAGAAACGCGGCGTCATCGCTTGATCGGGATCACGCTGCCCTCAACCCTTCCCATGCCGTAAACACCGAGACCGCAAACAGCAGCAGTCCGGCCGCCCGGCCCGCAAAAGCGGTCGCCCGCGGATTGGCCACCAGCAGATTGCGGCTGCGGCCGGCGGTGATGGCGAGCCCGCCATAGATGGCGGCCTGCGTCAGCATCGTCAGCAAGCCCATGACCGTCGCCTGCATCCAGATCGGGCCGTAATCCGGCTTCAGGAACTGCGGATAGACGGCAAATATGAAGAGATAGGCCTTCGGGTTGATCAGGCAGGTCACCAGTCCCTGGCGAAAGGCCTTCCAGGCCGTACGGCTGCCGGCGGGCCCGTCATGGCCGACGGTGATGGAACTGCGCATCAGCGAGATGCCGATGAAGGCCATGTAGGCGGCGCCGGCTATCAGCAGCGGCTTGTACAGGATTGGTACGAAATGCATCAGCAGGCCGACGCCGATGGCGCCGTTCAGCGTGTGCACGATGCCGCCGACCATGATGCCGCCCGTGGCGGCGAGGCCCCGGTCGCGGCCGCCGGTGAGCGCATTGGCCAGCACGAACAGCATGTCCATGCCGGGCACGATGATGATGCCGGACAGCAGGATAAAGAACAGCCAGAGATTTTCCGCGTAACTCATGTCAGTTGCTTGTCGCTTCCTGCTGGGGTGCCGTTAAGGAATTTGTTGATTTTCAAGCTGATAGGCAGTCCAATAAATCACCCCAACTGACGGGGATGTGTCAGTAGCGTTTCATCAGGGAGAGGAAATGCGCAAGGCGTCGCGCCTGTTCGAGATCATCCAGATCCTGCGGCTGGCGCGGCAGCCGGTGACGGCGGCGATGATCGCCGGGCAGCTGGAAGTCACGGTGCGTTCGATCTATCGCGACATCGCCGCACTGCAGGCGATGCGCGTGCCGATCGAAGGCGGGCGTGGCATCGGCTATATATTGCGGCCCGGCTTCGACCTGCCACCGCTGATGTTCTCAATCGAGGAGATGGAGGCGATCGTCCTGTCGCTCGCCCTGCTGGAGCGCACGGGAGACAGCGAACTCAAGCAGGCGGCCAAGCGCGTCAGCGCCAAGATCGCCGGCGCCGTGCCGCCGCCACTACGCCAGGCGTTCGACGCCAACGCACTGCATGTCTGGGGGTTCGCTGCACCGGCAATCGGCACCATCGATCTGGCGCTTGTGCGCCGCGCCATCCGCGACGAGGAAAAGCTCGACCTGTCCTATCGCGACGAAATCGGCCGCGCCTCCGAGCGGCTGATCCGTCCAATCGCGCTGATCTACTATTCAGAAACCGCCAACATCGTCGCCTGGTGCGAATTGCGCCAGGCGATCCGCAATTTCCGCAGCGACCGCATCGCCGATTGCCGAGCGACCGGGCTGCGCTTCAAAGGCGAAGGCGATCGCCTGCGCCAGGTCTGGGTCAGTGGCTGGGAGGCGAACGCTGTCGCTGGCGGCTGAAGCGAGCGGGTTTACCGCACATCCACCCAGCGCTTTTCCTCGAACGACCTCGCCATCGCGTGCACGGTGCGCTCGATCTCCAGCCCTTCGGCAAATTCGATGACCCGTGCCGGCTTGCCGGCAAGCCGCGTCAGCAATTCGTGGCACTCGATGATCTTGAGGTCGTTGAAACCGAGCCCATGGCCCGGCGCCGGGAGGAAGGCGTCGTAAGGCTTGTGGTGCGGCGCCACCAATATGGTGCGGTAGCCCTGTTCGGTCGGGCGATCGGCGGTGACGTAGAGCTGGATTTCGTTCATCCGCTCCTGGTCGAACAGGATCGATCCCTTGGAGCCGAAAATCTGTATGGCGATGCGGCCCTTGCGGCCCCAGGCCGAGCGGTTGACCAGCAGCGTGCCGGCAATGCCGTTTTCCAGATGCATCAAAACGCTGGCGATGTCGTAGGTCTCCACCGCACGGCGGCCGCCGCCGGCCAGCTTGCGGTCGGCATAGGGCTTGGCCATGTCGCAGATGACTTTTGCGACGCGGCCGAACAGTGTCGAGACCAGCGACAGCGGATGCACGGCGAAATCGTCGAGCGCGCCATAGCCGGATGCGGCCTCATGCTTCCAGAAGAACAGCGCTTCGGGGTCGGCCATGAAGTCCTCGTCCATCTCGATGCGCAGATGGTTGACCTCGCCGATGATCTTTTCCTCGAGCAGCGCGCCGATGTGGCGGATGGCCGGGCTCTGTATGTAGTTGTAGCCAAGCGCTGCGACCTTGCCGGACTTCTTCGCCGCGGCCGCCATCGCCGCTGCTTCGGCAAAGCTCGGCGCCATCGGCTTCTCGCACCACAGATGCTTGCCGGCTTCGAGAATAGCGATGGCCATCTCCGGATGGAACTGATTGGGCGTGGTCAGCGAGACGATATCGACCTCGGGGTCGTTGACGACGGCACGCCAGTCGCCCGACGCCTTGGCGAAGCCGAACTCACCGGCCTTGCGCTTGGCCAGCTCCTCGTTGACCTCGCCGAGATGGACCAGCTTCGGCTTGGCGACATCGGGAAAGACGGCGCCGACGGCGCTCCACGCAATGGCGTGGCATTTGCCCATGAAACCCGTGCCGATAAGACCAACGCCGACCATTTCTTTCTCCCAATAACTGAAGCGATCGATGGATGAATTAGTCCATTTCTTCTCCGAATGGAATGTCTGCCTCATTTTTTATGGCCTTCTTGCGCAGGCTCGCTATGATGGGGCAGAGAGGACGTCACTTGAGTTAAAGAGAGCATGATGTCGTCCGAAAACCGCTGCACACTTTTCGGCATCATGCTCTAATGCATGTCGCCCAGAAGTGTGCCGCGGTTCTGGGACAACGGCATGCATCAAAACAAAGACTTAAAGCGCATCGCACGAATCCGTTTCACCGCGACGCGCTTTAAGTGAGCTTGGACGGGGCGACGATGGACGAACGGGTACCTCGCGACTTCGAGACGCTGCGCGCCACGATCCTCGATCGCCGTGAAACCTTGCCCAAGCGCATCGCCCAGATCGCCGCCTATGCGCTCGACAATCCCGATGACATCGCCTTCGGCACCGCCGCCAGCATCGCCGCTTCGGCGGGCGTGCAGCCGTCCACCTTGATCCGCTTTGCCCAGCAACTAGGCTTTGACGGCTTCACCAGCCTGCAGCAGGTGTTTCGCGAGCGGCTGCGCGAGCGCAATTCCTCTTATGACGAACGCCTGCAGGCGCTGCGCGCCAAGGCCGATGCGGGTGCTGGACACCGAGCCATCTTCGACGGCTTCGTCGCCGCCGCCAGCACTTCGCTCAACGATATTTCGCGAACGCTGGACGAGGCGCATCTGGAAGACGCGATCTCGCTGCTGGCCAAGGCCGAGACCATCTATGTCCTGGCCAAGCGCCGCTCCTACCCGGTGGCGAGCTACATTGCCTATGCCTTGGGCAAGCTGAAGATCCGCAACCAGCTGATCGAATCCGCCGCCGGCCTCAATGCCGAGATGGTCGCCTTCGCCACCCCGGCGGACGCCATCATTGCCATCAGTTTCTCGCCCTATGCGCCGGCCACCATCGAGGAGGCCCGCACCATTTCCGAACAGGGCGTGCCGATCATCGCCATCACCGACAGTTCGTTTTCGCCACTAGCGCAGTTCGCCAAGGTCTGGTTCGAGGTTGCCGAGGCCGATTTTGCCGGCTTCCGCTCGCTGTCGGCCACCATGGCGCTGGCCATGGCGCTCACCGTCGGCGTCGGCGAGAAGCGGCGCAGCACGGGCAAGAAGCGCAAAGCCTAGGCCGGCGCCGGGCGCTCGAATTCCCGGAAGGAATGCTCATTCCATATTGACTATAGATTGGAATTATTATTTCATATTCCCGGCGCCACGCTGCCGCTCGCGCGTGTCCCCCAACTACGTTGCTCAAGACAACAAGACCGACGGGAGGTTCCAATGAGCGAAGCCATGGACGCCAAACAGGCGACGCTCGATGTCATCACCATCGGTCGCGCTTCCGTCGACCTTTACGGCCAGCAGATCGGCTCGCGACTGGAGGACATCGGCTCCTTTGCCAAATCGGTCGGCGGCTGCCCGGCCAATATCTCCGTCGGTACGGCCAGGCTCGGCCTGCGCTCGGCGCTGCTCACCCGCGTCGGTGACGAGCAGATGGGCCGCTTCATCCGCGAACAGCTCAGCCGCGAAGGCGTCAATGTCGACGGGCTGAAGACCGACAAGGAACGGCTGACGGCTCTGGTGCTGCTTTCGGTCGAGAGCGAAGGCGTCTCGCCGATGATCTTTTATCGCAGCGACTGCGCCGACATGGCGCTCGCCGAAGAAGATATCAATGAAGCCTTCATCGCCTCGGCCCGCTCGATCGTCGTCACCGGCACGCATTTTTCCCGGCCCAACAGCGACGCCGCCCAGCGCAAGGCGATCCGCATCATCAAGGCCAAGGGCGGCAAGGTGGTGTTCGACATCGACTACCGCCCCAACCTCTGGGGGCTCGCCGGCCATGCCGAAGGTTTTGAGCGCTATGTCAAATCCGACCGCGTCTCGGCCCAGCTGAAGACGGTGCTGCCCGATTGCGATCTCATCGTCGGCACCGAGGAAGAGATCATGATCGCCTCGGGCGCCGACGATTGCCTGAGTGCGTTGAAGACCATCCGCGCTCTGTCCTCGGCGACCATCGTCTTGAAGCGCGGCGCCATGGGTTGCATCGTCTATGACGGGCCGATCAGCGACGATCTGGAAGACGGTGTCGTCGGCAAGGGCTTTCCGATCGAGATCTATAATGTGCTGGGCGCGGGCGATGCCTTCATGTCCGGTTTCCTGCGCGGCTGGCTGGGTGGCGAAGACCACGCGACGGCGGCGACCTGGGCCAATGCCTGCGGCGCCTTCGCCGTGTCGCGGCTGCTCTGCGCGCCGGAATATCCGACCTTCGAGGAATTGCAGTTCTTCCTCAAGAACGGCAGCAAGCACTTAGCGTTGCGCAAGGACGAGGCGATCAACCACATCCATTGGGCGACGACCCGCCGCCGCGATATCCCCTCGATGATGGCGCTCGCCTGCGACCACCGTGTGCAGCTTGAGGACGTCGCGGCAAAGACCGGCGCCGATCCGGCGCGCATCCGCGATTTCAAGGTGCTGGCGGTCAAGGCCGCGGCGAAAGTCGCCGCCGGCCGCGACGGCTATGGCATGCTGATCGACGAGAAGCATGGCCGCGAAGCGATGTTCGAATTCGCCCGCCACCCCTTTGCCTGGCTCGGCCGTCCCGTCGAACTGCCGGGCTCGCGGCCGCTGCGCTTCGAGTTCTCGCAGGACATCGGCTCGCAACTGGTGGAATGGCCGGTCGACCACTGCATCAAATGCCTGTGCTTCTATCACCCCGACGATCCGGCAGCGCTCAAGGAAGAGCAGCAGCAGAAGCTGCGCTCGCTGTTCGAAGCCGCGCGGAAGGTCGGCCGGGAGCTTCTGGTCGAGATCATCGCCGGCAAGCACGGCAAGCTCGATGACACGACGATCCCGCGCGCCCTGGAAGAACTCTATGCGCTTGGCATCAAGCCGGACTGGTGGAAGCTCGAACCGCAGGCGTCGGCCGGCGCCTGGGCCAAGATCGAAGCGGTGATCCTGAAGCATGATCCGTGGTGCCGCGGCGTCGTGCTGCTGGGTCTCGAAGCGCCGCAGGACGAACTGGAAGCGGCCTTTGCCGCCACCGCCAAGGCGCCGATCGTCAAGGGCTTTGCCGTCGGCCGCACCATCTTCGTCCACGCCGCGGAACAATGGCTGGCCGGCAAGATGACGGATGACGAGGCTATCGCCGACATGGCCGCGCGCTTCGAACAGTTGACCGAAGCGTGGCTTGCCGCGCGTGGCCGTAAAGCAGCATAAAGGCGCGGCAAGAGGACTGCGGAGGAAAACACCATGAGCAAGACAATCCGCCTGACGATGGCGCAGGCGCTGACCCGCTTTCTCAGCAAGCAGATGACCGAGATCGACGGCAGACGAGTGCCCATCTTCGGCGGTGTCTGGGCGATCTTCGGTCACGGCAATGTCGCCGGCATCGGCGAGGCGCTGTACCAGCTGCGCGACGAATTGCCGACCTTCCGCGCCCACAATGAGCAGGCGATGGCGCATGCGGCGATCGCCTATGGCAAGGCCAATTTCCGCCGCCGCTTCATGGCCGCGACCTCTTCGATCGGCCCCGGTGCGCTCAACATGGTGACGGCGGCGGCGCTCGCCCACGTAAACAGGTTGCCCGTCCTGTTTTTGCCGGGCGATGTCTTCGCCAACCGCATCCCCGATCCGGTGCTGCAGCAGGCCGAGGACTTTTCCGACGGCACCGCGACGGTCAATGACTGCTTCCGTCCGGTGTCGCGCTATTTCGACCGCATCACCCGTCCCGAGCAGATCATCCCGGCATTGGCGCGGACCATGCAGGTGCTGACCGATCCCGCGGAATGCGGCCCGGTGACGCTGTCGCTCTGCCAGGACGTGCAGGCCGAGGCCTATGACTATCCCGAGAGCTTTTTCGCCGAGCGCGTCTGGCACCAGCGCCGGCCGCGTCCGGACCGGAACGAGCTTGCCGCTGCGGTTGCGGCGCTGAAGGGCGCGAAGAAGCCGCTGATCATCGCCGGCGGCGGCGTGCTGTATTCGCAGGCTTCGGATGAACTGGCGAAATTCGCCGAGAGCGCCGGCATTCCGGTCTGCGAGACGCAGGGCGGCAAGTCCTCGCTGCCCGACACGCATCCGCTCAACATGGCGGCGGTCGGCGTTACCGGCACCTCGGCCGCCAACCGGCTGGCCGAGGAAGCCGATGTCGTGCTCGCCATCGGCACGCGCCTGCAGGATTTCACCACCGGCTCGTGGGCGCTGTTCAAGAATTCCGGCAAGACCATTATCGGGCTCAACGTCCAGCCTTTCGACGCCGGCAAGCACCGCGCGCTGCCGCTGGTCGCCGATGCGGCCGAAGGGCTTGTCGAACTGGGTGCGGCGCTGGGGAGCTGGAAAGCACCGGCGACTTGGACGGACAATTCGGCTGCCGGCAAGAAGGCCTGGCAGGTTGACGCCGGCAAGGTGACGGCGTCGACCAACGCCGCCTTCCCTTCGGACGCGCAGGTGATCGGCGCCGTGCAGCGCGCCCTGGGCTCAGGCGTGACGCTGCTGAATGCGTCGGGCGGTTTGCCGGGCGAGTTGCACAAGCTCTGGCAGGCAGGCGCGCCCGGCTCGTACCATGGCGAATATGGCTTCTCGACCATGGGCTACGAGATTGCCGGCGGGCTCGGCGCCAAGATGGCCAAGCCCGACCAGGAGATAGTCGTCATGGTCGGGGACGGCTCTTACCTCATGATGAATTCCGAAATCGCCACGTCGGTGATGCTTGGCCTGAAGCTGACCATCGTGGTGCTCGACAACAGGGGTTATGGCTGCATCAACCGGCTGCAGATGGCCACCGGCGGCGCCAACTTCAACAACCTCTTGAAGGACGCGCGCCACGAGATCCTGCCCGACATCGACTTCGCCGCGCATGCGGCCAGCATGGGCGCTATTGCCGAGAAGGTGCCGTCGATCACCGGCCTGGAGACCGCGCTGCAAAAGTCGAAAACCAACGACCGCACCACCGTGCTGGTCATCGACACCGACCCGCTGATTTCCACCGATGCCGGCGGCCATTGGTGGGATGTCGCGGTGCCGGAAGTCTCCGCACGGCCGCAGGTCAACGCAGCCCGCAAGGCCTATGACGAAAAGCGGCAGATGCAGACTATTGGCGATTGATGCTAAGTCAGCGCTGCCCCCTACCTCCCCCTTGTGGGGAGGTCGGACCGAAGGTCCGGGTGGGGGTCTGGCGCCGCACCCCACCCCGCTGCTTCGCAGCGACCCTCCCCACAACGGGAGGGTGAACAAGAAACCGGAGCTAAAACTTGAAAGCCAAACTGGGCATGTCCCCCATTGCGTGGTGGAACGATGATCTTGCCGAACTCAGCGACGACGTCTCGCTGGAAGAGTGCCTGCGCCAGTCGCGCTCTGCCGGCTTCACCGGCATGGAAATGGGCCGGCGTTTCCCAAACGACCCCGAAATCATGCTGCCGATCCTGAAAAAGGCCGACGTGACGCTGTGCGGCGGCTGGTTCTCCGGCACGCTGGTCGATGAGGATATGGGCAAGAACAGGGATCGCATCCAGCCGATGATCGACCTGTTCAAGGCGGTGAATGCGCCTTGCATCGTCTATGGCGAGGTCGGCCGCTCGATCCAGGGTGATCGCTCCAAGCCTCTCGCCACCAAGCCGAAATTGTCGAACGACGAAATGAAGGCCTATGCCAGGCGCCTCACCGAGTTCGGCGAATGGTGCGCAGAGCAAGGCATGCCGCTGTCCTATCACCATCACATGGCGGCGGTGGTCGAGACCGAGCCGGAGCTCGATGCCTTCATGCGCCATTCCGGCGAAGGCATTCCGTTGCTGCTCGATGCAGGGCATCTCGCCTTTGCCGGTGGCGATGTGCTGCGCGCCATCGACAACCACCACAAGCGCATCAGCCATGTCCATGTGAAGGATGTGCGCATGGGCGTGATCGACGGGCTCGACCGCACGAAGCAGTCCTTTCTCGACGCCGTGGCGCTCGGTGCCTTCACGGTGCCTGGCGACGGTTCGCTCGATTTCGGCGCCATCGTGCAGCGCTTCGCCGACCATGGCTATGAAGGCTGGTTCGTCGTCGAGGCCGAGCAGGACCCGAAGAAGAACCCGCCGCTGAAGATGGCCCAAGTGGGTTACAAGGAGCTGATGCGGGTGATGACGGCGGCCGGCTACACGGTGGAAACGCAAGGCTTTCCCAATGCCTGAGGCGATCCGATGAAGGATTACGAGCACCCGTTCTTCCGGCCGCTGTGGCGGCGCGTTGCCGTCGTCGCCGTCTGCGTGATCTGGGCGGGAATAGAAGTCGCCTCCGGCACGCCGTTCTGGGGTGTCATCGCGCTCGGCTTTGCTGCCTACGCGGTGTGGCAGTTCTTCTATCTTTACAAGCCGGTGGAGGAGAGCAAGGCTGCGCCTGATCGACCGAAGACCGGCGAAGCGAAGGCGGACGCCGAACCGAAGGAATGAAGCGGCCGCGGCTCGGAAGAGCTTGCGGGTCGGACACTCGACACCTGGCGTATCGCCTACGTCGGTGATTGCCGGAATGTCCCTCGCTTCGTCATCCTAGGGTCTTCGCGACGGAGCTTCGCTCCTGCTTCGCCCTAGGATGACGAAGTTGAGAGGCCGACCTCGAAGACTTGCGATAGGAGACAAAACATGTCGAAACTGCTCGTCAAAGCCGACAAGGGCCATGGCCGCGTCGCGCATGTCACGCCCAACAGCGCCGGATGGACCTATGTCGGCTTCGACCTGCACCGGCTGAAGCCGGGCGAGACCGCATCCGGCAAGACGCAGGATCGCGAAGTCTGCCTGGTGTTCGTCACCGGCAAGGGCACGGCAAAGGCCGGCGGCCGGGAACTCGGCCTGCTCGGCGAGCGCATGTCGCCCTTCGAGGGCAAGCCGTGGTCGGTCTATATCCCGGAGGGTTCGGACTGGTCGGTCACCGCCGACACCGATCTCGAACTCGCGGTCTGCTCGGCGCCGGGCCTGGGCGGCGGCTTGCCCGTTCGCGTCATCGCACCCGACGACCTCGGCCAGGAGACTCGGGGCAAAGGCACCAACACGCGCTACGTCACCAACATATTGCCCGAGGGCAAGCCCGCCGACTCGCTGCTGGTGGTCGAGGTCATCACGCCCGGCGGCCACACATCGAGCTACCCGCCGCACAAGCACGACCAGGACAATCTGCCTGCCGAATCCTATCTCGAGGAAACCTACTACCACCGCCTCAACCCGCCGCAGGGTTTTGCCTTCCAGCGCGTCTACACCGACGCCGACAAGACCGGCGCCCGCGAGCTGGACGAAGCCATGGCGATCGAGGACGGCGATGTTGTGCTGGTGCCCAAGGGCTATCACCCCTGCGCCGCCTGCCACGGCTACGACCTCTATTACCTCAACGTCATGGCCGGGCCGAAGCGGACGTGGAAGTTCCACAACGCGCCCGAGCACGAGTGGCTGACGAAGGCCTGATCGGCCTTCGCTTGCGCCGGAAGCGGTTGGTCCAGCAGCAAAAAATCGTCGGCTAACGATCCATTGGGTCGATTTGCCTTCGAAAACCCGCATAAGCTTCGTCAATCCGTCATGGAAATCACCTATGGCAGCGGGCTGACGAGGATTTTTTTCGATGCGCTACGCCATCTATTTCACCCCAAGGCAGGACGAGCCGTTGGCGCGGATCGCCGCCAACTGGCTGGGCCGCCACCCCTTTGGCGCCGCCACCAGGCCGGTCGAGGCGGTGGGCGAGCTGTCGGCGGCCGAAGTCGCCTTTCACACCGCATCGGCGCGGCGCTACGGTTTTCATGCGACGCTGAAAGCGCCCTTCCGGTTGGCCGCCAACGAAACCGAAAGCTCGTTGCGCGCGGCGCTGGACGCCTTTGCCGAAGCAACGCCGACGGTCACCATCCCGCGCCTGGTCGTCAGCCAGATCGATGGTTTCTTCGCTTTGGTGCCGGAAGGCCCGCTGCCGCCGCTCAACCGTTTCGCCGATGATGTCGTGCTTAGCTTCGACCGTTTTCGCGCGCCGCTCACCGAGGCCGAGATCGAGCGGCGCAGCCCGGATTCGCTGAAGCCGGCCGAGTTCCGCAATCTCTGCCAGTGGGGCTATCCCTATGTGTTTGAGACCTTTCGCTTCCACATGACACTGTCCGGCCGGGCCGGGCCGCAGGAAAGCCAACGTCTGCGCGCGGCAATTGACAGCCTGTTCGCCGATGTGCTGCAGCAGCCGGTGCTGGTGGATGCGCTGACGCTGTTCGTCGAAACCGAACCGGGCGCTCCGTTCATGGTGCTTTCGCATCATGCGCTCGGCCGCCGCGCTGCCCGAAAAACCGCCTGACCGCAATTCGTCCGAGTAAGCAAGGACTGCCTGAATGACCGCCGAAACTGTTCTCCACAACGCCCGCATCGTGCTTGCCGACGAGATCGTCGAAGGGTCGCTCGTGCTGCGCGACGGTTTTATCTCCGGCGTCGACGCCGGCACCGGCCACACCGGCGGGAGCATGGGCGGCGAGGACATGGGCGGCGACTACATCATTCCCGGCCTGGTCGAGCTGCACACTGACCATCTCGAAGGCCACTATGCGCCGCGCCCGAAAGTGCGCTGGAACCCGATCGCCGCCGTCCTTGCCCATGACGCGCAGGTGGCCACCGCCGGCATCACCACCGTGCTCGACGCTTTGCGTGTCGGCATGGACGAGGACGCGGATATTACCTCCGACGACATCCGCAAGCTCGCCGGCGCGATCGAGGACAGCGTCGCGAAAGACCGGTTGCGGGCCGACCATTTCCTGCACCTGCGCTGCGAGGTCTCGGCGCCGGATTGCTTGCGGGCTTTCGCCAATTTCGATGGCGACGGGCGGGTCAAGCTGGCCTCGCTGATGGACCATGCGCCGGGACAGCGTCAGTTCGTCAATCTCGAGACCTACGCCCATTACTATCAGCGCAAGCTGAAATTGACCGATCGCGACTTCCAATTGTTCTGCGAAAAGCGGATGTCGGAATCAGCGAAGAATTCGGGACCGAACCGGGTGGCGATATCAGCCGCCTGCAACGAGCGGGGCATTGTGCTGGCGAGCCATGACGACGCCACATCAGGCCATGTCGACGAGGCGATCGAACAAGGCGTGCGCGTCGCGGAATTCCCGACCACGCTGGAAGCCGCCAAGGCCTCGAAGGATGCCGGGCTCGGCGTGCTGATGGGCGCGCCCAACGTCATGCGCGGCTCCTCGCATTCGGGCAATGTCTCGGCCCGCACGCTGGCCGGCGACGGCCTGCTCGACATATTGTCGTCCGACTATATCCCTTTCAGCCTGATCCAGTCGGCCTTCTTCCTCGGCGACGTCGTCGAGGGCATCTCCTTGCCGCAGGCGGTCGCGATGGTGTCGA
Organism: Mesorhizobium sp. M0016; assembly: GCF_040324035.1. NCBI lineage: Bacteria > Pseudomonadati > Pseudomonadota > Alphaproteobacteria > Hyphomicrobiales > Phyllobacteriaceae > Mesorhizobium > Mesorhizobium sp. M0016. The sequence continues at coordinate 187,830 of NZ_JAMYVM010000002.1, read as the reverse complement.
AGAACCCGGCCGAGGCCATCGGCCTCAACGACCGCGGCGTCATCGAACAGGGCCGCCGCGCCGACCTCGTGCGGGTGCGCGTCGACGACCATGTGCCGGTCGTGCGCACCGTCTGGCGCCAAGGGCGGCGGGTCGCCTGATGGTCTCGGCGTCGATCGAGCGCGAACTGACCAGCGAGGCCTTTCCGGTCCGCAACGGCGTCTTCGTCGCCGTCGTCGGCCCGAGTGGCGCCGGCAAGGATACGGTAATCGGTTATGCCCGCACCTTGTTTGCCGACGAGACGAGGCTGGAGTTCGTCCGCCGGGTCATCACCAGGCCGAGCGATGCGGCAAGCGAGGATCACGACACGCTGGCCGACGCGGCCTTTGTCGAAGCCGAGGCCGACGGCGCCTTCGCCATTTCCTGGGAGGCGCACGGCCTGCGCTACGGCATTCCGGCCGATGTCGACTGGTCCATCGCCAATGGCCATGTCGCGGTCGCCAATGTCTCGCGCGCAGTCATCCCGGTGCTGCGGGAGCGCTATGCCAATCTGGCTGTCGTCGAGATCACCGCCTCGCCGGAAATCCTCGCCGAGCGTCTCGCCCAGCGCGGCCGCGAATCGCGCGGCGAAGTGCTGGCTCGGCTCGCCCGCGGCGCCAATGTCGCTTTGTCCGGCTCCGGCGTCACCTCGATCGACAATGGCGGCCGGCGCGAAGCCGCCGGAGAACGCTTCGCCGAGGTGCTGCGCAAGGCGATGGCCTTCTCGGATATATCCGGCGTGATGTAGCGCTACTCCGCCGCGACAGTCTTCCGGCTGGCATCGAGCATCAGCCGCCTTGCGCGGAACACGCCCCATTGCTGGTCGACCAGCACGCCGATCAGGATCACGCCGCCCATCACCGCGAAGTTGAGCGAGGACGGGATGCCGAGCAGATTGACCAGGTTCTGCAACTCCTGCAGCAGCACGGTGCCCAGGATGACGCCGACCAGCGAGCCTTCGCCGCCGCGCAGCGAGAAGCCGCCGAGAACGGCGGCGGCAATGGCGTAGAGCTCGTAGAACTGGCCGTGGCTGGCCGGCGAGATCGAGCGCGTGTACATGGCGAAATAGATCGCCGACAGCGCCGTCAGCACGCCGCAGATGACATAGGCGGCCATGACGACACGGCCGGTGCGAATTCCCGAATATTTCGCCGCCTCTTCGTTCTTGCCGATGGCATAGAGGTAGCGTCCGAACACCGAGCGGTGCAGCACCACCCACATGACGATCGAAATGACGATCAGTGCGATGAAGCTGTTGGGCACGCCATAGCTGCGGCCCGCGGTGAGGAATTCGAGCTCGGGAAAATTCTGGCCGAAGGCGAAGCCGGCGGTGCCGTCGGCGGTATAGAAACGGGCGACCCCGCGATAGATCAAAAGGCCGCACAGCGTGACCACGAAGGGCTGCAATTTCAGCCTTGTGATCAGCCAGCCATGCGCCAGTCCGATGATGCCGCCCAGCACCAGGATCAGCGGCAGCGCCAGCGGCCATGGCATGTCGCGCACGGCGATGAAATCGATGAATAGCGTGCCGAGCAGCGCCACCAGCGATCCCACCGACAATTCGATGCCGCCGGTAATGATGACGAAGGCCTGGCCGATGGCGAGGATCCCGAACAGGCCGATCAGGTTCGAGGTGTTGGCGAGGTTGATCGGCAAAAGAAAGCGCGGGTTGATGGCGGTCACCACGGCGCCGACCACCAGGATCAGGATCAGCAGGCCGAGATCTTTTTTGCTCATCGTCTTCTCCCCAATGCGCCGGACCGGCAATCGCCTGAAGCCCGCTAGTTTGCCGGCTTGCCGACCGCCAGCAACAGCACGTTTTCCTGGCTGAATTGTTCTTTGTCGAGAATGCCCGAGATCTGGCCCTCATGCATGACGGCGATGCGGTCGGACACGCCGATCACCTCTTCCATGTCGCTGGAGATCATCAGCACGGCCACGCCGGCATCGGCCAAGGCTCGCATCAGCCCGTAAATCTCGGCCTTGGCGCCGATATCGATGCCGCGCGTAGGCTCATCGAGGATCATCACCTTCGGGTTCATCGCCAGCCATTTGCCCAGCACCACCTTCTGCTGGTTGCCGCCCGACAGCGTGCCGGTTCGCGTCTGCACCGACGGCGCCTTGATGCCGAGATTGCTCTTCTGCTTCTCGGCGGTGGCGGTCTCGGCGCTTGCCGACACCAGTCGACGCTTCGCATGCGCCGGCAGGTTGGGCAGCGAGATGTTCTGCGCGATCGACAGGTCAAGCAAAATGCCGGTCAGCTTGCGGTCTTCCGGAACCAGAAAAATGCCATGCGCGACCGCATCGGCCGCCGAACCCAGCACAAGCGGCTTGCCGTCGAGTTCGAGCCCACCGCCAAGCGTGCTGTCTATGCCGAAGAACACCCGCGCCAGTTCGGTGCGGCCGGAGCCGACAAGGCCGGCGAGGCCGAGGATTTCACCGCGCCTGATGTCGAGGTCGACCGGCCGGGCAGGGTAGGCGGGGGTGCGGATGGCTTTGGCCGAGAGCGCAGTGGCGCCCGGCGCCCGAGCCGCCTCGGAGGCCTTCTCGCGCTCCTTCAGCATGCGGCCGATCATCAGCTTGACCATCTGGTCGTGGTTGATGGCGCTCTTCGGCAAGGTGCCAGCCAGCATGCCGTCGCGCAGCACCACGACGCGGTCGGCGACGCGCTCGACCTCATGCAGCCGGTGCGAAATGAAGATGACGCTGATGCCATCGGCCTTCAGCGCCTTGATGACGTCGAGCAGCTTGTCGGTTTCGGCGAGCGGCAGGCTCGACGTCGGCTCGTCGAGGATCACCAGCCGCGCCTTGATCGACAGTGCCTTGGCGATCTCGACCATCTGCTGCTGCGCCAGCGACAGCGAGGCAACCGGCGTATCGGCGGAGAAATTGGCGCCGACGCGCTTCAGCAGTGGCGCCACCATTTCGCGCAGCTTGGCGCGGTCGACCAATCTCAGCGGCCCGCCGCGCAACGGCTCGCGGCCGAAGAAGATATTGGCGGCAACATCGAGGTTTTCGAAGAGATTGAGTTCCTGGTGGACGAAGGCGATGCCCGACCCCAGGCTGCCTTCGACGGTGAGCCCGTCATGCGCAACGCCGTCGACGGTGATGGCGCCGCTGTCCGGCCTGGTGACGCCGCCGAGGATCTTCATCAAGGTCGATTTGCCGGCGCCGTTTTCGCCGACCAGGCCGATCACCTCGCCCGGCCTGACCTCCATGGAAAAGCCGTCCAGCGCCACCACGCCCGGATAGGTCTTGCGCACGTTCTCGAGGCCGAGGAACGGGGTGGTTGCGACGATAGATGGGTCGGAATAATTCATCACGCCATATTTGATCAGGCTTGCCAGCAGCCGGTGGGCTACAGACTGACGGGCCTTGGCCGACCCGTCAACACGATCGCCGGCTCAAGGCGAACCCTGAGCCGGCGCAACTGCTCGTGGTCTCAGTTTCCGGACATCGCCTTCAGATTGGCGGCATAGGTGTCGACATCGTCCTTACCGATGATCTTGGTCGGGATGATGATCAGGCCGCCTTCCGGAATGCCTGATTTGTCGCCCTTGAGATAGGCGGCCATCAGCTTCATGCCCTGATAGGCCCATTCGAAGGGCTGCTGCACGACGGTGGCCGCCACGGTGCCTTCCTTGACGCCGCCCAACGTGATCGGATCGTCATCGAAGCCGACGACGGTGATCGAGCCGAGCTTGCCGGCGTCGCGCAGCGCTTCATAGATGCGCGGCGTGTTGTAGGAATAGAAGCCGACCATGCAGGTGATGTCGGGGCTGGCGACCAGCGCGTCCTCGACATTCTTCTTGGCGCGCGCCTGGTCGATGTCGTCGCCGCGCACGTCCACCAGTTCGATCTTGCTGCCGGCGAGGCCGTCCTTCATGCCCTGGATGCGTTCCTTGGCATTGTCGGCGCCGAGCAGGCCGACGAAGCCGAGGCACTTGCCGCCGTCCGGCATCGCTTTCTTGGCGATCTCGGCCGCCTGCTTGCCGGCGTCGACATTGGACGAGCCGATATAGGCAACACGCTTGGTCTGCGGGGCATCGGAGTCGGTGGTGAACAGCGCCGTTTCCGACGCTATCTTGTTCAGACCGTCGGTCGAGGTCTTGGGATCGACGGCCGAGACCATGATGCCCTTGACGCCGGCGGTCACCAGATCATCCATCAGCCGCTGCTGGATGGCGACCGAGGACTGCTCGGGATATTTGAGTTCGAGATTGTAGTCGGGCAATTCGGCCTGCGCCTTCTTGACGCCGGCTTCGGCGGCCTTCCAGAAATCGGAAGCGCCGTTGACGACGAAGGCCAGCGTCGGCTTGTCGTCGGCGCGCGCAATGGCTGTCGCGGTCAGGCCAAGCAGCAGGGCTGCGGTGGCCACGGATGCATGTCGTATCAAGGATTTCATGTTCAACCTCCCGTTTTGGCTCAGTCGTCGGACTGAACCGATCTTGCATTCACTGACTTGCCGCTCGCGATTTGGACGCCCTCCTCCTCAGGGGTTCCCGGCGCTGAAGAATGGCGTCGTCGGTCGCGATCACGGACATTAGAGACTCATCCCGTGCTCGTAAATAGTCTGATTTGTCTGACATATCACATGTCCGAGACCACGCTTGCGGAGGCAAACCCCGCTCGCCATCGGGCCATTCACGTGCACTTCTCGCCGCACGGGTCCCACCTGACCGGACACGGCGGATTGACGTTACAGCGTCGTTTTGTATTAGTAAACACTATTAGCAGAGGTCCCGCGCGGACACTCGGCGGTGGCCCTAGGTCTAGTTTTCCCGAACAGGTGCAGCACCGCTTCGCGCAAGCAGATGCCTTGCAGTCCTCGAATTTCACGCGGCCCGCAGCGGCATGGCGGGGAACTTCAAAGCTGCTAATAAAGATAAACGCCTTCGACTATTTCCATCGGTCGACGGCGCGACACCATCTTGTCGGTGTGGCAGGCTTGCGACTAGACAGGCTGGGGATTGGGACGCAATGCCATGAGCGAGACGAGGGATCCCGACGACACGGCGAAGCGGCGCAAGGCGCCGGCGAGAGCCGCCAAGGGCGGCCGCGTCACCATGACCGACATCGCCAGGGCAGCCGGGTGCTCGCAGGCGACCGTCTCTTTCGTGCTCAACGATTCGCCCGGCATCCGGCTGTCGCAGCAGACGCGCGAGCGGGTGATCGACGCCGCGCGTGCGCTCGGCTACGCAGCACCCGCCTTCTCGGCGCTGCGCAAACCTGTTCCCGCCTTCGATGGACTTGACAGTGTCATCGGTTTCGCCGTCGACCAGCTGGCGACAAGCCCGGAAGCCGTTGTCGCCATCGAGGGCGCGCGCCAGGCGTCGTGGAACGCCGGCAATGTGTTGCTCGTGGCGCAGACCATGGGCGACTCCGTCATGGAGCCGCGCGCCATTGCGGCGCTCACCAGGCGCGGCATCTCGGCGCTGGTCTACATGACCATCTTCACCCGCGAGATCACGGCACCGGACTTCCTCTACGGCCTCGACATCCCGGTCATCCTGCTCAACTGCTACACGGCCGATTATGCCTTCCCGGCCGTGGTGCCGTCCGAGATCGCCGGCGGCCAGAACTCGACCCGGCATCTGATCGGCCACGGCCACCGCCGCATCGCCACCATCACCGGCGAGCCGTGGATGCAGGCCGCGCAGGACCGGCTGAAAGGCTACCGCAGAGCGCTCGCCACCGCCGACATCCCGTTCGATCCCGAACTGGTGGTCGAGGGCGACTGGTCGGCGAGCGCCGGCTATGCCGCGACCGTTAAGCTTTTGGCGCTCAAGGAGCGCCCGACCGCCATCTTCTGCCAGAACGACCGCACAGCCATCGGCTGCTACGAAGCGCTGAAGGAGGCGGGCCTGCACATCCCGCAGGACATCTCCGTCGTCGGCTATGACGACGAGGAGATCGCCCGCCACCTGTTCCCGCCGCTGACAACATCGATCCTGCCGCACATGGCGATGGGCCAATGGGCGATCGAACAGCTCGAAGTGCCGCCGCCTCCCGGCCGCGGCCGCTATCCAATCACCAAGCTGGAATGCCCGCTGGTGCAGCGGGATTCGGTGGCAGCTGTGGCTGGATAAAGCTGAACCAGCCCATCCCGATGCAAATCGGGATGGGTCTGTTTGGTGTTTGCGCCTCAGGGCAGGGTCAATCCGGGAACGTGCCGCGGTTAGAACCGCAAGACGACGAAGGAGCGCCTGCGATAGCAGCGCCGGCGCAACCGGCCATGCCGCCAGAACGTGCGGCAGTGCCGTCTCCAGACATGCCGCCTGTGGTGGCGACGATGGTGCCATCGCCGATGCGAGATCTGCTCGACATCGCCAGCGCCTTCGTCGTCATCAAACGAATTGGCATCCTGCTTGTCGAGTTCATCGAGAATGCCGTTACCGACATTGGGAACCCCGGCCACGGCCTCGAGAGGCCGAACCGCGGTAGCAAGCGCCGCGGCCCCCGCAACGCCAAACAATGCTGTCAAGAATGATCGCCGATCCATCAAAACCTCCATCAGCAAGACAAGGCTAACATGACGAGCCTAACACAAAGCAGCTAGAGCGGGTGATACAAAAGGCCAGAGGCGAATCTTCGAGCCGGCCCAAACGGGTGACCGGACGGACGGCAGAGGTCGGAGCAAGGCCGCTACCGGGCGGCGCGCTTCCTTCGGCTCGGCGACCAAGCCATGCGGAATGCCGCCGATGAAAGCGCACAGCCTGAGCGGTTCCGCCTTTCCGCGAACTCTGAACCGCTTGGCAAAGCTACCCCCTAAGAATGCCCGCCACCTTGCGGCAGTGGCTGGCTGAGAGACTGACGCCCCACGGCAGATGCGATGTTGCGGTACTCAGCGCCGCGCCAATATCCGGCAGAGCTCCTTCAGGTCCCGGTCGTAGGTGCCCTTGCCGCTGAGCACGCTGGCGCAGCGTTTTTTCATCTTGGCGATCTGGCCGGCCGACATGGCGCTGATGGCAACCACCGCCGGTCGCGCCGGCACCGCCGGCGTGTTGGGATCCCTGGGGCTGGTGGTCGTTGTCTGTGTGCCAATGCCGACGCCGACCCCGGCCGTCACTCCACTGCCCACCCCGACCCCGGCGCCGACCCCGACACCGCTGCCGACGGTTGCGCCGACCCCGACCCCGACGCCCGTGCCGACCGATACGCCGGCGCCGGCGGTAACGCCGCTGCCAACCGAGGCGCCGACACTGGCGGTGGTGCCGCTGGTGCCTCCGACCGTCGCTCCGGCATTGACGCCCTTGCTCCCGCCGACCGAGACACCGACGCCAAGCCCGCCGCCACTGCCGCCGACCGAAACACCCACCCCACCGCTGCCGCCGATGCCCACACTGAGCCCGCCCGCGCCAGCCGGAAAGCACAAAGCTACGGAAACCGCGCCGCCGGCCAAGACCTTTGTTAAACTTTTAAAGAAATCCATAACGCCGCTCCCCGTGCTGGTTGCCTGGACGCAGGTTGAACAGCATCCGTTACCAATATGATTACGCGAGTGTAGCGTTTTTAGTTTCTGCAAGAATAGGTAGTATTGGAAATCGTTGTTATGGCTTCTTGCGGCGACCGGAATATATATGTTGGAATTGGCGGAAAAAATCGAGGATTTGCGGTTAGACTCGGAACCTTAGACAGGCAGGACGAGTGCTCGCATGCGGGAATTTACCGGGCGCATGCCTCAGGCCATCTTGCGACGCCGCTTCCCTAGGCTGCGGTGGAGAATGGACCCTCGAGAATGGGGCTCGTACTGCAGAAAAGGGGACGATCCAAGAAACCCGCGACGATCTCCACCGATGTCGGGCGCGTTGTGCGCCACATCGTTCCGCTGCTCGCAGTCGACGGCGTCAGCGCTACCCTTGCGGGCATACCTTCGCCCCGTTTGGCGTTTCTGCCCTTTGGATCGGATGCCGATCGTCCGCTGGCGTTTCGAATCTCTTCAACTTACGCCGAGTTTCGCAAATCCACTTTAATCCCGGCTAACGTTCGAAGGGTTCGCCAAGCGAGGCGACACCGTTCAGCCTGAGCAAGCGGCGGTCCGCCGAGATGACACCGAGCACGACGATCGTAACGAGATAGGGAAGGCTGGAAAGCAGTTGCGATGGCAAGTCCAGACCGGTCGCCTGGGCGGCGAGGCTCATCAGCGAAACCGCACCGAAGAGGCAGGCACCCAGGAAGATGCGGCCAGCGAGCCACGTACCAAAGACAACGAGTGCGATCGCGATCCAGCCACGTCCGGCAATCATACCGTCCGCCCAAAGGGGCGTGTACACCGCCGCCGCATAGGCGCCGGCAAAACCCGCCATCATGCCACCAAAAGCTATGGCCGCGATACGGATAGCGATGACCGGATAGCCGATGGCATGGGCTGCCTTGGGATTCTCGCCGATTGCCCTCACGACAAGGCCGACTCTCGTATAGGCAAACATCGCCCAGATCGCAAACGTCACGGCAAGGGAAAGCCATACGACGATGTCCTGGACAAACAGCCTGCCGACTACCGGGATTTCCGAGAGGCCGGGAAAGGCAAGTTTCGGGAGCCCCTTCACCGTCAAGCTCTCGTAGCTTTTGCCGAACAGCGCCGAAAGGCCTTGGCCGAGAATGCCGATCGCAAGGCCTGTCGCGACCTGGTTTGCCCGGAATCCGAGTGCCAGCACTGCAAAGACGAGGGACAGGACGGCGCTACCGAGGCCGGCGGCAACGAACCCCAGCAGGTGTCCACCGCCGTGGTAGACGACGATGAACGCGAGCACCGCGCCGAGGGCCATCAGGCCCTCTACGCCGAGGTTAAGAACACCGGCGCGCTCGACCACCAACTCGCCGAGTGCGGCAAGGAGAAAGGGGGTTGCCGCTGCGAGCATGCCCGAAATAATGAACTCGACGGCGTTCATGGCTGGCTCAGGTGATGGGGGCGGCGCCACTCGATGCGGTAGCGCACGAAGGCCACAGCGCCGAGATAGGCGAGCAGCAAGCTGCCTTGGAAGACGCGGACGGCGGCGATCGGCAGGTTTGCCGACACCATCGCATTGTCGCCGCCGATATAGAGGACAGCCATGAAGAGCGCGGAAAAGATGATGCCGACTGGATGCAAGCCGCCGAGATAGGCGACAATGATGGCCGCATAACCGTAGCCGGTCGAGATCGAGCGCTGCAGCTGGCCGAGCGGACCCGCGACTTCCGCCGCGCCTGCCAGTCCCGCCGCCATGCCACCGATCAGAAGCGATAGCCAAATCGCACGCCCTTCGCTGAAGCCGGCGTAACCGGCCGCGCGCGGGGCAAGGCCGCCGACCTTGAGCTTATACCCCATGAAGCTTCGCTGCATGAAAACCCAGGCCACCAGCGAGAGCGCAAGTGTGATGAGCAGCGAGACGTTGACGCGGGTACCGGTGATCAGGGTCGGCACCATCGCGTCGTTCTGAAACATGACGGATTGTGGGAAATTGAAGCCGGCCGGGTCCTTCCATGGGCCGAGCAGCAGGTAGTTGAGGACTTGCGCCGCAACGAGGCTCAGCATCAGGGAGACCAGGATCTCGTTCGCATTGAGCCTGACGCGCCAGAAGGCGGTGATAGATGCCCAAAGTGCACCGCCGAGGGCACCGAGAAGCAGCATCAGCGGCCAGATCCACTGCCCGGTCGCCTGCGGAAACCAGACGGGGATCGCCGAGGCGAAAATAGCGCCCAGGATAAACTGGCCCTCCGCGCCGATGTTGAACACTTTTGCGCGGAAACCGATCGCCAGCCCCTGAGCAATGAGGAGAAGGGGCCCCGCCTTCAGCAGCACCTCCGCAAACGATGCCCAGGAGAGGAACGGCTCGAGAAGCATCGCGTACAGGACGGCCGCCGGATCTCGGCCTATCAGCACATAAAGGCCCAGATTGAGGATGATCGCCATGCCAAGCGCGACAGCCGGGGCCAGCATGGCCGCGACGAGCGAGGCATGCTCCCGGCGGACGAGCGCGGGGAGGAACGTCGCGGCCCAAACGCTCATGCAGGAACCTTCTCTGGCGAGGCATGTGCTCCGATCATGTATCTGCCGATGTCTTCGGGGCGCGTGTCCCGCGTGACCAGAGGCGGACTCAGCATTCCATGATGGAGCACCTGGATGAAATCGCAGAGTTCGAAAAGTTCCTCGAGTTCCTCGGAAATTACGAGGATCGCCACGCCCAGGTTGCGCAACGCGATGAGCCGCCTTCTGATGGCGGATGCAGCGCCAATGTCTACACCCCAGGTCGGCTGCGCCACGAAAAGCAGTTTTGGCGACAGCATCATCTCGCGACCGACGATGAATTTCTGCAAGTTGCCGCCGGACAGCGAGCCCGCTTCGGCATCCGGGCCGGAGGCGCGGACGTCGTACCGACGGATGCATTCGCTGGTGAAAGCCGTCGCTCCGGCGCTGTTGATGAGGCCGCGCCTCACGAGATCGAAAGAATGGGCGGTAAGAACGGTGTTGAGCACGAGCGACATTTCAGGGACCGCGCCGCGTCCCAGCCGGTCTTCGGGCACGAAGGCGAAGCCAAATCTCCTGCGCGCGGCCGCATCGAGTGTGCCTACGTCGCGGCCCATCATGTAGATTCGGTCGCGTTGTTCCTTCAGCAGCATCGCTTCGCCCGAGATGAGCGCGGCAAGCTCGCCTTGGCCATTGCCCGATATTCCGGCTATGCCAAGGATCTCGCCTGATCGTACCGTGAGGCTGATGCCGGAGAGCGGCGTGGCAAAGGGGTCGTCCGGCGTGTAGTCCATGTCGATTATTTCCAGCCGCTTCTCCCCCTCGGGCATGGCCAACGCGGGCATCACCTCGGGCATGTCGCGGCCGATCATCATCCGGGCGAGGTCGTGCGCATCATAGTCGCGCGGGTCGACGGTGCCGATAACGCGCCCTCCACGCAAGACCGTCGCCTGGTCACAGATCGTGCGAATTTCCTCCAGTTTGTGGGAGATGAACAGGATGGACACGCCGCGGTCGCGAAGGCGCCTGAGCGTGTCGAACAGCTTCTTCACCGCCTGCGGCGGCAAGACCGAGGTCGGCTCGTCGAGAATGAGCAGCTTCGGGTCCGTCATCAGGCAGCGGATGATCTCCACCCGCTGCCGTTCGCCGACCGAGAGCGCGTGCACATCGGCGAGAGGATCCACTTCAAGGCCGAAATCCTGGCCGAGGCTGCGGATGCGCCCCGCCAGCTCCGCCTTGCCGCCGGGGACGACGAGCTGGATGTTCTCGACGACAGTCAGCGTCTCGAACAGCGAGAAATGCTGAAAGACCATGCCGATGCCCCTGCGCCGTGCCTCAGCCGGCGAGGCAAGGCGCAGATGCTCTCCGTTCCAGACGACGGTGCCTTCGTCCGGCTGTTCAACGCCATAGATGAGCTTCATCAGCGTCGATTTGCCCGCCCCATTCTCCCCGAGGATCGCATGGATCGATTGGGGCGCCACGTCCAGATCGATGGCTTGGTTGGCCCGGATCTGGCCGTAGCTCTTCGAGATGCCGCGGAGCGACAGAAGGGGCGGGGTCATGACTTACTTCGGCAGTGGTGTGGTGACACCCTTGACGTGCCAGTCCATCGCGACGATCTCGGGATCCGCTATCGTCGCACCGGCGGCGGCGGCTTCGCTGCCGTCGGCCTTGGTGATTGGACCTGTGAAGGGCGAGAAGCTGCCGTCGGCGATCTTCGCCGCCACTTCCTTGATCTTCGTCATCGTGTCGGCTGGGATATCTGAGTTCCAGTCCACGACCTCCACCACCTTTTCGGCGACGCCGAGGAAGGTGTTGGCGCCCTTGAAAGTTCCGGCGAGATGGGCATCCACGGAAGCCTTGAAGAAGGGCGACCAGTCTGTCGCGATGCAGCCGAGATATTTCTTCGGTGCATATTTCTTCATCGACGAATTGAGGTTGAACGCGTAGACGCCAGCCTCCTCGCAGGCCGAGATCACGGAGGGTGTGTCCTGCGCGTTCGAGAAGATCACGTCGCAGTTCTGTGCCATCAGCGCCTTGGCGGCTTCCTGTTCCTTGGCCGGGTCGAACCAGGAGTTCACCCAGACGACCGATACCTCGATATCGGGATTTACGGTCTGTGCGCCGAGCGTAAATGCGTTGATCGAGGTGATCAGCTCCGGAATGGCGAAGGCCGAGACGGAGCCGACCTTGCCGGTCTTGGAAAGAGCTGCGGCGGCTATGCCGAGCAGGTAAGTGCCCTGGAAATACTTCGCCGCGAAGGGCGAGAAATTCGGCGCGGTCTGGAAGCCGGAGGCATGCAGCACGGTGACCGCAGGATCGCGGCGGGCGATCTGTAATGCACCATTCTGGTAGCCGAATGAGCCGGCGATCAGGAACTTGTTACCGTCGGCGACGGTCTTGTTCATGATCCGGTCGGCGTCCGGCCCTTCGGCGATGTTCTCGATGACGGTGATCTTCACCTTGTCGCCGTATGCGGCCTTGACCGGCTCGAGGCCGGCGGCGAGCGCATGGCCCCAGCCGACATCGCCGACCGGCGACGGGAGCACGAGCGTGATACCGAGCGGCTCGTCGGCCGCAAAGGCGGGACGGCTGCCAAGCGCGCCGGCAAGCCCTGTCGCGGCAAGGCCCTTCATCAGAGTTCTGCGGGTCAGATAGTTCAGCATGTCAGTTCCCCTGTCTTAAGTTGTTAGAATTCCACCGCGGCTAAGGCGGCTTCCGCGTCCGCAGCAAGCCGGGCCTCGTTCAGCCCGGTAAACGCACCCTTCTCCCAGACGATGCGGCCGTTGATCATGGTCATGTCGGTGGGCATGCCGATACCGACCTTGGCGATCAGGCTCAATGGATCGTGGCGCGTGCCGACATAATCCATGCGGCGCGTGTCGATCGCGAAGAGGTCGGCGCCCATGCCGGGCGACAGTCGGCCGATGTCATTGCGGCCCAGAAGCGCGGCCCCGCCCGTTGTCGCATAGCCGAGGAAATCGACCGGCGCAGGCACGGGATGAGCGCGCGTCGAGGCCGCCAGGCATTGCAGCATGTAGGCGGAATGGATGCAGTGCATGAGGTTGGAGTTGTCGTTCGAGGCAGCACCGTCGCAGCCGAGACCGACGCGCAGGCCAAAGGCGGACATGGCGGGAATATCAGTCACCTCCGCACCCACCAGATAGACCGGCTCCGGGCAATGCGAGACACCGGTGCCGCTCGCCGCCATCAGCCGCAGTTCGTCATGCGTCAGCTCCCAGCAATGGGCATAGAAAGTGTCTCGGCCGGCAAATCCGAGGTCCTCGAGATAGTCCACCGTACGCATGCCATGGCGGGCCTCGATGATCGGGCTTTCGCCCTCGCCGACATGGGTGTGCATCCGCACCCCGCGATCACGCGCCAGCGAAACCGATTCCACGAAGGTCTCGCGGTAGCAGTTGACCGGCTGGCAGGGAGCGACCACGACCTGACGCATGCTGAAGGGACTGGTGTCGTGATAAGTGTCGATGAGGCGTGCGCAGTCGGCAATGAATTCGTCCGTGGTCTCCAGCATCTCGTCTGGAATGGTCGAGCCTTCCGATTTTGGCAGCGTGTTGCCGCCGCGGCCGGCATGGAAACGCATGCCGAGAAGATCGGCCGCTTCGAACTGCCGGTCGATGAGCCGTTTTCCGGCATGGCGCGGAAAATTGTACTGGTGGTCGAAGGCCGTCGTGCAACCGTGCTTTATCATCTCTGCCATCGCCGTGATCGAGGCGTGGTAGAAACAATCCTCGTTGAGCCGGGAGAAGATCGGATAGATCCGGTCGAGCCATTCGATGACCGACAGCTTCGTCCAGTCGAGTTCGGCACGGTTGCGCACAAAGCACTGAAAGAAGTGATGGTGCGTGTTGACGAGGCCGGGATAGACCAACCAGCCGTCGGCGTCCTGCACGATAGTACCGGCCGGCAACTCGCTTCTGTGCAGGCCTTGCCCGATTGCCTCGATCTGCGGGCCATTCGTCAGCACATCGACATTGCGCCGGACGCTCGGACCCCTGCCCTCGTCGGTGATGACCGCTGCGCAATTCTTCAGGAGATAGCCGGTCACCTCACGCCTCGTCCAGCATGGGTCGCGGTTCGGGCTTCAACTCGTGCAGCCGGTGGATACCGGGCATCTCGATGAAATTGTCGAGGCTGCGGAGCGCTCGCGACCAGAGCCGGATCGTGGGATACGAATCGAGGGAAACGCCGCCGTCGGGCGCGAGCGCGACATAGGGAAAGCAAGCAATGTCGGCAATCGTCGGCCGGTCGGAAGCGAGAAACCGGTCGCCACGCATTTTTTGTTCGAAGAGGCCGGCTTCCAGCTCACGTAGTGCCGCTATGCCATTGGCCTGAAGCGCACCGATGTCACCGGGGCGCAGCAGCATCTCATGCAGGCGCGCGCCGCCGAGGTTGGCGGTCAGCCTGTGCGAGAAGGAAAGCCATTGCTGGATGCGCGCCGTCTCCTCGGGGGCGCCGCTGCCGAGCCAGGCCGGTGCTGCCTTCGCGGCGAGATAGCCAAGCATGGCGGAAGACTCGGTCAGGATCAGGTCGCCGTCTTCAAGGATCGGGATGGAGCCTCCCGGATTAAGCGCCATAAGCTCGGGGCCACGATGCTCGGCGCCGGGATGGAAGTCGACCGGGCGGATTTCGAGCTTCACACCTGACAGCGTCGCCATCAGGCGCACCTTGTAGCAACTTGGGGAGAGGATGTAGTCGTAAAGCTTCACTGTGCCACCAATTGCGCGCCGTAGGTATAATTGTGGCGCTTCAGCCAGCGGCGATAGGCGACCGAGGTCAGGTCGGCGCGCGTCGGGATTTCCATGCCGGGATCGAGCGGCAGAAGACGCGGGATCTGGTTTTCGAGGATCGAGCGGTCCTGCAGGAAAATCGTCTGCTGGAAATGGATGAGGTCGGTCTGTGGCGTCTCGTCATCGAAAAGCGCCATCCACGGCCAGACGTCGCAGAGATCCTCGGCAAGCGGTTGGACGAATAGCGTAATGACATCCCATTCGCCCGGGCGCGGCGGGCAGGTCTTGTAGAGGACTGAGCAGGTCGGAGCCGGCACGCGGTACATGTATTCCGTCGTGATACCTCCGCTCGCGGATTTCGCCGCCTGCGGCTGGTAGAACTTCACCTGGGTCGCCCAGACCTCGTCCTCTTCCTCGCGGATCTCGACCTTGTAGTTTTCGACCTCGGTATGCGGCTCCGAGCCGAGGATGTCGGTATGGACGAAGGGGAAGTGTGCGATGTCGAGGAAGTTCTCGACGGCGCGGAGCGGCGAGCAGCGCACCCGCACCACGCCGACATCGACGAAGCGGCGCCCGGGCTGGTCTGCCTCGGGAATTGGGAAGACCGGTTTCTTCGGTTCGCCGAGCGACGACCAGATATGGCCATAGCGCACCGAAACCGGCAGCACGCGCCCGTTTTCGCCTGTCACTTTCGCCGCGCCATCGGCGTCGAGCGCAACCTTGATCGGCTCGTCCATCAGGGTGGTCTCGCGCCCATAGCGGTCGAGCCGGCTGAAAAGCCCGACCGGATACCATTCGTCGCGCATCGCATCGTCGATCATGGCACAGCCCCTTTCGCCTCGATCCCTTCGGCCATGCGCCGAAGGCTCTCGGCGGCTCGCGAGGCGGCGATGCGCTCGGACGCATCGCAATCGGCTGGAACAAGGACGTGGATCAGCGTCTCGCCGGCTTCCTGCGGGATAGGCACCAGGCGGATTGCCGGCGCGCCGGGCGCCTGCCAGACGTATCCTTCAACGGTGGCCTTCGTACCGGCAGCGACCGAGAGTGCCGAACATCCGGCGCGGGCCGTCAATGAACGGAGCGGGACGTAACCCTCAAAAAGGGGTGGCTTGCCGTCAGGCTCTCCATCAGCGACCCAGATGATCCCGCCCGCCTCTTCGACCAACCGGGTCGCAACGCGAATCGTCTCCGGCGGCGTGAGGCTGGGATGGGCAGGAATGCGCAGGCACTGACCGGCCTGCGAATAGGTCCAGCCGTGATAGATGCAGGAGAGCGCCTCGCCGCGCACGAAGCCATGGGAGAGGCGCATGCCGCGATGCGGACAGCGATCCGCCGATGCCGCCAAGCGCCCCGATTGGCTTCGCCAGAGGGCAATGGGACCGGCGGGCGTCCGCCCCGGCATTACCTGTCCTGTTGGCAGATCCTGGGAAAGGGCGACCGGCACCCAGGTGTCCGTCTTGTCGGACAGCATGACCTTACTTTCCGTACTGATACTACTGTTTCCCGACCAGAGAGATGCCGGCGCAAGGAGTTGGCGAACCGCTCGATGCGGCTGACGTATGCATAATTATTTCGCAATTGCAATATTGATTAAATTAAGTGCAAACGGAGGGTAACCACACGCAAAGCTATATGTTTTTTTGCTCGACAGGCGCGCGGTCGATCGTCTCGACCCAGACTTCAATGGGCCCAAGCGAACATCCCATCTCCATCATGTCGATCAGTTCCGCCGCACCGGCAATATCGAGTTCGATGCGATCGGTGCTTGCATGAGCGATGTGGTGCGCGAGACCGAGCTTGGCCGCATGGCGCATGATCCAGGGCAGGAAGGACGCGGGTTCGAGGTGGCCGCGAATGGTCATCCGCTCATGCAAGCGGTGTTGACTTTGCTTCATCACGAACGGAACGCGCGCCTTGGTGTCACGGTCAGCAGCATAGCGTCTGACTGAACGGGCGGAAGTGGTAATCGACGCGCCAATAACACCGAATATCGACTGATCGCCCGTGCCTAGACCCGGGCACTCATGCATGTCGCCCAGAAGTGCCGCGGTTGTGGGACAACGACATGCATTAAACAAAGACTTTAAAGCGCGTCGCATGAATCCGTTTCAGCGCGACGCGCTTTAGGGTTATCTGAGCTATTGTAATGCATCGGTAAGTTGGCGCACCCGACAGGATTCGAACCTGTGACCTCTGCCTTCGGAGGGCAGCGCTCTATCCAGCTGAGCTACGGGTGCCTTCAAGGAACCTGAAAACGAACCAGCCGATAGGCCGGCCAGCCACGGCTTCTTAGCGGAAGCCGCGCCGGGCTTCAACGGGCAATTGGCGTGGCGATATTTTCGAAGCCACGTCGCGCGGCTTGGCAACTTCGCGTCCGCCCTGCAGCCTCAGCCCGGGACTCACCCCGCCACCTCCACCTTCGCCACCCGCCTGCGCACCCTGCGCGGCGCCCGCTTCGCCTTCTTCGCGCCGGTCAGTTCGTGCATCGCATCCAGCTGCATCTGCTGCATTTCAGCCAGCCGCGTCCATTGGCGCGAGATCAGATAGTCGAGCTTTTCGTGCAAATGGCGCACTTCCAGCTCGGCTTTCAGGTTGACCCGGTAGTCGTTGAACGAGCGCAGGCGATCCTTGGCCTCCGTCCGTCTCTGGCTCATCATGATGATCGGCGCCTGGATGGCGGCGATGCAGGAGAGCAGCAGGTTGAGCAGGATAAAGGGGTAGGGGTCGAAGGCGCTGCTCACGCCCGCGATCAAATTGATGCCGATCCACACCGCAAGCACGCTGCCGAACGAGATCAGGAACCACCAGCTGCCGCCGAAAGCCGCCATGTTGTCGGAGACGCGGTCGGCGAACGAGCGGTGCTCCTCGAACTCCTCTTCCGAGTTTTCCGAAATCGTGTCCTGCCTGGCGATCGATTCGACCACCTGGCGGTCGAGCTCGGAGAATTCGCCATGCTCCTGCTGCAGCAACTCCTCCATGTAGCGCATGCGGTAGCGGCCGAGCTCTTCGCGGCTGATGCGGGCGCCGCGCGGCAGGTCGGGATGGTCGGAGCGGATGCGGTCGGCCAGGCTTGGCCGCAGGTCGTCGATGCGCACCAGGTCGCGCTTGCGGAATTTGCGGCCCGATATCGCCGATGGTTTCCGCTTCGGCTTCAGGCGGCCATGGGGTTCGGAGTCCGGCACATCGGGCGCTTCCAGCGCCTCGTCGGCCACCAGCTCGGCGTCGTGGTCGGTCGGCGCCTCGAAATACTCGCCGCCGCTGTCGTTTTCATTGTCGGCCTGTTCGGATGGGTTTGGGCTCATGATGCCGGCTCCTGCTGTCGCGCCCACGATACGCCAAGGCGAGGCGGCATAGCCACTGTGGCGGTGAAGATTGGGGGCTTGTGCAAGCGCTTGTGATGAATGCCTGCTGCAATTGCCTGTGGCGGCGCAGCCCCCCGGGGCCTCGCTCGCCTGCTGCTCGGCAACCAGACCGCCGAAGTGCTGTTGCCGACGGAGGTCGCGCCTGCTGCAGAGTTAAGATGAGGCAGCGATCCTTCACGACCCCCCTCTGTCCTGCCGGACATCTCCCCCTCAAGGGGGGAGATCAGATGTCGCCATGGCTTCGCCAAACACGAAAAAGAGGCGAGACGCCGAAGCTGCTAATCTCCCCACTTGAGGGGGAGATGGCCGGCAGGCCAGAGGGGGGTGCTGTCCCGCCGGCGTTTCAGAGTTCCTCCACCCAACGACGGGTTCTATTGCGGCGGTAAACCAGGCAACTGCGACCCCTGCGCCGGCAAACCAGGCGGCGGCAGGCCGGGCGACGCGGCCGGCTGATCTCCCGCAAACATCAGCCGCGTCTTCGTATCGGCCATGGCGGGCGACAGACTGCGCTGGATCAGCGCTTCGACATGGTCGTTGCGCTGCCTAGCGCTGTCGGCGCCCATCACCACCACGATCAGATGCCGGCCGTCGGCATTGTAGGACGTGACGATATTGTAACCGGATGCCCTGATATAGCCGGTCTTGACGCCGTCGACGCCGCGCACCCGGCCGAGCATGTCGTTGTGGCCGCGCACCAGCCGGCCGCGGAACATGAAGTCGCTTTCGGAGAAATAGTGGAACTGCTGCGGGAAGCGGGCGCGCAGCGCCATCCCCAGCGTCGCCATGTCGCGCGCCGATGTGTGCTGGCCATCGTCGGGCAGGCCGGAGGCATTGCGGAAGACGGTGCTGCTCATGCCGATCTGGCGCGCCTTCGAGGTCATCATGGCGGCGAACTGGTTCTCCGAGCCGCCGAGATATTCGCCCACCGCCACCGCCACGTCATTGGCCGACTTGACAACGATCGCCCGGATCGCCGAATCGACATCGATGCTCTCGCCGCGCTTGAAGCGCAATTTGGTCGGCGGCTGCCGGGCGGCATTGTCGGAGACCGGGATCTGCGTTTCCTTCGAGACACGGCCGGACTCCAGCGCCTCGAACAGCAGGTAGAGCGTCATCATCTTGGTCAGCGACGCCGGATAGCGTTGCGCCCTCGAACTGACCTCGAACAGCGTCTTGCCACTGCCGGCATCGATTACGATGGCGGCATATTTCTCCTGCGGCGCCGGCACCGCCAGCACGCTGTCGGGCGGCGCGGTGGTGCTGCAGCCGGCAACGAAGACGAGCAGCAGCAAGGCCGCGACGAATTTTTGTATGAGGGAGGGGAAATGGAAGTTTGGCAAGGCAAGTCCGGCGTTGCTGAGAGGGCCGGAACCTAGCCTAACCCATTGTGTTCGTCCATTTGGTTAACGGCGGAGCTGCCGATGACGCTGCCAATCTCCCCCGCAAGGGGGGAGATCAGATGTCGCTTCGGCTTCGCCAATCATCGGCGCTGAAACGGCAACCTCGACATCCGCCCACCCGCCCGAAATCGCCTGCTTCCTGTCCTGTTTTGCCTGCGGGGTCGCGGTGCTGCTATAGAGGCGGCAATTGCTTGGGGGATTTGACAATGACCGGTGACATCGGCGCGGCTGCGCCATCTCTTATCAGGGCTTCGCTCAGCCGCACCGGCAAATGGGCCGGCAGCGTCGCTTTCATCGGCGGCGCTGCTTCCGACATCCTCAATCCGCTGGCGCCGTTCGCCGCCTATATCGCGCTGGTCGCTTCGGTTGCCGCAGCCATCATCGCCATTGCCATCGTTCTGCGGCTGGTGCTGGCCGCCAAGGCGCTGCCGGCGCTGATCTTTGCCACCAGCGCTGCCGCCGTCGCCGGCGGCGTCTATGGCCTGCAGCAGCAGACCAATTCGCAGAACGGTGTGATCGCCGGCCTGGTGCCGGCCATCGCCCAGTTGCAGCAGCAGATGGGCATCGTCTCGGCCAGGGTGGCCAGGATCGAGCAAACGGTAACCGAGACGAAGCTGGCGGTCGACCAGGTCAAGCAATCGACCGACGCGGTGGCGAAGAAGACCGAGGAAATTGCGTCGACCCAGCAGCAGCAGGCTGAGCAGGGCGCGCAGACGCAAAAGTCGGTAGAGGCGGTCAAGCAGACGACCGAAACGCTCGCTGCCGGCCAGCAGAAACAGGCCGAGCAGGCGGACAAGCTTCAGGCGACCACCGAGCAGATCGCCGCCTCGATCGACACCATCGCCAAGGGCTTTGCCGCATTGGCCGCGCAGGGCGGGACGATCGCCGAGCCGAAGCGGCCGGACGAATTCTACCACAATGCCCGCGTCTACGAGCTTTCCGGCGACATGCTGAATGCGCGGCGCTCCTATCTCGCTGTCGCCGGTTTCGACGTCGACGCCGTCGATCCCTACACACGCTTCGCCACCCTGCTGCGCGTGCAGGACGGCAAGGCCGGCGCCCGCGAAGTGTTCGGCGCCCTGGCCGACAAGGCCAAGGCGCTGTCGATCAAGCTGGTCCATATCCTGCAGTTCGACGATGCCCAACGTCTCGACAAGCTCAACGCCTTCATCGCGGCCAATCCGGATTTCGCACCGGCCTATTACCTGCTCGCGCAGGAGTTTTCCGAGGATCGCCTCGGCGTCCAGTCGCTGTCCGACAAGCGCAGCGAGGCCGAGGCGCTGACCAAGTTCGTCTCCTATGAAAAGGAAGGCGGGCTGCTCAAATATTTCGTCGACCAGACGCAGCTCGCCGACTGGCTCGACCGCAGCCGTACCCGCCTGACGGCGCTTGGCGACGTGCTCGACCCAGCACGCTTTGCCCCGACGCTGACGCCGATGCGCTCCAATGCCGGCTGGACGATCTCCATCTCGCTGCCCGAGGCCGCGACCGGCATTTCCTGGCGCATGGGTGTGTCAGGTCCGTTCACCGACACCGGGCTGATGGCGATGAACGACCAGCGCACCGGCAAGCCGATGCCCAATCCGAGCTTCGAATTGCCCGACAGCACCACGGCCACCACCATCGGGGTCAAATATCTCGATCTCAGGGGCCGCGAGACCGGGCCGTTCGACATAAGTTTCGATCCGGACGCGGCGCTGCAACAGGGCAACAAACAGATCCTCGACCAGTTCTGGACGTCGTGGATCGCCTTCGACGCCAGCGGCAATCACGGCCTGGTCTATTTCTCCCAGATGCTGTCATTCCGCTGCGGCATCAAGGAGGTGCGCTACAGCTTGAACGGCACGGCGCTCGACAAGGAGATCAAGCTGCCGCCTTGCGACAAGAAGGACCCGTACGCCATTCCTTATGA
This sequence comes from Mesorhizobium sp. M0016, assembly GCF_040324035.1. Lineage (NCBI taxonomy): Bacteria > Pseudomonadati > Pseudomonadota > Alphaproteobacteria > Hyphomicrobiales > Phyllobacteriaceae > Mesorhizobium > Mesorhizobium sp. M0016. Next base: position 166,441 of record NZ_JAMYVM010000002.1, on the reverse strand, counting down.
CTACCAGCCTTACTTCAAGGTCGCCGACAACGTGACTTCGATGGCGGTGCAGGTCACCTACACCGACGGCACCAAGTCGCCGGTGCGCGAGTATAAGCGGCAGTAGGCGTCCACCCTCCCCCTTGTGGGGAGGGTCGATCCGCGTAGCGGATCGGGGTGGGGGTCCTTGTAGGGCGCTACCCCCACCCCGTCGATCGATCTCCGCTTCGCTCCGATCGCTCGCCGACCCTCCCCACAAGGGGGAGGGTAAAAATCGCCCTGATGCAAAATGCCGGTCGCTGTGCTTGCGCATCCGTCGCGGAGCGGGTTTGTTCGCTGCCATCAGAATCAGCAGGTGCGCGGATGGATACGGTCACGATCAAGGCAAAGGGCATTTCGGTCACGCTCGATCTCACTGTCGGCCATATCGCCGAAATGACGGTCGACAGCGATGGCCGCCAGCTGAAGCCGCTGCACCGCGCGCCCTGGATCGATGCCGGCGAGACGCTGCCGCCGGATCTGCCTCAAGGCACGGTGCGGCTGTCTGGCGATTTCCTATGCGCACCGTTTTCGGCCAGCGACATCGAGGCCGCACCGCTGCATGGCTGGCCGGCCAACAGCGCCTGGGATGTCACCGCCAGCGAAGCGATATCCGACGGCTGGCGGGCCGTCTTCCGGTTGCGCCGCACGGTGATGGGCGCGACGGTCGACAAGATCTTCACGCTCCGCAACAGTCATCCCTTCCTCTATCAGGAGCATGTCTTTTCCGGCGGTTCCGGCGCTGTCTCCGCCGCCCACCATCCGATGGCGGCGATGCGCGATGGCGGCCGGCTGGCCTTTTCGCCGAAGCGCTTTGCCGGGACACTGGACGCACCGCTGGAGCCCGATCCGGCCCGCGGTCGCTTCAAGCTTTCCTATCCCGCCCGCTCGACCGATCTGACGCGCTTTCCAGCCACTGGCGGCGGCACGCTCGATCTCACCGACTACCGCATGGAGGATGAGCGCGAGGATTTCATCACCCTGGTCGAAGCCGATCATGACGGTCCGGGCTGGACGGCGCTGGCGCGCCGGGCCGAACAGGATCTGGTGCTGGTGCTGAAGAACCCGGCGGAGCTTCCGGTCACCATGCTGTGGTTCAGCAATGGCGGCCGCGACTACGCGCCGTGGAGCAGCCGCCATCGCGGCGTGCTCGGCATCGAGGACGGCCGCGCCGCCATCGGCCATGCCGCATCGATCGACGACAATTGGCTGAAGCGCGAAGGGATCGCGACCGCTTTTACCCTCGGCGGCGAAGTCTCCTTCCGCCATGTCATCGGCGCGCTGCCGCAGGCAAACGGCGAGCCGCCGCGCGCTATCGGGACAGCCTCAGGTCACATGCATCTCACCGGAGCCGATGGTTCGACCCGCGATGTCAGGTTCGACAGCGATTTCCTGCGGATCGGCCAGCCCGGCTGATTTTCGAACGCTGGCCCTGCCCCTCACCTGCCTGCCGGCATCCTCGACACACGGCACATGGAGCTTGTCCGCCGCACCGCCGCGCCAACCAATCTGCTTGGCGCTGCGGCGGACGCATAGGGGGAGAAGTGTTACCCATCTATCGGCTGGACACCGGCAGGGCGACGAGGGGCGGCGCTGACGTGGCGGATGTCGTGAGATTGCCCAAATCGCGGTTTGAAATTTCCTCAAACTGCCGACAAGATGCAAAGCATAGCTGGAAGCGCCCAATGTCCGAAATCGCCCATCTCGCCGCCACCATCTTCAAGCGCGCCGGCAAGGCGAAACGCTTCATCGTCGCCATTGCCGGCCCGCCCGGCGCCGGCAAGTCGACGCTCTCGGCCGGCCTGCATGATCTGTTGCCGGAGGGCGCGGCTGAAGTCGTGCCGATGGACGGCTTCCACTATGATGACATCGTGCTCGACCAGCGCGGCCTGCGGTCAAGAAAGGGCGCGCCGGAGACTTTCGACTTCGCCGGCTTCGAGACGCTGTTGAAGCGCATCCGTTCGGGCGAGCCAGACATCGCCATTCCGGTGTTCGACCGCAGCATGGAATTGTCGCGCGCCGCCGCCTCCATCGTTGCCGCCGAGACCAAGTTCATCCTGGTCGAAGGCAATTACCTCCTGCTGGACGAGGAGCCGTGGTCGCGGCTGGCGCCGCTGTTCGACTTCACCATCTTTGTCGATGTGCCGCGTGCCGAACTCGAGCGCCGCCTTCTGGTGCGCTGGCACGAGCATGGCCGCTCCGACGAAGACGCCCGCGCTTGGATCGCTTCCAACGACATGCCCAACATCGATCGCGTGCTCGGCCGTCGCAGGTCCGCCGACCTGGTTGTTGGCGATCCCGCATAGTTCGCTGGACTTCGGAACGGGAACCTTAAGACTTTCAGGTCGTTATCTCTCATCGGCAATCGTGCCGCCGTGAGGGAACCGTCAGATGGCAACCAAGGCAAAAACACCCGCCAAGAGCAAGACCGCTCAACCCAAAGCCAGGCAGGCAAAGGCCACGCAGGCGAAGGCAGGCGCCGGCCCGGCGATCGCCGAGCGGTCCAAGGACGCAAAGCCGGCTTTCGGCAAAGCGGCGCCAAAGAAGGTAGAACCGGTGGCGACGGCAAAGGTGACGGCGAAAACCGCCAAACCCAAGAAGCCGGCAAGCAGCGGCTCGGTGGCCGGCGGCGCGATGCGCACCGTCAAGGCGACCGCCAATGTCGCCGCTGGTGCGGTGGCGGCGACAGCCAGGGGCGCTGCGTCGCTCGCTGCGTCCGTCATCGGCAAGGGCGGCTCGAAAAGCAAGGCCAAGGCGAAATAGACCCGGCTGCTTCGGCTGGCCGAGGTCAATTCCTGGCGGGAATGGTCAGGCCGCGCTGCACCGCGGGCCGCGCCAGCCCGCGCTCCAGCCATGCCGCGACGGTGGGGAAGTCGTCGAAGCCGACGAGTTCGCGCGCCTCGTAGAAGCCGATCAGATTGCGCACCCAGCCCAGCATCGAAATGTCGGCGATGGTATAGTCGTCGTCCATGATCCAGGTTCGACCCTTCAGCCGCGTCTCCAGCACCCCGATCAGCCGCCGCGATTCATTGCGGTAGCGATCCAGCGGCCGCTTGTCGGCGATCTCGCGTCCGGCGAATTTGTTGAAAAACCCGACCTGTCCGAAAATCGGCCCGATCGCCGCCATCTGGAAGAACACCCATTGGATGGTCTCGTAGCGCCGCGCCGGATCGGCAGGGATCAGCTTGCCGGTCTTGTCGGTGAGGTAGAGCAGGATGGCGCCGGATTCGAACAGGCCGAATGGCCTGCCGCCCGGCCCGTCGGGGTCGATGATCGCAGGTATCTTGCCGTTCGGGTTCAGCGACAGGAATTCCGGCGTCCAGCTCTGGTCCTTGCCGATATCCACCAGATGCGCCTCGTAGGGGAGGCCGAGTTCTTCCAGCGCGATCGAGACTTTCACCCCATTCGGCGTCGTCGCGGAATAGAGCTGCAGGCGGTCGGGGTGGCTGGCCGGCCAGCGCTTGGTGATCGGAAAGGCGGACAGGTCGGTCATCGAAAGCTCCGGTCGGGAATTTGGCGCGGTATCGCGCCGTCTGGCGAGTTGCGAAGGATTATCCTCGGCTTCTTTGCCGATCAACCGGTCGAAGGTGCACACACCGTCTTCGCAGTCATTCAGGGCCAGTCGCTCAGGCCAGTCGCTTGCCGTCAGACCGCCTTGAACGCCACCACGGCATTGGTGCCGCCGAAGGCAAAACCGTTGCTGATCGCCGCGCGCACCTTGCGCTCGCGCGCCACATTCGGCGTGATGTCGAGATCGCAGTCGGGGTCGGCCTGCCGGAAATTGGCCGTCGGCGGCACGATGCCTTCGCGGATCGCCATCACGCAGGCGATCATTTCCAGGCCGCCCGAGGCGCCGAGGCAATGGGCATGCATCGACTTGGTCGACGACACCGACAGCTTATAGGCATGGTCGCCGAAGACGCGCTTGATTGCCGCCGTCTCGATCTGGTCGTTGGCCTTGGTGCCGGTGCCGTGGGCGTTGAGATAGTCGACGTCCTCGGGATTGAGCCCGGCGTCCGCCAGGCAGGCGCGCATCGCCGCCGTCGGTCCCTCGACAGTCGGCGCGACGATATCGGAAGCGTCGGCGGAAAGGCCGGCTCCGGCAAATTCGGCCAGAATGGTCGCGCCGCGCGCCATGGCGTGTTCATACGTTTCCAGCACCGCCATTCCAGCACCTTCGCCGAGCGACAGGCCTTGGCGATCGGCCGAGAACGGCCGGCAGGTATCGGGCGCCAGCACCCGCAGGGCCTCCCAGCCCTTCAGGATGCCCCAAAGCAGCGGCGCGTCGGTGCCGCCGGCGACCATGACATCGGCGCGGCCGAGCCGGATCTGGTCGACCGCCGAGGCAAAGGCGTGATTGGACGAGGAGCAGGCCGAAGTGACGCCGAACACCGGCCCGCGCAGGCCGAGATTCATGCTGACATGGCCGGATGCCGCACTCGGCATCACTTTCGGCACGGTGAAGATGCCGGCCCGGTTCTTGCCGTCTACCAGGATGGCGCGATAGTTCTCCTCGATCGCCTCCCAGCCGCAGACGCCGACGCCGACAACCGCGCCCATCCGGTAGGTGGTTGCTTCAGTCGATGTCAGGCCGGCATGCTGCATGGCTTCGCGCGCGGCAATCGTCGCCAAAAGGCTGAAGCGGTCCATCGACACGGTCTGCTTGTGGCTGATGCCATGGTCGGGCAGCGTCTTGATTTCGCAGCCGACCTTGACCTTCAAATCATGCAAACCGGGATTGCTGATTTGACCGATGGCCGATCGGCCGGCCCGCATTTCGTTCCAGATTGCAGGCGCATTGGCGCCGAGCCCGCATATGCCGCCGATGCCGGTAATGACGACGCGCTTTTGCATTCAGCTCAGGCTTTTTTCGCAATCAGCGCGCGAACAGCCTCAACCATATCGCCGACATTCTTGAGATTGCTCCAGGCATCGACCGTGTTCATCTCGATCTCGATGCCGTACTGCTCCTCGAGATCGAAGATGATCTCGGTCAGTTCCAGGGAATGGATGCCAAGCGCGGTCAATTCCGTATTGGTGGTGATCTCTTCGCCACCGGGCTCCGCATGTGCCCTGATCTTGGCGATGATTTCCGTTGCCAGCTCGTCAGCCATTCGATTCCTTCCCCAATTTTATAACGTCGCGGTGCCGATTGGTTGGCGCCCCTGTTGCCTGGACTGAAATCGCCGTCGCCTTCAAAAACCCGCCAGGCGCAGCATGACCGTTCCAAAGAGGCTCCCTCTATAGAAACGGAAACGCTGTCAAGCAACAAGCTATATCAACAAGCACCATATCGACAAAGCGCCGGGAGTGCTTAACGTTAGCGCCGTGGATACGTTGCAGCATGTCTTGATCCCAGCTCTTCCGGCCCAGCGCGCGGCCGGGGCGGCCCGGCTTGCGTGCGGCGTCAGGGATGGACGCACCCGGCTTTTGCGCCTCTATCAGGACGGCTCGGCCAAAATCCGCATGCCGGCCGTTGCGGCCGATCCGCTCGAAGCCGTGCTCATCAACACCGCCGGCGGTCTGACCGGCGGCGATCGGCTCGGCTGGGAAATCGATGTCGGGCCAGGTGCCTCCGCCTCGATAACCACCCAGGCCTGCGAAAAGATCTATCGTGCCGCTAGCGACCGCGCCGAAGTTCGGGTGAAGCTCAGCGTCGGCGCGGGCGGGCGTATCGCCTGGCTGCCCCAGGAAACCATCGTCTTCGACCGCTCGGCCTTTGTCCGCACGCTCGAGGTCGAGCTTGCCGCAGGCGCCGAGGCATTGCTGCTTGAAGCCACCATATTCGGCCGCCTCGCCATGGGCGAAGAGGCCGCGCACGGCCATTTCCACGACCGTTGGCGTGTCCGCCAGGATGGTGCGCTCGTTCATGCCGAGGATTTCCGCATCGGGCCGGCTATCGCGGCGGCACTTGGCCGCCCGGCGGTCGCCGGCGGCGCCATTGCCGCTGCGACGCTGCTGATGGTCTCGCCGCAGGCCGAAGCCTTGCTCGATCCGGCCCGCGACATCGTCGGCGCCGACGGCGATGCCAGCGCCTGGAGCGTCAAAAAATCTGGCAAGCTTCTTGCGAGGCTGTTTGCCGAGGACGGCTATCAGCTGCGCAAGCGGCTGGTTCCGCTCGTCGAACTGCTCAACGGGCGGGCGGGTCTGCCCAAATTATGGTCACTCTGAGCCAAATACAGGCCAAATCCAGGAAAGCGCATGAACCTGACGCCGCGTGAAAAGGACAAGCTGCTCATCGCCATGGCGGCGATCGTGGCGCGCAAGCGGCTGGAACGCGGCGTCAAGCTCAATCACCCCGAAGCGATCGCGCTGATCACCGATTTCGTCGTCGAGGGCGCCCGCGACGGCCGCCCGGTCGCCGAACTGATGGAGGCCGGCGCCCATGTCATCACCCGCGCGCAGGTGATGGAAGGCATCGCCGAGATGATCCACGACGTGCAGGTCGAGGCGACCTTTCCCGACGGCACCAAGCTGGTGACCGTTCACGAACCGATCAGGTGAGGAGAAAACGATGCTGGAGCTGCGACCGAATTGCGAATGCTGCGACAAGGACCTGCCGCCGGAAGCGGCGGACGCGCTGATCTGCACCTTTGAATGCACCTTCTGCGCTGACTGCGCTGAACATGTGCTGGGCGGCGTCTGCCCGAACTGCGGCGGCAATTTTTCCGCACGCCCGATCCGCCCAGTGGAGAAACTGGTGAAATATCCGGCCTCGACCCAACGCGTGCTCAAGGCCGAGGGCTGCGGCCCGCGCAAGGCTGCGTGATTGTTTTCGTGACTTCGAAGGGAAGACCGATGATCTCTGCTTCAACCAAACGCACCACGCTTGCAGCGATCCTGCTGCTGGCGGCGGCGATGCCCGCCTATGCCCATGTCGGCATCGGCACGACCTCGTCCTTCGCGGCGGGCTTCGCGCATCCGCTGTCCGGCCTCGACCATATGACCGTCATGGTAGCCGTCGGCCTGTGGGCGGCGCTCAAGGGCGGCAAGGCGATCTGGGCCTGGCCGCTGGCCTTTGTCGGCGTCATGCTGGTCGGCGGCGCGCTCGGCATGCTCCACGTGCCGGTGCCTTTCGTCGAACCGGGCATCCTTGCCTCCGTCGTCGCGCTTGGCTTGCTGGTGGCGTTGGCGGTCGATCTGCCGGTCTCGGCCGGAGTCGCCATCATCGGCCTGTTCGCGCTGTTCCATGGCCATGCCCACGGCACCGAAGTGCCGGAAAATGCAGGTGGGCTTGACTATATGGCCGGCTTTGCCGTTGCCACCGCACTTCTCCATGCCATGGGCATCGCTGCCGGCCTTGGCCTCGGCATGCGCTTTCGCGGGCTTGCCCGCGCCGCTGGCGCCGCTTGTGCTGCAGTCGGCGGCGGCCTGGTCTTCGGCGTTTTGTGAGGCTAACGATGATTCCCGGCGAAATCATCACCGCAAGCGGCGACATCGAGCTCAACAAGGGGCTGCCGACGGTGACGCTGAAGGTCGCCAACAGCGGCGACCGGCCGATCCAGGTCGGCAGCCACTACCATTTCTTCGAGACCAATGAGGGGTTGAAATTCGACCGCGACAAAGCGCGCGGCATGCGTCTGGACATTGCCGCCGGCACCGCGATGCGCTTCGAACCGGGACAAGAGCGGGACGTCACGCTGGTGCCGTTCGGAGGAAAACGCGAGGTCTACGGTTTTCAGCAGAAGATCATGGGCAGGCTGTGAGATCGACGGGGTCGAGCGCCCTGAGGTCAGTTCGACGGCCTGGCCGCCGCGTAGATGACGATTCTTGCCGAGCCGTCGAATTCCACCGCAAGGACGTCTTCAGTAAGCACGCGCCGCGAATCGATGGCGTTGAACAGCAAGGCGTTGGCGTCGATCTCCTTGCGCAGTTCCGCAATGTCGTCCTGATGCTGTTCGACCTTGCTCTCGACGGCCGGCGGCGGGCCGCCTTCGCTGCGTGCCGCGTCGGTGAGGAAGACGATATCTACTGTATCGAGCTTGGACGTCTTGCGCACGGCGCCGATGTTCTCACGCGTCCGCTCGATCGCGGTGATGATCTTGTTGGTCTGTGGTTCCGTCCGCGCCTCCTCCTGCCGGACATCGGAGCCGACGATCCTGTTGACGGTGTCGGCCCGGTTGACGGCGCCAGCGCTTTCAAGACCTTGCGCGGGTTGCGGGCCGAAAGCTGCGAGAAATGCGCAGGCAGCAAGGCTCTGGAGCCATCTGGTGTCGGCAAAGACAGGCATCGCTCGCTCCTGGTGGACTTTTCTGTGCAACGCCGTTCGGCGCCAAAGGGACGAAACGCCTCCTGTCGGGCGAAGGTTCCCTGTGGGCTGGCGGGCCGGGTGCCGGCCCGCCAAGCGCTTCTTTCAGCTTGCCTTCTTGGTGACAAGGGTCAGCGCGCCATCGGTGGTCATGCTGGCGGCGACCACCTGTGCCGAGGTGAGCCCCTTGGCTTCGAGCGCCGACTTGATCTGCGGAGTCGCGTCGATCGAAGAGCGCAGTTTCTGCAGCCCGGCATCGCCACGCTGGGCGATCACCTGATTGACCTGCGTCTGGGTGGCCTTGGGCAATTCGCTGATATCGACGATGTTGACCTTCTGGATCGCCGGCGCCGCCGGCTGAGCGCTGGGCGCCGCCGGCTTCGGTTGCGGCGTGGGCTGCTGCTGGGCGCCGGCTACAGTTGCGGAGGCCAGCGTGGCGGCGGCTGCAAGAACGATGATTTTGCGCATGTATTTTCCTTCATCGATTTGGCCAAGGGTTTGGCAAACGGGCGGTTTGGGGTGGCACGACCACCTCAACGGCCAAATGGGATCAGAAGGTGTCGCCGGGCGGGTCATTGCATGACCATTGGATGGCGACGATGTGGAGTTCGGCTGCGGCCGGCCTCTCGTTTGGGGAGCATTGACTGATGGCTAGAATTACCCGCGCCGCCTACGCGCAGATGTATGGCCCGACGGTCGGCGACAGAGTGCGCCTGGCCGACACCGAGCTGTTTATCGAGGTCGAAAAGGACCTCACCGTCCATGGCGAGGAGGTGAAATTCGGCGGCGGCAAGGTCATCCGCGACGGCATGGGCCAGAGCCAGGCGTCGCGCGCCGGCGGCGCGGTCGACACGGTCATCACCAACGCGCTGGTGGTCGATGCCACGGCCGGCATCTTCAAGGCCGACATCGGTCTCAGGGACGGCCGCATCGCGGCGATCGGCAAGGCCGGCAATCCCGACACGCAGGACGGCGTCACCATCGTCATCGGCCCCGGTACAGAGATCATCGCGGGCGAGGGCAAGATCCTGACCGCCGGCGGCTTCGACGCGCACATCCACTTCATCTGCCCGCAGCAGATCGACGAAGCGCTGATGTCGGGCATCACCACCATGCTCGGCGGCGGCACCGGCCCGGCGCATGGCACGCTGGCCACCACCTGCACGCCTGGACCCTGGCACATGGCGCGCATGATCCAGTCCTTCGACGCTTTCCCGATGAACATCGGCCTGTCCGGCAAGGGCAACGCCTCGCTGCCGGCAGCGCTGGAGGAAATGGTGCTGGGCGGCGCCTGCTCGCTGAAGCTGCACGAGGACTGGGGCACGACGCCGGCGGCCATCGACTGCTGCCTGTCGGTTGCCGACGATTACGACGTGCAGGTGATGATCCACACCGATACGCTGAACGAATCCGGCTTTGTCGAGAACACCGTCGCCGCCATCAAGGGCCGCACCATCCACGCCTTCCACACCGAGGGTGCCGGCGGCGGCCATGCGCCCGATATCATCAAGGTCTGCGGCTTGCCCAACGTCATTCCGTCTTCGACCAACCCGACCCGGCCCTACACCGTCAACACGCTGGCCGAGCATCTCGACATGCTGATGGTCTGCCACCATCTGTCGCCGTCGATCCCTGAAGACATCGCCTTTGCCGAAAGCCGTATCCGCAAGGAGACCATCGCGGCGGAAGACATTCTGCACGATATCGGCGCCTTCTCGATCATCTCGTCGGACTCGCAGGCCATGGGCCGTGTCGGCGAGGTGGCGATCCGCACCTGGCAGACCGCCGACAAGATGAAGCGCCAGCGCGGGTCATTGCCGCAGGAGACCGGCAACAACGACAATTTCCGCGTCCGCCGCTACATCGCCAAATACACCATCAACCCGGCCATCGCGCATGGCCTGTCCAGGGACATCGGTTCGATCGCGGTCGGCAAGCGCGCCGATCTGGTGCTGTGGAACCCAGCCTTCTTCGGCGCCAAACCGGACATGGTGCTGATCGGCGGCATGATAGCCGCAGCCCCGATGGGCGACCCAAACGCCTCTATCCCGACACCGCAGCCGATGCACTACCGCCCGATGTTCGGCGCCTATGGCAAGGCCAGGACCAACTCGTCGGTGACGTTCGTTTCCAAGGCGGCTCTGGACTCAGGCCTGCATGGCCGGCTCGGCGTCGACAAGCAGTTCGTGGCCGTGGAAAACACCCGTGGCGGCATCGGCAAGCATTCGATGGTGCTCAACGACGCTACGCCGCATGTCGAAGTCGACCCGGAGACTTACGAGGTGCGCGCCGATGGCGAGCTACTGACCTGCGAGCCGGCAAGCGTGCTACCGATGGCGCAGCGGTATTTCCTGTTTTGAGGCGAGGGGCGATTTGATCGACCCGGCAAATTCCGTTGCGACCCGGTCGGTCCCACCGCAATATGCGGCTCAAAGAACCGCGTAGCAGGTCATGGTCACCGAAATAGCCTCCGCCCACGACATCTTCCCGCATATCCGCATCGTCATGGGCATGGTGATCGGACTTGGCGTCGCTCGCCTGCTGTCGGGGGTGGCGCGAATCGTCCAGCATCCCGGCCAGTACAGGCTCTATCCCGTGCACCTCGGCTGGGTCGCCTCCATGCTGTTGCTGCTAGTGCATTTCTGGTGGTGGGAGTTCGGCCTCTACACCATAGAGGTCTGGACTTTCGGCAAGTACCTGTTCCTGATCTTCTACGCCATCACGCTGTTCCTGCTGTGCGCGCTGCTGTTTCCGGATTCGATGCTCGACTACACCAGCTACGAGGATTTCTTCTATTCGCGCCGTGGCTGGTTCTTCGGCCTGCTGGCGGCCACCTATCTGCTCGATGTCGTCGACACGCTGCTGAAAGGTCCCGAGCATTTCGCCCGCTACGGCAATGAATATCTGTTCCGAACGCCGGTTTTCGTGGCGCTGTGCATAGCCGCCATACTGGTGCGCGACCGCCGTTTTCACATTGCCTTCGTCGTCGGCACACTGATCTACCAGGGGTCGTTCATCCTGCGGCTCTTCGACACCATCGTCTGAACAGTGGCTATGGTTTAGGGTCGCAGGAAAGAGGGTTCGACCATGTACAAGGCTATCGGATCGCGTGGATCCCGCGTCAGCCGCGTTCTGTGGATGCTCGAGGAACTCGGGCAGCCCTATGAATTCGTCGAGGTCAAATTGCGTTCGCCCGAAGCCTATGCGCTCAACCCGTCGGGCAAGGTGCCGATCCTGATCGATGGCGAACTGACGGTGACCGATTCGGCGGCAATCTGCGTCTATCTCGCCGACAAGCACGCCGACAAAGGCATGGGCGCCAATCCAGGTGTGGCCGGACGCGCCGAGATGGATTCCTGGATGCATTTTGCCCAGAGCGAATTCGAAGCGCCGCTGTGGAACAAGCTGCGCCACCGCTTCCTGTTGCCGAAGGGCGTGCGGGTCGATGTCGGCCCCGCCACCGCCTACGATTTCGCCTCGGAGGCCAAGGCGCTCGACGGCCGGCTGGGGGATCGGGAGTTTGCGCTGGGCGACCGGTTTTCCGCCGTCGACGTGCTGTTGGGCGACATGGGCGGCTGGGCCCGCGCCGGAAAATTCCCGATCGAGTCCGAGCGCGTCAACGCGTATTTTGACCGCGTCCTGGCGCGGCCTGCCCGTGCGAGAGCCCAGGCTAACGGTGGAGCCATGCGATGAAACTCAACCTGAACACCGACTTCACCAAGTTCCCCCGGGCCGTCTCGGTGGTGCCTGCCGGCACTGCCGGAACTACGCCGCCATCCGGCCGTGCCGTCCTGCCCCATGACGAGCGCCATCTGCGCCGCCGTGCCATCGAGCTTGCCGACGGCAGCAAGGTGCTGGTCGACCTGCCGAAACCTGTGACCTTGAACGATGGCGACCGGCTGGAGTTGGAGGATGGCGGCCAGGTCGAGATCACCGCGGCTCCCGAAGAGGTCTACGACATCCGCGCCCGCCACGCCGTGCATCTGACCGAACTCGCCTGGCATATCGGCAACCGCCATCTGGCGGCAGCGATCGAGCCCGGCCGCATCCTGATTTTGCGCGACCATGTCATCAAGGCTATGCTGGAAGGGCTGGGCGCCACTGTGCGCGAAGTCTCCGAACCGTTCAAGCCGGTGCGCGGCGCCTATTCCGCCCAAGGTGCGCATGGTCACGATCATGGCCATGCGCATGCGCACGCCGAAGCGCATTCCCATGATGGACGTTCCCACGCACACAGCGAGTCGCATTCGCACAGCCATTCCCATGACGGGCATCATCACGATCATGACTGACCAGCCATCCGGCATCGCTTTGCTGCGGCTCATGGCGTGGCTGTCGCCGGCCTTTCCGGTCGGCGGCTTTGCCTACAGCCATGGTCTCGAACGCGCCGGGCAAGACGGGCTGGTTGCCGATACCGCCAGCCTCGCCTTCTGGCTGGAGACGCTGGTCGAGATGGGCTCGGGCTGGAACGACGCCGTGCTCTTCACGGAAGCCTGGCGCCGCGCCCGCGACGGCGGCGATCTCCATGAAATTGCCGATCTCGCCGAAGCGCTGGCCGGCTCGCGTGAGCGTCACACCGAAACCATGCTGCAAGGCGCCGCCTTCCTGAAAGCGGCAGCGGCTTGGGCGAATCCGGTGTTGGGCCGCCTGCCGGCCGAATGCGCCTACTGTGTCGCCGTCGGCGCCGTTGCCGGCGGCAACGGCATCGCGCTTCAGGACGCGATGTCGGCCTTCCTGCAGGCCTTCTTCTCCAACCTCGTCCAGGCGGCGATCCGACTCGGAATCGTCGGCCAGACGGACGCTATGGCCTTGCTCGCCGGCTTCGAGCCGTTGGCGCTGTCGACGGCCGCGTGCGCCGCCGGCTCGACATTGGACGATCTCGGCGGCTGCGCCTTCATCTCCGACATCATGGCGATGAAGCACGAGACGCAGTATTCCAGGCTGTTCCGCTCATGATCGTTCTCGCCTTCGCCCTCTCGGCCGTCCTGCTGCTGATCACCGCGCTGCATGTCTATTGGGGCCTTGGCGGCATCTGGCCGGGCAGGGACGGCGTCTCCTGCGCCCACGCCGTCGTCGGCTTTCGCGGCATCGACGAGATGCCGACGCCGTTTGCCTGTTTCGCCGTTGCCGCGTGCCTGTGCCTCGCAACCCTGTGGCCGCTGGCGCTGACCGGGGTCTTCGCCACCCCCTTTCCAAGGGAAGGCCTTGCCGCCACAGCGCTGCTCATAGGGCTGGTCTTCCTCGGCCGCGGCATTGCCGGCTTCACGCCGTGGTGGCGCCGTCTGGCGCCGGAACAGCCTTTTGCGCGGCTCGATGTCAGCTTCTATTCGCCGCTCTGCCTGTTGATCGGGCTCAGCTTCGCCATCCTCGCCATCACGGAGTTTTTCGGCATGACGGATTTTTCGCTATGACTCAGGCCAACGGTCCCCTGCGCATCGGCATCGGCGGTCCCGTCGGCTCCGGCAAGACGACGCTAACCGAAAAGCTCTGCAAGGCGCTGCGCGACGATTTCTCCATCGCCGTCGTCACCAACGACATCTACACCAAGGAAGACGCCATGATGCTGGCTCGCCTGCAGGCGCTGCCTGAGGACCGCATCGTCGGCGTGGAGACCGGCGGCTGCCCGCACACCGCCATCCGTGAGGACGCCTCGATCAATTTGCAGGCGATCGCCGAGCTGAACAGGAAATTCCCCGATCTCGACATCGTCTTCATCGAATCCGGCGGCGACAATCTTGCCGCCACCTTCTCGCCGGACCTTGCCGACCTGACCCTCTATGTCATCTCGGTTTGCCAGGGCGAGGAAATCCCCAGGAAGGGCGGGCCGGCGATCACCCGTTCCGATTTCCTGGTCATCAACAAGAGCGATCTGGCGCCCTATGTGAACGTCAACCTCGATGTCATGGAGAGCGACGCCGCCCGAATGCGGGGCAAGCGCCCGTTCGGCTTCACCGACCTGTCGCGCGGCAAGGGACTGCAGGAAGTCATCGACTTCATCGTCGAACATGGCGGGCTGCAGTCGGCCCGCTCGGCGGCCTGACCCAGTACTTACCGGTTGCTGGTCGGCATTGGGCGCGGCATTCTTGGGGAAATGGAGGATTTTTTGATGAGCATCGCCCGTTTGCAGAAAGAGCCGCTGACCAACCTGCCCTATTATGAGGAGCGCGTCGACCTCGCCGCCGCCTTCCGCTGGACGGCGCGGCTCAACATGCATGAAGCCGTGGCCAACCACTTCTCGCTGTCGGTCAACGAGGACGGCAGCAAATTCCTGATGAACCCCAACCAGGTGCATTTCTCGCGCATCAAGGCGAGCGACCTTTTGCTGATCGACGCCAACGATCCCGAGACGCTGACCGGCCCCGACGCGCCCGACCCGACTGCCTGGGGTCTGCACGGCGCCATTCACCGCAACGTGCCGCATGCGCGCTGCGCCATGCATGTGCATTCCATTCATGCCACTGTGCTTGCATCGCTGGCCGACTCGACTCTGCCGCCGATCGACCAGAACTCGGCCATGTTCTTCAACCGCCACGTCGTCGACGCCCATTATGGCGGGCTGGCCTTCGAGGAAGAGGGCGAGCGCTGCTCGCAACTGCTCACCGACCCTAAGGTCAAGGTGATGGTGATGGGCAATCACGGCGTCATGGTCATCGGCGACACCGTTGCCGACGCCTTCAACCGCATGTTCTATTTCGAACGCGCCGCCGAGACCTACATCAAGGCGCTGTGGACCAGCCGGCCGCTGCGCACGCTCTCCGACGCCATTGCCGAAAAGGCCGCCAGCGAAATGGACGACTATCCCGGCCAGGCGGAGCGTCACCTGGCCGAGCTGAAGGCGATCCTCGACGAGGAGGAGCCGGTGTACCGCAGCTGAATGAGTTCACCCTTCTCCCCGTTCACGGGGAGAAGGTCCCGGCAGGGGGATGAGGGGCAGCGCCGACGTTCATAGGCTCACTCAGAGTCCCAACTGAGCCCGCAACTCTTCCGCACTGTTGATCACGACAGCGCCCTTCGGTCCTGCCATCGGCGCTTCCGGCCAGAAGATCGTCCGCATCCCCGCGGCCAGGCCTGATGTGGCGCCGGTAACGCTGTCGTCGACGGCCACCGCGTCTGAAGGATCGACGCCGGCCAGCCACGCGGCGCGCAGGAATGGTTCGGGATGCGGCTTGCCTTCGCGCACGTCGTTTCGGCTGATCGTGCGCATGCCGGGATAGATCAGGCCGACGGCGCTCAGATTTGCATCGACGATCACCCGGTCGGAATTGGACACCACCGCCTGCTGCACGCCGAGCGCGCGCAACTCGTTGAACACTTCGATCGCGCCGGGGCGCGGCTTCAGCGTCTCGGCCATCGGCATGTAGTGATCGTATTTGCGCACGATCCAGTCGTCGAAGGGCAGGTCGAGGCCGAACTCGCTGCGCAGCATCTCGTAGACCGGTGCGGCGGCGACGCCCAGCACCCGCTCATGCAGGTCGGCCGGCGGCGTGATACCGACGCTGCGCAGCGCCGCCACCAAGGCCGCCTCGTGCAGCGGCTCGCTGTCGACCAGCGTGCCGTCCATATCCCAGAAAACCGCTTTCGGCGTCATGCGAGGCTCCTTTGCCGATCCCCTTAAAGCGTTTGTATCAGGAGATAAACCGCCGAGCCCGTCCGCTGGCGATTTTCGCTGGGTTGGTTGCCGCGCGGCGGCCGGATCGAAGCAGCAAGCAATTGTCTTCCCGATTGAACAATTGCGCGCCGACACATTCCCTGCAAGACTACGACGCTTCGCCCAAGGGCGCGCAAAGGGGCAGGGCTGGAGGCACATTTTGAATTCGCGGCAAGATGGCGGCAGCAGCAGGCTGGACGAGGCAGCGCGCGCCGGCTGGCTTTATTATGTTGCCGGCAACACCCAGGACCAGATCGCCGCCACGCTCGGCATTTCCCGGCAGACGGCGCAGCGGCTGGTGTCGCTGGCGGTGTCGGAGGGGCTGATCAAGGTTCGCGTCGATCACCCGATCGCCAATTGCCTTGATCTCGCAGCTAGACTGAAGTCACGCTTCGCGCTCGACCTCGTCGAAGTGGTGCCGAGCGATCCAACCTCATCCTCGACCACGATCGGCATTGCCGAGGCGGCCGCGGCCGAGATCGAGCGGCGGCTGCGGTCACCGACGCCCATCGTCTTGGCCATCGGCACCGGCCGCACGCTGAAGGCGGCGATCGAGCAATTGCCGCCGATGGAATGCTCGCAGCACAAGGTTGTGTCCTTGACCGGCAACATCTCGCCCGACGGTTCGGCCGCCTTCTACAACGTCATCTTCACCATGGCCGACCGGGTCAAGGCCCGCTCGTTCCCGATGCCGCTGCCGGTCATCGCCTCGTCGCCGGAAGAGCGCGAGATGCTGCTTGCCCAGCCGATGATCCAACCGACGCTGGCGCTGGCCGCGGAAGCCGACGTGACCTTTGTCGGCATCGGCGATCTCGGCCCGAAGGCGCCGCTCTACGAGGACGGTTTTATCTCGGAAAGCGAGCTGAAGGCGTTGCAAAAGGCTGGCGGCGTCGCCGAGATCGTCGGCTGGGTGTTCGATCGGGAAGGCCGCATGATCGAGGGCATCACCAACGACCGGGTATCGTCGGCAGCCTTGCCGTCACGCGAAAAGTCGCTGGTCATTGCGCTCGCCATGGGCGAGCGCAAATTGCCGGGCATCCTGGCCGCTGTGAACCGCCGGCTGGTCAATGGCCTCATCACCGACGAGCGGACCGCCACGGCCTTGCTCGACGGTTCCTGATAGATTAAGCGGCCCATCGATAAAATCCAACACGTTTATTTGCAGCGCCCGGACGGGTCGTTGCCGTCGAGAAAACCCATGTCGCGCTGCAGATGCGGCGACAACTCCCGGACGTCGACGTAGCCGCGCCGGCGGTGCACAAGCACGGAAAATTCATGCACCAGCAGGGAAAACCAGCTCTGCGCCGGGGTGGAATGGAGTTTTTGCTGTGCCGTGGTCATGATCTTCAGCCTCCGCTATGCTTGAACTTGATTGATCGTTGACACCAGATATCGGCCTGATTGGCTCTTGCCGCCAATCAAACGTCGATCACGACCCATAAGGAGGGCTTATGCCCGATCTCAAGGCACCACAGCTCGCCCAGTTGCCGCCGCTGCAGGCCATCAGGGTGTTCGAAGCCGTCGCGCGGCATCTCTCCTTCACCAAGGCCGCGCAGGAACTCGGCATGACGCAGGCCGCCGCCAGCTATCAGATCAAGCTTCTGGAAGAGCGCATCGGTTCGCCGCTGTTCCTGCGCCAGCCGCGCCAGATCGTGCTGACCGAACCCGGCCAGCGCCTGGCGCCCGCCGTCAGCGAGGCGTTCAGCCTGCTCTCAAGCGCCTATTCCGCCGCGCGTGGGGGCGCCGATGGTGTGCTGTGCGTCTCGACGCTGCTGACCTTTGCCTCGAACTGGCTGGCGCAGCACCTCGGCTCCTTCCAGGTCGCGCATCCGTCGCTGGCGGTGCGCGTCGATACCTCGAACAGGGTGATCGATTTTGCCCGCGAGGACATGGACATCGCTATCCGCTCCGGCAGCGGCAAGTGGCCTGGAGTGGAGACCCATCTTTTGTTCAAGGCCGATTTCACCCCGGTGCTGAGCCCGGCACTCGCTGCCACCATAGGTGGCGTCCACGAACCCGCCGACCTGTTCAAGCTGCCCATTCTCGATCCCGGCGACATCTGGTGGCGGGAATGGTTCGCCCTTGCCGGCGTCCCGGCGGACGAACTTGCCAGGCGCACCGGCACCAGCATGGGCGCGCAGGCCTATGAGGCGAACGCGGCCATCGCCGGCCATGGTGTGGCGATCCTGACCACCGCATTGTTCAAGACCGAGCTCGCCGCCGGCCGCCTGATCCAGCCCTTCGACCTGGTCGGCGACGACGGCCACGCCTATTGGCTGGTCTACCCGACGGCGCGTCGCAACGTGCCGAAGATAAAAGCCTTCCGGGACTGGATCCTGGCCGAGATCGCCTGCGCCTGAGGGCGAGCGATTCGCGGATTGATTTCCGAGATGCAAAGCGAGCCATGGATCCGCGACGAATGCTCGCTTTCGCGGACAAACAGCTGCGATCGGGCCACCCGGTTAACCAAGCTTGACAAAAACGCTGTCGATATCACTCGCCCGGCATAGGCTTGTGCTTGTGACGACCCAATTGAGCAGGATCAATCGTCTGCAGATTGAAACAGGGTCGATCAGCCGGCTGATGAAAGTCTATCGCGTCGAAGAAATCGAAAACAACACCGTGCGCACGACGCAGGTGATCGAAGCATTTACGCCGTTTCAAGCTGCCGTGAAGGCAATCGGCCGGGAAGTTAGGCTGCGCAAGGACGAGCCCAGCTGGATCCAGGTGACGGAAGTGCTGACCAGAGCCAAGCAAACACGCGACGGCAGGGTTTTCGAATATTCCGTCGGAAGCTACCCGTCCCACGGCTGACGGGCTGGGCCCTATCGCTCCCTTGGCGCCACGATTGGGTTGCGATGGGTCGGCATCAACCCGCTCTCACATCCCGTGCAAACAGCTTCCCAAATCCATTCAATATCCTCTACGCGCGCAACGTCGCGCACCTGCCCCGTGTGCTGCGCTGCAGCATCGAATCCGGCTTGACATAATTAACGCCAAGTGAGTAATTGCCCATTACCAAGGCAAATGCTCATCTTGGTTCATGGGAGGAATTTGATGAAACTGCGCACGCTCACTTTGGGCCTGTTGTCGGCCAGCGCCTTCGCTTTCGCCGCGCATGCCGAATCCATCACCATCGCCACCGTCAACAATGGCGACATGGTCCGCATGCAGAAGCTGACCGACGACTTCACCAAGGCTAACCCCGACGTCACGCTCAACTGGGTCACGCTCGAAGAGAACGTGCTGCGCGAGCGCGTCACCACCGACATTGCCACCAAGGGTGGCCAGTATGACGTTATGACCATCGGCACCTACGAGGTTCCGATCTGGGCCAAGCAGAACTGGCTGTTGCCGCTCGACAAGCTCGGCGACGACTATGACGCAAAGGACATCATCCCGGCCATCGCCGGCGGCCTGTCGGTCGACGGCAAGCTCTATGCCGCGCCTTTCTACGGCGAAAGCTCCTTCGTCATGTACCGCAAGGAC
Source organism: Mesorhizobium sp. M0016 (assembly GCF_040324035.1). Taxonomy (NCBI): domain Bacteria; kingdom Pseudomonadati; phylum Pseudomonadota; class Alphaproteobacteria; order Hyphomicrobiales; family Phyllobacteriaceae; genus Mesorhizobium; species Mesorhizobium sp. M0016. The sequence goes on along the minus strand of NZ_JAMYVM010000002.1, from coordinate 147,038 downwards.
TTGATCGAGAAGGCCGGGCTGAAGATGCCCGACGCCCCGACCTGGGACTTCATCAAGCAGGCCGCCGACAAGATGACCGACCGCGCCAATGGCGTGAACGGCGTTTGCCTGCGCGGCAAGGCCGGCTGGGGCGAGAACATGGCCTTCCTCACCGCCATGTCGAACTCCTTCGGCGCCCGCTGGTTCGACGAGAACTGGAAGCCGCAATTCGACCAGCCGGAATGGAAGAACACACTGCAGTTCTATGTCGACCTGATGAAGGCCGACGGTCCCGAGGGCGCCTCGTCCAACGGCTTCAACGAAAACCTGGCGCTGTTCCAGCAGGGCAAGTGCGGCATGTGGATCGACGCCACCGTCGCCGCCTCCTTCGTCTCCGACCCGAAGAACTCGACCGTCGCGGACAAGGTCGGCTACGCACTGGCCCCCGACAATGGTCTGGGCAAGCGCGGCAACTGGCTGTGGGCCTGGTCGCTGGCCATCCCGGCCGGCACGCAGAAGGGAGACGCCGCACAGAAGTTCGTCTCCTGGGCGACCAGCAAGCACTACGCAGAACTGGTTGCTTCGAAGGAAGGCTGGGCCAACGTTCCTCCGGGCACGCGCTCCTCGCTCTACGCCAATGCCGAGTATCAGAAGGCGGCTCCGTTCGCCAAGATGACGCTGGACTCGATCAATGCCGCCGACCCGACGCATCCGACCGTCAAGCCGGTGCCCTATGTCGGTGTGCAGTTCGTCGCCATTCCTGAGTTCCAGGGCCTCGGCACAACCGTTGGCCAGCTGTTCTCGGCGGCGCTCGCCGGCCAGACCAGCGTAGACGACGCGCTCAAGCAGGCGCAGGACGCCGCCACCGCGACCATGACCGAAGGCGGTTATATCAAGTAAGGCTCCTCCCGGTGCCGAATGCCGGCCGCCTCCTTGGCCGGCAACGGCCGCCCGAATCCCAGTTCGGGCGGCCCCTTTCACACACCTGAAAATTTGGCTGACCTTGAAGGGTGACCGTCATGGCTACTCAGCAGACCCGTTCGCTTGCCCGCTTTATGTTGGCGCCATCCGTGGTGCTGCTGTTCGTCTGGATGATCGTGCCGCTGGCACTCACGATCTGGTTCTCCTTCCAGCAGTACAATCCGCTCAATCCGATCCGCGACGGGTTTGTCTGGTTCTCGAATTACTCGCTGTTCTATTCCAACCCGGCATTCCTGCAGTCGATCCTCAACACGCTGGTCCTGGTGGGCAGCGTGCTGCTGATCACCGTCATCGGCGGCATCATGCTGGCGCTGTTGATCGATCAGCCGATGTGGGGACAGGGGATCGTCCGCATCCTCGTCATCTCTCCGTTCTTCGTCATGCCGCCGGTGGCTGCACTTGTCTGGAAGAACATGATCATGCACCCGCAATACGGCGTCTTTGCCGACATTGCGCGCTTCTTCGGGGCTCAACCGATCGACTGGTTCGGGCAGCATCCGATGCTTGCCATCATCATCATCGTCGCCTGGCAATGGCTGCCCTTCGCAACGCTGATCCTGCTGACCGCATTGCAGTCGCTCGACGGCGAGCAGAAGGAAGCCGCCGAGATGGACGGCGCCGGCTTCGTCAGCCGCTTCATCTATCTGACGCTGCCGCACATGTCGCGCGCCATCACCGTCGTCATCCTGATCCAGACCATCTTCCTGCTGTCGGTCTATGCCGAAATCCTGGTCACCACCAATGGCGGACCCGGCTATGCCTCCACCAACCTGCCCTTCCTCGTCTACCAGAAGGCATTGCTGGAGTTCAAAATCGGCCAGGCATCGGCCGGCGGTGTCATCGCCGTCATTCTCGCCAACATCGTCGCCTTCTTCGCCATGCGCGCGGTCGGCAAGAACCTGGACAAGTAAGGGAGGATACGATGGCACGTGCAGTCACCACCCAACACAAGGTCATTGCGACAGGCGCCGCCTGGATCGTCGCGCTGCTGATCTTCTTCCCGATCCTCTACACGATCATCACCTCGTTCAAGTCGGAGCAGGAGGCCATCCAGGGCTTCGCGCTGATCCCGTCGGGGACGTTCGAGAGCTATACCGAGGTCCAGGCGCAGAGCGGCTACTTCAAGTTCTTCTTCAACTCGGTGCTGCTCTCGGTCGGCTCGACCATCCTGGCCCTGATAGTCGCGGTTCCGGCCGCCTGGTCGATGGCCTTCTCGCCGGGCAAGTGGACCAAGGACATCCTGATGTGGATGCTCTCGACCAAGATGATGCCGGCGGTTGCCGTGCTGTTCCCGATCTACCTCATCTTCCGCGATGCCGGACTGCTCGACAGCCGCATCGGCCTGATGATCATGCTGATGCTGATCAACCTGCCCATCGTGATCTGGATGCTCTACACCTACTTCCGCGAAATCCCCGGCGAGATCCTGGAAGCGGCACGCATGGACGGCGCCACCTTGTGGGGCGAGATCGTCTATGTGCTGACCCCCATGGCCGTGCCCGGCATCGCATCGACCATGCTGCTCAACATCATCCTGGCGTGGAACGAAGCCTTCTGGACCATCCGCCTGACCACCACCGAGGCAGCGCCGCTGACGGCCTTCATCAGTTCGTTCTCGAGCCCGCAAGGCCTGTTCTGGGCCAAGCTTTCGGCGGCCTCGACGCTGGCCATCGCCCCCATCCTGATCATGGGCTGGTTCAGCCAGAAGCAGCTGGTGCGCGGCCTGACATTCGGCGCGGTAAAATAACGGACGTTGCCTGAAGCAATCCGGCCAAATAACCCCTCGGGGAGGAAACCATGGGAAACATCACGCTCAAGAACGTCTCCAAGCATTTCGGATCGACGGTCATCATTCCAGGCCTCGACCTGGTCATCGAGAATGGCGAGTTCGTCGTCTTCGTCGGGCCGTCGGGTTGCGGCAAGTCCACGTTGCTGCGCCTCATCGCCGGGCTCGAGGACACCAGCGGGGGCACCATCAACATCGATGGCCGTGACGTCACCGGCGAGGCGCCGGCCAAGCGCAAGCTGGCCATGGTATTCCAGTCCTATGCGCTCTATCCGCATATGACGGTGGCCAAGAACATCGGCTTCCCGCTGAAGATGGCGGGCGAAGATGTGGCGACGATCGACAAGAAGGTGAAGGACGCAGCCCGGGTCCTCAATCTCACCAACTATCTCGAACGCCGGCCCGGCCAGCTCTCCGGCGGCCAGCGGCAACGCGTCGCCATCGGCCGCGCCATCGTGCGCCAGCCCTCGGCCTTCCTGTTCGACGAGCCGCTGTCCAACCTCGATGCCGCACTGCGCGGCACCATGCGGCTCGAAATCAGCGAGCTCCACCATCAGCTCAAGACGACGATGGTCTACGTCACCCACGACCAGATCGAAGCCATGACCATGGCCGACAAGATCGTCGTGCTCAACGCCGGCAACATCGAACAGGTCGGCTCGCCGATGGAACTCTACAAGTCGCCGAAGAACCTATTCGTGGCGGGCTTCATCGGTTCGCCGAAAATGAACCTGATCGAAGGTGCGCCGGCGGCCAAATACAACGCCAAGACCATCGGCATTCGTCCTGAGCATATGGGGATATCGACCACAGCGGGTGACTGGAAAGCCCTCGTCGGCGTCGCCGAGCATCTGGGCTCCGACACCTTCCTGCATGTCCAGGCCGACGGCGTCGGTCCGCTGACGGTACGCGCCGATGGCGAACTGGCCGTACGCCACGGCGACACCATCTATTTGACGCCGGACAAGGTCCGCATGCATCGCTTCGGCCCCGATGGAAAGGCGCTGACGCAGTGAGACTGAAAGGCAAATCGGCGCTGATCACCGGATCCGCGCGCGGCATCGGCAGGGCTTTTGCCGAAGCCTACACCCGCGAGGGCGCCACGGTGGCCATTGCCGATATCAATCTGGCGGCTGCCGAAAAGACGGCCGCCGAGATTGGCGCCAACGCCTATCCGGTCAGGCTCGACGTCAGCGACCTCGCTTCGATCCAGGCGGCGGTCAATGCGGTCGAAACAAAGACCGGCGGCCTCGACATACTGATCAACAACGCTGCTTTGTTCGACCTGGCGCCGATCGTCGAGATCACCAAAGCAAGCTACGACAAATTGTTCTCCGTCAACGTCGCCGGCACCTTGTTCATGCTGCAGGCAGCGGCGCGTTCGATGATCGCAAGGGGCAAGGGCGGCAAGATCATCAACATCGCCAGCCAGGCAGGACGCCGCGGCGAGCCGCTGGTCGCCGTCTATTGCGCCACCAAGGCCGCGGTGATTTCGCTGACCCAGTCCGCCGGGCTCGATCTGATCAAGCACCGCATCAACGTCAATGGCATCGCGCCCGGCGTCGTCGACAGCGATATGTGGGATGAGGTCGATGCGCTGTTCGCCAAATATGAGAACCGGCCGAAAGGCGAGAAGAGGCGGCTGGTCGGTGAGGGCGTGCCCTATGGCCGCATGGGCAAGCCGGAGGACCTGACCGGCATGGCGGTATTCCTGGCCAGCGACGACGCCGAATACATCGTCGCCCAGACCTACAATGTCGATGGCGGCCAATGGATGAGTTGATGGGCCGGGATCACGAAGGCCGCAGCCCGGCCAAAGGGTAAAAAAATGACCGTGAAACTCTCCTCCTCGATCCTCTCGGAACTCCCCGCCAAGGTCGCCGGTCCCAGATATGATCGCTCCAGGCTCAAACCCGGTATCGTCCATTTCGGCGTCGGCAATTTCCATCGCTCGCATCAGGCGGTCTACCTCGACGATCTCTTCAATTCAGGCATCGGCCATGACTGGGCGCTGGTCGGCGCCGGGGTCTTCGAGGGCGAAAAAATCGGCCGTTCCAAGCTGCAGGAGCAGGACTGGCTGACCACCGTGGTCGAGCAGGATTCCGACCATATGAGCGCCCGCGTCACCGGCGTCATGATCGACTTCCTGACGCCCGGCGATGCCGATGCCATCATCGACCAGCTCGCCGATCCGGCGATCAAGATCGTCTCGCTGACCATCACGGAAGGCGGTTATTTCATCGATCCGGCCTCCGGCAAGTTCAACCCGACCCACCCCGACATCGTCGCCGACGCACAGGCAGGCACGACGCCGAAGACGGTGTTCGGCCTCATCCTGGCCGGGCTGAAGCGCCGCCGTGCCGACGGCATCGTGCCGTTCACCGTCATGTCTTGCGACAACATCCCTCACAACGGCCATGTCACCTCGGATGGCGTCATCGGCCTCGCCCGCCTGATCGATGAGGATCTGGCGAACTGGGTCAGCGACAATGTCGCCTTTCCCAACGGCATGGTCGACCGCATCACCCCCGCCACCTCCGACCGCGAGCGCGGTATTCTCGCCTCGGAGTTCGGCCTCGAGGACAACTGGCCGGTGTTCTGCGAGCCGTTCAAGCAATGGGTGCTGGAAGACCGTTTCACCGACGGCCGCCCGCCGCTGGAAAAGGTCGGTGTGCAATTCGTGAGGGATGTCGCGCCCTATGAGCTGATGAAGATCCGCATCCTCAATGGCGGTCATGCCACGATCGCTTATCCCGCAGGGTTGATGGACATCCATTTCGTCCATGAGGCGATGCAGGAGCCGCTGGTGCGCGGCTTCCTCGCCAAGCTCGAGCATGACGAGATCATCCCGACGGTGCCGCCGGTGCCGGACACCGTGCTGGAGGACTATTACCAGCTCATCGAGCACCGCTTTTCCAACCCGAAGATCGGCGACACCATCCGCCGGCTTTGCCTCGACGGTTCCAACCGGCAGCCGAAATTCATCATCCCGACCATTGCCGACCGGCTGAAGGCCGGCAAAGGCGTCGCGGGTCTGGCGCTCGAGTCCGCGCTGTGGTGCCGCTACTGTTTCGGCACCACAGACAGCGGCGCGGTCATCGAGGCCAACGACCCGAGTTGGGACCGGCTGCAGGCAAGCGCGAAGGCGGCGAAGGATAAGCCCGGTGCCTGGCTTGCGATGGAGGATATCTATGGCGGTGTCGGCCGCTCGGCGCCGTTCGCCGAGGCCTTTGCCCATGCGCTCAAGGTCTTGTGGGCGAATGGCACGCGCGCGACGCTGACGCGCTATATCTCCGGCAAGCTCTGACGCCAGCCGCAATGACGCCCGAACTGGTCATCTTCGACTGTGACGGCGTGCTGGTCGACAGCGAGGCGCTGTCGGTTTCGGCTCTGCTCGGCATGATCTCTGCCGCCGGGGGCTCGGTCAGCGAGGATGCCGCCTACGAGCATTTCCTCGGCAAGAGCATGAAGAGCGTGCGCGAGATACTTCTTCGCGATTTCACCATCGACATCACCGACGTGCATCTTACCGACATGCGCGTCGAACTGATGCGCAAATTCCGCGAGGAGCTGAAGCCGATTCCCGGCATCAGCGACATCCTGCCGAGGCTGGGCGTACCCTGCTGCGTCGCTTCCTCCGGCACGCTCGACCGGATACGCTACGCGCTCGACGTCACCGGTCTGCTCGGCCTGCTCGAGCCGCATCTGTTCAGTGCCGCCATGGTCGCGCGCGGCAAGCCGGCGCCGGATCTTTTTCTCCATGCCGCCGCCGCCATGGGCGCGCATCCCGGTAATTGCATCGTAATCGAGGACAGCCCTGCCGGCATCGCGGCGGCGCGTGCGGCCGGCATGCGCGTCTTTGCTTTCACCGGCGGTTCGCACGCCGGCAACCCGGCCTTGAAAGCGCGGCTTGCGTCGAGTGAACCGGACTTTATATTCGCGGACATGCTGCAATTGCCCGATCTGATTGCAGGCTAGAGCATGATGCCGAAAAGTGTGAAGCGGTTTTCGGACGACATCATGCTCTACTTCTTTGATTTAGAGACGGATTCAGATTTCAGGTCGAACAGACCTGAAATCATACGGCTCTAGGGAGCGAGAGTAAAAGCATCTTGACGAAGAGCTTCGTTTGCGCGGTCGATGTCGGCACCGGGAGCGCCCGCGCGGGCATTCTCGATACGTCAGGCACCTTGCTCGGCCGCGCCGAGCATCCGATCGTCATGAACCAGCCGAAGGCCGATCACGCCGAGCACAATTCGCAGGATATCTGGTCGGCGGTCTGCATCGCGGTGCGTGCCGCGCGCGAAAAGGCCGGTGTGTCAGCCGACGATATTGTCGGCATGTCGTTCGACGCCACCTGCTCGCTGGTGGTGCTGGACAGGAATGCCGGCCAGCTCAGCGTCTCGGTGACGGGCGAACGGCGCTGGGACACCATCGTCTGGCTCGACCATCGCGCCATCGCCGAGGCAGATGAATGCACCGATAGCGGCCACGCCGTACTCGACTATATCGGTGGCGTCATGTCGCCGGAAATGGCGACGCCGAAGCTGATGTGGCTGAAGCGCAATCTGCCGGGAACTTGGCATGAAGCCGGCTACCTATTCGACCTCACCGATTTCCTGACCTGGAAGGCGACCGGGTCGCTGGCGCGCTCGCAATGCACGCTGACCGCCAAATGGACCTATCTGGCGCATGAGGAAACCGGCTGGCGCCGTGACTTCTTCGACAGGGTCGGGCTTGGCGATCTGTTCGAACACGGCAGCCTGCCGGAGAAGGCAAGTGCTGTCGGCGCAGACATCGGCACGCTCACCCCTGAAGCGGCGGCGGAGTTGGGCTTGAGCGAAAACTGTCGGGTCGGCGCCGGCGTCATCGATGCCTATGCCGGCGCGCTTGGCGTGCTCGGCGGCTTTGCTGGCGACGAGCAGAATATCGGCCGCCATCTGGCATTGATCGCCGGCACCTCGTCCTGCGTCATGGCGATGTCGCCCGACCCGCAGCCTTTCGCCGGCGTCTGGGGTCCATACTATGGCGCCGCACTGCCAAAACTCTGGCTGTCGGAAGGCGGCCAGTCGGCGACCGGTGCGCTGCTCGACCATATCATCCGCTGGCACGGCGCCGGCGGCGAGCCGGACGCGGCCATGCATGCAAAAATCGCCAGGCGCGTCGCCGAACTGCGCAGCACCGAAGGTGACAAGCTGGCGGCAAGGCTGCATGTGCTGCCGGATTTCCATGGCAACCGCTCGCCGCTTGCCGATCCGCATGCGGTCGGTGTGGTCAGCGGGCTGACGCTGGATTCCTCCTTCGACAGTCTGTGCAAGCTGTATTGGCGCACCGCCGTCGGCATCGCGCTCGGCGTGCGCCATGTGCTGGAGGCGCTGAACGAGAACGGCTATCTCATAGACACGCTGCATGTCACCGGCGGCCACACCAAGAACCCGTTGCTGATGGAGCTCTATGCCGACGCCACCGGCTGCGCGGTGATCGAGCCGCTGGCCGACGAAGCCGTTCTGCTCGGCACCGGCATGGTCGCCGCCACTGCCGCTGGCCTGTTCCCGGACCTGAATGCCGCCTGCGTCGCCATGCAGCAAGGCGGCAGGGCGCGCACCTCGAACCCGACCGCGTCAGGCCGCTTCGACCGCGACTACAGGATCTTCCTCGAAATGCACCGCCAGCGGCAGGCGCTCGACGCCATCAACTAGAGCAATTCCAGGAAAAGCGTGAAACGGTTTTCCGTCCGGAATTGCGTACCAAATCTAGGCCTCCTCTCGCCGGCGCAAGGATGCGCCGGTCGCCGCGTCGAACAGATGCACGCTCTCCTCCTCGAATGTGTAGCGCACAGGCGCGCGCAACGCCGGGCATTCGCGGGCCGATACCAACGCGCCGACCTCCTTGCCGCCGCAGGCGAACGTCACCAGCGCGTCATTGCCGTGGAACTCGATGAGGTCGGCGGTGCCTTGCAGAAGATTGATGCTCTGAGCACCGGCGGTCTTCAGGTCCGGCGGTCGGATTCCAAGCACGGCGCGATGGACGCCGCGCAGATCGAAGCCCAGGCCTTCTATGAAGAAGGTCGAGCCGCCGCCTGTCAGCGTCCAGCGTTCGTCCTTCCGCCCGACGGCCACGTCGATGAAATTCATGTTCGGCGTACCGATGAAGCCGGCGACGAACAGATTGCCCGGCTGGCGATAGATCTCGGCCGGCGAGCCGATCTGTTCGATGACGCCATCCCTGAGCAGCACTATCCGGTCGGCCAGCGTCATCGCTTCGAGCTGGTCGTGGGTGACATAGACGGTAGTGGTCTTCAGCGACTGGTGCAGGCGGGCGATTTCGACCCGCATATGGTTGCGAAGTTTGGCGTCGAGATTCGACAGCGGCTCGTCGAACAGGAACACTTTCGGCGTCTTGATCATGGCGCGCGCAATCGCCACGCGCTGCTGCTGGCCGCCGGAAAGTTCGGTCGGCTTGCGGGCGAGGTAAGGTTCGAGGCCGAGCGTCGTTGCCACCGCCTCGACCCGCTTCCGGATCTCGGCCGGGGGCACTTTCTGTCGCTTGAGCCCAAAGGCGATATTGTCGAAGATCGTCATATGCGGGTAGAGCGCATAGTTCTGGAAAACCATGGCAATGCCGCGCTCGCCGGGCTCGAGATCGTTGACCACTTTGCCGCCGATCGACACTTCCCCGCCGCTGATATCCTCCAGTCCGGCCAGCATCCTGAGCAAGGTCGACTTGCCGCAGCCGGACGGGCCGAGGAATACGACGAATTCGTGCTCCTCGATCGAGAGATTGAGGTCTCGGATGACGGTAGTGGCGCCGTAAGCCTTGTCGACATGGGAGCAAACGATCGCGGACATGGTCAGCCCTTCTCGCCGGTAAGAAGGATTTGCAGCTTGACGTCTTGCGGCTTGCCTTGCGCCGCCCGCTCGAAGGCCTCGATGCTGTCCGAGAAATCATAAGTGCCGGTGATCAGCGGCTTGAGGTCGACCTTCCCCGAGGCGATCAGCTGCAGCGCGCGGTCGAAGATGTTGGCGTAACGGAACACCGTCTCGATGCGCACTTCCTTGGAGATCGCCGCCGGAACGTTGAGGCTGACCGGTTCGACCGGCAGTCCGACCAGCACCACCGCGCCGCCCGGCCGCACGACATCGAACAGGTCGGAGAATGCCTTCGGGCTGCCGCTCGCCTCGAACACGATATCCGCGCCCCAATTGTCGGTCGCGGCGGAGACTGCGTCGACCAGCGATTGCTCACCTATATTGACCGGCACGATGCCGGGATATTGCGCGGCAATCTTGAGCTTGGGTGCGGAAAAATCGGAGATCAGCACCTTCGAGCAGCCGCCGGCCAGCGCCGCCAGCGCGATCATGATGCCGATCGGGCCGCAGCCGACGACGACGGCGACGTCGCCAGGCACGATGCGGGCGCGGCGCGCCGCCTGCATGCCGATGGCAAAGGGTTCGACCATCGCGCCTTCGGCGAAGGTGACATTGTCCGGCAGTCTGTAGGTGAAGGCGGCCGGGTGCACGGCATAGGGCGCCAGCACGCCATGCACAGGCGGCGTCGCCCAGAAGGAGACGTCAGGGTCGACATTGTAGATGCCGAGCCTGGTCGCGCGCGACGACAGGTTCGGCACGCCCGGCTCCATGCAGACGCGGTCGCCGACCTTCAGCGTGCCGACATTGGCGCCGATCTCGACGATCGTTCCCGCGGCTTCGTGGCCGAGCACCATCGGGGCCCGCACGACATAGCTGCCGATGGCGCCATGGGTGTAATAGTGCACGTCGCTGCCGCAGACGCCGACCGTGTGGATGGCGATCTTGACATCGCCCGGTCCGACGTCGAGCGGCAGCGCGATCTCGCGCAGCGACAGTTCGCCTTTTTTCTCAAGCACCAGTGCCCGCATAGGTAAGTCCTCGCATCAAGTCTTTTTTTGCCGGAAAACGGAATTCAGGAAGCCGCTGAGCACGCCGAGGAACAGCAGCGGCGGTAGCGACAACAGCACGACCGAGGCGTTGAGGATTCCCCACGGCACGTTCATGCCTTGCTGTGAAAGTTCGGAAGCGACGATCGGCAATGTCTTGGCGTAGGAACTGGACAGCATCAGCGCGATCAGGAATTCGTTCCACACCAGCACGAAGCTGAAGGCGACGGCGCCGATCAGCGAGCGCGCCGCTACCGGCAGCGCAATGCGCCAGAACACCGAGTAAGCGCCGTAGCCGTCGACGAAAGCGGCTTCCTCGATTTCCTTCGGCACGGCCTGGAAGGCGGGAATGGCGAGCCACATGATCACCGAGATGGTGAGCAGCGAATAGGTGACGATCAGCGCCGGCAAGGTGTCGTAGAGCCCGATCTGCAGCCAGATCACCATCAGCGGAATGGCGACCGCCACCGGGGGCAGGAAGCGCAGCGACAACACGAAGAACTGGATGTCGCCAGCGAAGCGATTGGGATAGCGCGCCACCGCATAGGCTGCCGGAAGGCCGAGCATGACGCCGATCAGCACGGCGACGCCGCAGGAAATGACCGAGTTATAGAGACCGGTCATGACGCTGTCGCGGCCGATGATGTAGCTGATATTGTCGAAGGTCGGGGTAAACACCAGGCGCGGCACGCGGGTGATGATGTCGACATTGTTCTTCAGCGAATTGACCGCCGTCCAGGCGAGCGGAAACACCGCCATGAAGCCGGCGAAGGCTAGGATGATCTTGCCGATGAGGCGGCCCGGTCTCATGCGATACGGCCTCATGCCTGCACCCGCTTCCACAGCATGGTGAAGGTGATGACAGTCGCGATCATCATCAGCACCGCCATGGCCGAGGCATAGGACACCTTGCCGGATTCGATGAAGCCTTGCGAGAAGGCGTACATGTCGAGCGTCTCGGTCGCCACGCCCGGCCCGCCGCGCGTCATCACATAAATCAGGTCGAAGGAGCGCAGCGATTCGATCATCTTGACGAACATCAGGCTGATCAGCGGCGCCTTCAGCATAGGCAAGGTCACATAGGCATGGATCTGCCAGCGTTTGGCGTGGTCGAGCCGCGCCGCTTCGATCGGCTGCGGCGGCAAGGTCTCCAGAAGCTTCAGCACGATGACCGCGAAGAACAGTCCCCACTGCCAGACATCGACCGAGGCGACGGCAAACAGGGCCGTCGACGGCTTCGACAGCGGGTCGAAGATCAGCCCGCCGGTGATCAGTCTGTAGGGATAGGTGGCGATGCCGTAGAGCGGATGATAGGCAAACTTCCACACGAAGGCCGCCGAGACACGCGGCAACAGCACCGGGATGATGAACAGCAGGCAGTAGATGTTGCGCAGCCGCGGCGACGCTACTTCGAACATCAGCACGCCGAGCCCGATCGCCACCATCATCGTCGCCACCACGGTGACGATTTCCCACTTCACCGAAACCCAGACCGCGTTGAGGAAACGCCGGTCGGCGAACAGGTCGATGAAGTTCGACAGCCAGACCCAGGAATAGTCCGACGAGCTCAGCTCGCGGTTCTGCAGCGCAATGACGATGGCGTACAGCGTCGGCACCATCGACAGCACCAGAAGAATGGCGAGCGTCGGAACCAGAAACGTCACGGGCAGGGAAGAGCGTCGGCGCATTGCCTATCCTCGGGCTGTGCCTTTTTGGGGAGAACCCGCGGCGCACAGGTCCCGGCATCCGGTCGAATGCCGTGGACCGCGCGCCGCGGGCGGGAGGATTACTTCTTCTTCACCAGCTCGTTGGCGTAGGCCTCGAGTTCGTCGAGGCCGCCCTTGACGTCGGTGCGCGTGCCGGTGACCAGCTCTTCCAGGATGATGCCCCAGCGGTCGCCGAGATCCGGCCAGCGCGGATCCTGCCAGAAGTTCACCGCCGTCACCTTGCCGGTATCGGCAAGCGCCTGGCCGAGATCGGCGCCATAGATGTCGGCGAACTCCTTGCTGGACAGCACGCTGGTGCGGTTGAGCTCGCCGAACTGGTGCGCGTCGAGCCGGCGCTTCTCGTTCTCCTTCGACGTCGCCCAGGCGATGAACAGGCCGGCGCATTGCTTCGCGGCGTCATCGGCATTGGCCTTGGCGGCGATGGCGAGGCCGTGGCCGTAGCCGCCGCCGGTCAGTGGCGAGGGCGGCGGCAGGAAGCCGATCTTGCCGACCACTTGCGAGGTCTTCGGGTCGACCGCCATGCCCGACAGCGGCGTCGATTCGACCAAGATGGCAACCTGGCCCGACAGGAAGGCGCCGGTCGATTCATCCCAGCTGCCGGTCTGCGTGCCGGGCGCTGAATCCTTGAACAGTTTAAGATAGGTCTCGGTCGCTTTGACCGCGGCCTCGGAGTTGAAAGCCGGCTTGTCACCGTCGAACCATTTTCCGCCATAGGCCTTGAAGAACGGCATCCAGCGCCAGACATTGGCGCCCGAGCCACGCGCGCCGCGCAGCGCGATGCCGTACATGCCCTTGTCGGGATCAGTCAGCTTCGGCACGTCGGCGATCAACTCGTCCAGCGTCTTCGGCGGCTGGATGCCGGCGGCTTCCAGAATGTCCTTGCGGTAGACCATCAGGTCGCCGCCGCCGGTCAGCGGCGCGAACCACACCTTGCCGTCATAGGTGGCGACCTTCTGCCGGCCCGGGTCGAAATCGGCGTAGTCGTAGTCAGCCGGGTAATAGTCGGTGAGCGGCACGATCCATTTCGACGAGGCGAACAGCGCGACATTGGCTTCGTCGACATAGTAGACGTTGTAGTTGCCCACCGTGGACGCATCGGCGCGCGATTTCGCCCGGCGGTCGTTCTCGTTGAGATAGTCGATCTGGAAGCTGGCGCCGGCCAGTTTCTGGAACTCGTCCTTGGACGCCTCCAGCAGCGTCAGCCCGTCACGCGGTTGCGCCAGCACCTTGACCGGCGCCGAGCAGACCGGCGCCGCCAGCGCCATGGTCGAGAGGGTCGTGGTAAGCATGAAAGCTGCGCTTATGCTCGCAGCGAGCCGAATTGGTTTCATTGATTTTCTCCTCCAGGAACAGTCGCAGGAAGCGGAAGTCTTCGGTTGCGCGATCCTCGCCATCGCCCGAGCGACAAGCCACCCATCGCCAAAATGAGGAGTTGCTAAAGGCCGCGCTAGAAGCCCCGTTGCAGCAGACCTGTACTTTTATGCATTGTGCGCTGCAAAATCCGGCCCGCCTGCACGGCCTCTGTCACATGAGTACCGATGGAGTGAGGAAGGCCGGTTTTCAGGCGCGCATCGTCATCCGCTGCTTCGACAGCTTGCGGTAGGATGACGGCGTCATCCGGTGCTTGCGCAGGAAGGCGCGGTTGAAGTTGGAGATGTTCATGTAGCCGACCTGGAAGCAGATGTCGGTGATCGGAATATCGGTGTCCGCCAGCAGCTTGCAGGCTTGCCAGAGCCGGAGCTTGGCGATGTGGTCGCTGAAACTGTTGCCGGTGTTCTTCTGGAAGAAGCGCGAAAACGTGCTTTCGCTCATCCCGGCCAGCTCCGCCGCCTCCGGCAGCTTCAGATCCTCGGCGAAATGCTGGAAGAGATAGGTCAGCGTGCGCTGGATGATGTCCAGCGAGGTTGCGTCGAGCGCGGGTGAGAAATCCGGCGAGGACAAAAGCTCGTATTCGTCTGTCCTGGCCAGCAGATCGACCAGTTCGAGGAAGAGGCAAAACCGGGCGAGCCCGTGCACGGTGCCCATCCGTTCCATCAGCGCAGCGCCGTCGAGCGCGGCGCGGCCATGGAAGACGATGCCGCGCAGCGATCGCTCCAGGAACGGTTCCAGTTCGCGCAGCTCCGGCAGCAGTCCCGCCGAGCCGCGCAGCCGCTGCGGATCGAATTGCAGCACGATGTCGCGTCCTTCGATCAGCTCGCCGGGTTGCACCGATGTCACCCAGTCATGCGGCAGCCCGCCGCCGACGATGCTCAGGTAGCCCGGCCCGAATTCGCCGATGTGATCGCCGACCAGCGCGACCCCGGAAGACTTCCGCAGGAGATGGATCTCGTATTCCGGATGAAAATTCCAGACATTGCGCTCCCAGGGATAGTCGTCGAGCCGCCACAGGAAACTGTCGCTCGCCTCGGTGACGATGTGCTCGAAAGCCGGCACCGTGCGAGGGATCGCGGCCGTGTTCTTTCTGCGCCTGAATGCCATCGTCTGCTCTCCGGGGCGTATGAGGAAGCGACTGGTTTCGGGTAATCCGTAGCAGTCTGTCGCCCGCAAGTGAACGATGTCTGCCTCAGCGATTTCAACGCCGGCTCTCGATGATCTCAATGAAGCGGGCGAACAGCCCGGCCTGGGATTTGACGCCGAGTTTGCGATGGATGTTGCGGCGGTGAACCTTCACCGTTCCCGGTACGATGCGCATGGCTCTCGCGATCGACTCGGTGGAATGCCCCTGCAGCACCAGATCGACGACATGCTTTTCGCGCGGGGTCAGCGACAGGCTTTCCCAAATGTGGGCGCGGTCGAACTCGTTGACGGCGGCGATCGTCTCGCCCTGCTCCGCTTCGTCCTGCTCCTCGGCCGAAAGTGCGGGCCAGCGCAACCGGGCGAAGTTGATGACCGCCGGCGCCATGTCGCGCAGCAGCCTGGCATCGGCGGTGCCGAAGGGACCCGAGGCGTGCAATCGCATCAGCGACAGCACCAGCGCATCCTTGCCGGGCAGCGGCACGAAGAAGCCGACCTCCTCGGCCAGCCTTGTCTGGCTATAGTAGGTGCGAAAATACTCGCTGGCATAGAAGCGGTCGGGCGCCAGCTCGCGCATGCGCCAGAACCCCTCCTTGCGCTCCACCGCCGCGTGATGAAATGGGTCGAGCAGATAAGGTCCTTCCTGATAGAGCGTGACGAAGACATGGCTCTCGGCCGGCGAGAAGGTTTCGAACAGCAGCGGCGGTCGCGATGCGCCGCGATAGCCGAAGATAACGCAGTGGTCGAAGCTGACATGCTGGCTCAGCCAATCGACCATTGCCTGGCCGAACATTTCGCCGCTGGTCTCTCGCGTTGCCGCGACAAGGGCTGCGAGCCGGCTGTATTCGTCGCTGCGGGACGCACTCAACCTATACCCCCTCAAACGAGAAAATAGATCAGATATACCACCTGCGAGGTATATACTAGCCGCCATCGGCTCTGGTAGCGTCCTGAAATAGCCCTGTTGCTGGAGCCAGCACTTTGACCGCAGTGCCCGACATCGAGTTTCGCGGCGTCACCAAGCGCTATGGCGCCGTGACCGCTGTCAGCGGCATCGATCTGGCTGTGCCGCCCTCCGCCTTTGTCGCCCTTCTCGGACCGTCCGGCTGCGGCAAGACCACATGCCTGCGCATGATCGGCGGCTTCGAGCAGCCGAGCGAAGGCCAGGTGTTCATCCGCGGCCAAGACATGGCCGGCACACCGCCCTATCGCCGCCCGGTCAACATGGTGTTCCAGCAATATGCGCTGTTTCCGCACCTCGATGTCGAAGCCAATGTATCCTACGGGCTGCGCCAGGCACGGCCACGCCTGTCGTCGCAGGAAATCGGCCGTCGCGCCGGCGAGGCGCTCGAAATGGTGCGGCTCGCCGGCTATGGCGGCCGCAAGATCCACGAACTGTCCGGCGGCCAGCAGCAGCGCGTCGCGCTGGCGCGCGCACTGGTCAACAAGCCGGCCGTGCTGTTGCTCGACGAGCCGCTGGCGGCCCTCGACAAGAAACTGCGCACCGACATGCAGATCGAGTTGCAGAACCTGCAGCGCGAGATCGGCATCACCTTCGTGCTGGTCACCCACGACCAGGAGGAGGCGCTGTCGATGAGCGACTTCGTCTGCGTCATGAACGGCGGCCGCATCGTACAGCTCGGGCAACCAAGCGAGATCTATGACGAGCCGGCCGACCTGTTCGTCGCCGACTTCGTCGGCAAGACCAATCTGTTGAGCGGCAAGGTTGCCGGGCATACAGGCGATCTTGTCAATGTGGCGCTGGCGGACGGAACCGTCATTGCCGCGCGCAAACGAACCGCCTTGCAGCAGGGCGAGACCGTTTCTGTCAGCCTGCGTCCTGAATCGCTAAGCCTCGGCGCCACCAAAGGCAGCCCTTTCAAGGGCATCGTACGCAACCGGATCTTCTTGGGCTCAACGGCGGAATACGCCATCGAGGTGCAGGGCATCGGAACGCTGCTGGCCAAGGCCGACCATGTGATCGGCCATGGCAACCTCTTCAAGCCGGGTGAACCCGTCGCCATCGGCTTTGCCTCCGGGACGCCGCTGGCGTTTCCGGAGACCAAGAACAACGGGACCAACCAGAGGGTAGCAAAAAATGTCGAAATCATATCGTGACGGACTGCCGATTAGCCCTGAGAACTTCGTCGACCAGCTGATGCGCCTGAAGCGCGGCTCGATCGGCCGCCGCGACTTCCTCGGCCTCACCGGCCTTGGCATCGCAACCGCGGTGATGGCGCGCGAGCTCGGCATCATGCCGACGCCGGCCTTCGCCGCCGAAAACCTCGGCGACCGCATGTCGATCGCCACCTGGCCGAACTATCACGACCCGCAGACCTTCGAGAATTTCAAGAAGGACACCGGCGTCGCCGTCGAGGTCAACGTGTTCGGCTCCAATGAGGAGATGCTGGCCAAGCTGCAGGCCGGCGCCTCGGGCTGGAGCCTGTTCGTGCCGACCAACTACACGATCTCGACCTACAAGAAGCTCGGCATCATCGATCCGCTCGATATGGCCAAGCTGCCGAATTTCGACGGCTCCCAGGAGGACCCGCGCTTCACCTCGGAAGGCACGATCGACGGCACGACCTACGCGGTGCCGAAGAACTGGGGCACCACGGGCTTTGCCGTCAACACCAAGAAGCTGGCCAAGCCGATGACGAGCTGGAAGGAATTCTGGGACGTCGCCATGGCTGAGGGCGATGGCCGCACCATGGTGCATGACTACCAGCTGACCACCATCGGCAACGCGCTGAAATATTACGGCTATTCCTTCAACTCGCTGAAGCAGGACGAACTCGCCAAGGCCGAGGAACTGCTGCTCAAGGTCAAGCCGCATCTGTTCGCGGTCTCTTCGGACTACCAGCCGGGCATGCGGGCGGGCGACGCCTGGATGACCATGTGCTGGACGAATGATGGCGCACAGCTGCATCGCGATATTCCAGAGATCGCCTATGTGCTGGGCAAGGAGGGCGGCGAAATCTGGACCGATTTCTACGCCATCCCGAAGGACGCGCCGAACAAGCCGGCCGGCTATGCCTTGCTCAATTATCTGATGACCCCGGAGGTTGCTGTGAAGGAGCATCTCGCCAATGGCGCGCCCTCGACCGACGCGCGGGTCAACAAACTGCTGCCCAAGGAAGTGCTCGACAATCCGATCCTTTACCCGGCGGCCGACCTGTTGACACCGCTGGAATTCGGTGCAGCGGCGACGCTGACCGATCCCGGCCGCGCCGAGCTGATGGCGCGCTTCAAGTCGGCCTGATGCCGACCTGACGCAAACGGAAAACCGGCGGGCCTAGGTCCGCCGGCCTCGGGGCGGTTCAATGCACGGCAACAGATTTCGGCACAATTTTCTGACGGCGCTGCTGCTCGCACCGGCCACGGCGTGGCTGGTGGTGTTCCTTGTGCTGCCGTTCATCGCCATTGCCGTGTTCAGCGTCGGCGAGCGGGCGCCGGAGGGCGGCTATCAGGCCGCCTTCACGCTGGCGCAGTATGCCAATCTTCCGGCGCGGGCGACTGCTTTCTGGAACACGATGATGCTGGCGCCGGTGGGCGCGCTTGCCTGTCTGCTCGTCGCCTACCCGGTTGCCTACTACCTCGCCCTGAAGGCGCCGCAACGCTGGCGACTGATCCTGCTTGCGCTCGTCGTCATTCCCTTTTGGACCAGCCTTTTGATGCGCACCTATGCCTGGATGTACATTCTGGGCGGACGCGGCATTCCCGCACTGCTGGCCTTTGTCGGCATCGAGGATGTCAGGTTGATCAACACGCCGGGCGCCGTGCTGCTCGGTATCGTCTATGGCTATTTGCCCCTCATGATCCTGCCGATCTATGTCAGTCTCGAGCGGCTCGACCGAAGGCTGCTGGAAGCCTCCGCCGATCTCGGCGCGACCCCGCTCTCAACCTTTCTGGGAGTGACGCTGAAGCTGTCGCTGCCGGGCGTGATGACCGGCTTCTCGCTGGTCATGATCCTGCTGCTCGGAGAATACCTGATCCCGACGCTGCTTGGCGGCGGCAAGGTGTTCTTCATCGGCAATGCGCTGGTCGACCTGTTCCTGCAGTCGCGCAACTGGCCGTTCGGATCGGCCATCGCCATCACGCTGGTGGCGGTTTCGGTGGTGGTGCTGATCGCGGCAAACCGCATTTCGACACGGGTGTCGGGCGCCCGCAGGGTGGATCTGATCTGATGCGCGCCTTCGTCACAGCCGTCTTCGCCTTCCTCTATCTGCCGATCGCGCTGGTCGTGCTGTT
Organism: Mesorhizobium sp. M0016; assembly: GCF_040324035.1. Taxonomy (NCBI): domain Bacteria; kingdom Pseudomonadati; phylum Pseudomonadota; class Alphaproteobacteria; order Hyphomicrobiales; family Phyllobacteriaceae; genus Mesorhizobium; species Mesorhizobium sp. M0016. Next base: position 127,885 of record NZ_JAMYVM010000002.1, on the reverse strand, counting down.
TTCCTTCAACGCCGGCCGCCATGCCAGCGAGTTCACCGGCTTTTCGGTGCAGTGGTACGGCACGGCGCTGTCGAACCCGTTCCTGGTCGAGGCGTTGAAGAACAGCCTGTTCATCGCCACCACCAGCGCCCTTCTGGCGGCGGTGTGCGGCACGGCGGCGGCACTCGGCCTGGCGCGGGTCGGGCTCAGAACCCGCGCCGTCTTCGACGCGCTGATGGGTGCCGCGATCGTCGTTCCCGGCGTCGTCATCGGCATCTCGACGCTTGTCGCGCTGGTCCAGCTGTTTGGCGTGCTCAACCCGTTCCTCGCCTCGATCTGGCCAAACGACCAGCCGCCGCGCCTGTCGCTCGGCTATGGATCGATCATCGCCGCCCACGGCCTGTTTTCGATGGCGTTGGTGACGATAATCGTCGGCACGCGTCTCGCCAGCCTCGACCGCAACCTGGTCGAGGCCTCGAGCGATCTCTACGCCACGCCGCTGACGACGTTTCGCTCGATCGTGCTGCCGCAGATCATGCCGGCTGTGGTCGCCGGTTTCCTGCTCGCCTTCACCTTCTCCTTCGACGATTTCATCGTCGCCTTCTTCGTCGCCGGCGCGCAGACGACGCTGCCGATCTATGTCTTCGCCTCGATCCGGCGCGGCGTGACGCCGGAAATCAACGCCATCGCCACCATCGTGCTCGTCGCCTCGGTTCTTCTGGTGGTGCTTGCCCAATGGCAGCTGCGCCAGCGCCAGCCGTCAAACTGAACAAGCCATCCAGCTGAAAGACAAATTCATGATCCTTAGAGACCGCATCGCCGTGGTGACGGGCGCCGGTTCCGGCATCGGCCGCGCCGGCGCCATGATCATGGCCAGCGAAGGCGCTGTGGTGGTCATCGCCGACCGGGATAAGACCAGCGGCGAGACGACAGCGGCGGACATCCGGGCAGTGGGCGGGCAGGCCGAGGCGATTGTCACCGACGTCTCTGACGACGCCGCGGTCGAGAAGCTCATCACAGGCACTCTCGGCAAGTATGGCCGCATCGACATTCTGCACAATCACGCCGGCATCCAGGTCGGCGGCACGCTGACCGAGGTCGAGGTCGATGGTATGGATGCGTCATGGCGCATCAATGTACGGGCGCAGTTTCTGGCCGCGCGGCTGGTCATGCCGGCAATGGTCGCGCAAGGCGGCGGCGTCATCCTCAACACGGCTTCGAATTCGGGCGTCTTCTACGACCGCGAGATGATCGCCTATGCCACGTCCAAACATGCCGTGGTGGCGATGACCAGGCAGATGTCGCTCGACTATGCCCGGCACAATGTGCGCGTCAACGCGCTCTGCCCCGGCTGGGTCGACACCCCCTTCAACGAACCGTTCATCGCCCAGATGGGCGGCCGCGAGGCGATCGAGACCTATGTCCGCACCAAGATCCCGATGGGGCGCTGGGCGAGCGCCGAAGAGATCGCCGAAGCGATCCTGTTCCTCGTCTCGGACCGCTCATCCTTCATGACCGGCCAGGCGCTGGTGATCGACGGCGGCGAAAGCATCGGTTGATCCAAAGGCAGCCGGATAGGAGGGTTCCCGCCTCTGGCTCAATCGCCGGCTGCCCGTCCTCCCTTGCCTTCATGCCGCATTTCGTCCAATAGAACGACGCAAACGCTGCGAAACCGAAGGTTTTGCCGTTTGGAAGTGCGGCTTCCGGCCTCGTTGCCGACGCGCCGCAATCGGAAAGAGCAGGACAATGTCTGCGATCGAAGCCGGCGCTCGTGCGCCGGAAAATCTTTGGCGTCAGGAAATCAGGGCGACGCTGGCGCTGGCCTGGCCGATGGTGCTCACCAATCTCGGCCAGACCGCGATGACCGCCACCGACGTCATGATGATGGGGCGTCTGGGCGCGGACACGCTGGCCAGCGGCGCGCTCGGCGCCAACCTCTATTTCATGCCGCTGATCTTCGGCCTCGGCCTGATGCTGGCGACCTCGCCGATGATCGCCACCGAGCTTGGCCGCCGCCGCTATTCGGTGCGCGATTTGCGCCGTACCGTGCGCCAGGGCCTGTGGCTGGCGATCCTGATCTCGATCCCGATCTGGATCGTGCTGTGGCATGGCGAGGCCATTCTGCTGGCCATGGGCCAGGAGCCGGCGCTCGCCCACCAGGCCGGCATCTATCTGCGCTGGCTGGAATGGGCGGTGCTGCCTTTCTACGGCTATATCGTGCTGCGTTCCTTCATCTCGGCGCTGGAGCGGCCGGGCTGGGCGCTGATCATCGTCTTCGTCGCCGTCGCCTGCAACGCCTTCTTCAACTGGGTGTTCATGTTCGGCAATCTCGGCGTCACCTCGATGGGCATTGCCGGTTCGGGGCTGGCGACGACGCTGTCGAGCACGCTGATGTTCTGCGGCCTGGCAGCCGTGGTGATGCTGGAGAAGAAGTTCCGCCGCTACCGCCTGTTCGGCCGCTTTTGGCGCTCCGACTGGCCGCGTTTCAAGGGTCTGCTGCGGCTCGGCATGCCGATCGCCGGCATCCTCGCCTTCGAGGTGACGATCTTCAACGCGGCAGCCCTGCTGATGGGCCTGATCGATGCGGATTCGCTGGCCGCGCACGCCATCGCCATCCAGATCGCCTCGATCTCCTTCATGGTGCCGCTCGGCCTCAACCAGGCCGTCACCGTGCGCGTCGGGCTGGCCCATGGCGCAGGCAATCCGGCAGGCGTTTCGCGCGCCGGCTGGACCGCCTTCGTCATCGGCGTCTCGTCCATGGCGCTGATGGCGCTGGTGATGGTGCTGTGGCCGCATCTGTTGATCAGCGCCTTCATCGACATGGCCGCTCCGGCCAATGCCAGGATGATCGCGCTGGCCGTGTCGTTCCTGGCCTTTGCCGCGCTGTTCCAGATCTTTGACGGCGCGCAGGCCGTTGCCGCCGGCATGCTGCGCGGCCTGCACGACACCAAGGTGCCGATGATCTATGCCGCCATCGGCTATTGGGGCATCGGCCTGCCGCTCGGCGTGCTGCTCGCCTTCCATTTCGGCCTGCACGGCGTGGGCATCTGGATCGGCCTGGCGTCAGGTCTGGCCGTGGTGGCGGTGCTGCTCCTGGCGCGCTGGCTGCGGCGGGATCGGATAGCGCCACCGCTTGTCTTCAGCCATTAATGGCGCACCAAGCGGTCCGCCAGCTGCCCGAAGCAGTCACTGCAGAGCAGATGTCTGGTGTCGCCTTTTGGACCGGAAGCGGCCGAACGCTTCGGGCGTGGGATCTTCAAAAGCGGACTCTCAGTTCGACGCGAGCATCGTTGCGAGTGAACGATCCCAGACTCTCGCTGCTTTTCAGAACCGGGTAGAACGCTCTGCCGGTTGGGGCGACTTCAAGCCGTGGCAAGAGCATTCCGGATTGGCCGGAAGTCGCGCCGCGGTCTCCAGCGCAACCCGCGAGGCTGTCATAGAGAGGCTCGGCAGCACGTGCTCCTGCAGCAATTTCTGGCGCTCGCGGTCCATATAGTCGTTGAAGCCGGCCGTGACGAACGCCAGGGGCACGAAACAGGCGCCGATCTCGCGCGATAAGGTGGCCTCAGGGGCGATCGAATGGTTGAGCACGTCCGCTCCCATGTTTCGATACGCCAGAGCTTCGGCGGGAGTTGTCAGTCGCGGCCCGTAGCAGTGGGCAGCCACCAACTGCTGCTCGATGCCATGGACGCGGCATTCGGCTGGCCAATGGCGCCGGGCGGTCTCGGCCAACAACGCCGCACATCTTGGACATACGATCTGCTTGCCCGAGCAGTCGAAGCTCTGGCGGCCAGGCAGAAGTGAAAACGGGGTCTGCGACAGTTCGATGATATCGGCGTTTACGACTATGTCGCCGGGCTGGATCGCCTTGTTGACGGCGCCAACGGTCGAGCAGGCCAGCACTTGCCTTACACCCGCTTTCATCAAGACCCAGAACGCGCGGCGATGACAGGAATGGTCGATATGGTCTCGGGGATTGCCGTGCGAATACATGCACAGGGCACGTTTCGTTTTGCCCTCGACGGTAATAGATGCATCGAATTCGAGCAGTTTCCAATTGTCGCTGGGACCGAAAGGGGTTTCGAAACTCATGTCTCGTTGCAAGGTGCGGACGCCATCGACTTCGACATCTTCCGGAAAGGCGAGACCCCAATTCGCCGAGCCGGTGATGATCGCCAACCCCACCTGGGGTATGTCCGTTGAATGATCCGCCAGATCGTCGGCTGCATGATGATTGTTGGGCATGTTTCCAATCTCGGTCAGGATTTTTGGCGAAGGGTCACGACGAGGACAACGACCACGACGATGACGGTCCACAAGGTCGAAATCGCCGCAATGGTCGGGTCGATCTGATCGCGCAGCGACAGGAACATGAGCTTCGGCAGCGTGCTGTTTTGACCACTCGCGACGAAGATCGAAATGACGGATTCATCGAGCGAGGTCAGGAAGGCCATCAGCGTGGCCGACAACAGACTTATCCGAAGTTGGGGGACAATTATTCCGCCAATGGCTCTTGCCCAGTTTGCGCCCAGGCTGCGCGCCGCCTGAACCTGGTTCCAGTCAAAGCGGGCCAAGGCGGGCACCAACACAATGCAGGCGACCGGAATGGCCAGCACCACATGTCCGACCAGGACACCGAACAGCGTTCCGACCAGACGTTGGGCCGCCAGAACAAAGAAGAGACCAATCGCGAGCAGGATTCCCGGCACGATAGAAGGGGTTAGCAGAATACCCTGAATGGCAATGGCGGCCTTTCCGCCGAGCCGATTTATCGAAATGCAGGCCAGCAGCCCCAGGGGCACTGCGATCATCGCCGTCAATGTGCCAAGGATCAGGCTCGTCCTGAGTGCGGCCATCCATGCCGCCGAACCGAAGAAAGCCTCGTACCAGCGCAACGAGTATGCGCGCGGCGGGAACTCCAAAAGATTGGACGCCGAAAAAGAGAGCGGCACGACGACGAGCGTCGGCAGCATCAGGAACGCCATAACGACCGCGCAAAAGCTCCACAGGAGGATGCGGGCCAGCCTGCTATCTGGATAGGCTTCAAGCATGGGCTGTGCCGATGCTGCGTCCGGCAATCAGCCGCCGCGCAGCCAGGAACATCACCCCCACCAACGCCATTAGTACGAGGAGCAGGATGCCCAGGACGCTCGCCGAGCCCCAATCCTGGAAGGTCGATAGCGTGCGCTCGATCCGGGTGGAAAGAGGGTTTACCTTGCCGCCGCCAAGCACCGCGGGCGTGATGAAGAACCCTATGGTGTAAATGAAGACGATGATCGAACCCGAGAAGATGCCGCCGGCCGAAAGCGGCAGAATGACCGTGCGGATCGTTTGTCCGAGCGTGGCGCCCATGCTCGCCGACGCGCGAACGAGGTTTGCATCGATATCGCGCATCGCCGCATAAACGGGCAGCAGGAAGAGCGGCAGCATGTAGTGAACCATGCCGATGAGCGTTCCCGTTAAGTTGTAGACCAGCGGCAAGGGCTCAGCTGTCAGGCCTGAACCGGTCAAAGCCGCGTTGATCAGGCCATCGCGTCGCAACAGAACGAGCCAGCCATAGGTGCGCACCAGAATGGAGGTCCACAACGGCAGCATAACGAAGGCCATCAGCAAATTGGCCACCCTTGGTCTGGTGCTGGCCAGGGCGAGCGCCAAGGGGGTACCGAGTAGAATGCAGATCGCCAGCGTGCCCACGGACAGCTCAAGGGTGGTGACGAGTGCCGACCATGTCAGTCCGCTCGAAAGCACTTTCTCGTAGTTGCCGACGGTGTATTCACCCGCTGTGGTGAGGAAGGATTGCCGGATAATCCAGACGATGGGCAGGATCGCCGCCAGCCCAACGATCAAAAGCGCGGGCACTGAAAGCGACAGGAAGAACCGCCGCTCGCGTCGTGCGTCTGCCGCGAGCGCAGGATCGGCGATGACGGTCACGCTCCTGCTCCCGGTATCGCGTGAACTTTCGCTGCCGGTGCATATGCGGTCACTCGCTGACCGGTCGCAAGCTCGCCGCAGCCGCTGGCCATCGCCGCCGGAACGCAGACAAGAATCTCTTGCCCGCCGTCAAGCGCCAGCGTCAAAAGCCAGTTCTCGCCGCGAAACGCCTTGGCGCGCAGCGTTCCCTCGAGCGCCACCCCGTCTCGCCCGACGAGCTTCGCATCAAGATGGAAGCTTTCGGCGCGGATCATCAGAGCTTCGCTTGATGCATCGGCGCCGTCTATTCTGCGCACCGTGCCCGGGGCCACAATGTTGGCCTCACCCATGAACCCCGCGACAAAGCGGGTCGATGGATGATCATAAATCCGCTGTGGCGTGTCGATCTGCTGAATACGGCCGGAATTCATCACCGCGACCCGGTCTGACATGATCAGTGCTTCGCGCTGGTCATGCGTCACATAAATCGTGGTGATCCCCAGATCATCGTGCAGACGCCGGATCTCGTACTGCATGGTTTCGCGCAAATTCTTGTCGAGCGCCGACAACGGCTCGTCCATCAGCATCACGCGCGGCTCGAAGACGATCGCCCGCGCCAACGCAACCCGCTGGCGCTGGCCGCCGGACAATGCGGCAATGTTGCGCTCCGCCAAACCTTCGAGCTTCACGCGGTCCAAAGTGTCGAGCGCCCGCTGGCGGGCCTCGGCTTTCGGTACCTTGCGCAGCACCAGCGGATACTCAACATTTGCCAGAACGTTCATGTGGGGAAACAGGGCGTAGTTCTGGAAGACTATGCCGATGTTGCGCCTGTTCGGGGCCAGGCGGGTAATGTCGCGATCGCCCAACAAGAGTTTACCTCGATCGGGCCGGACAAAGCCGGCCAGAGCCATGAGCAGCGTGGTCTTGCCCGATCCCGATGGCCCCAGCAGCGTGAGGAATTCGCCAGCCCGAATGTCGAGCGAGACATCGTCCAGCGCGACGTAAGATCCATAGGTCTTGCGCACGCTGTCGATGGTGATCGGGAGCGACTTCATCATGTGCTCAAGCCTTAGAGCTGAGACTCAGCGGGCCATCATCTCATCGAAGGCTTTTTGGGCAGCCTCGCCATTCCTGACCCACCATTCTGAATTCGAAAACACCGAAGTGCCGGCATTTTCAGGCGCGGTCGCCAGCGTCTTGAGACGGTCCTCGGGGATAAGGCCACCCTCATAGCCAGCAGGATTGACTGGGCCATAGGCTATGAAGTCGGTCAGCTTCGCCACGCGCGCGGGCTGTGTCATCGCTGCGATGAGCTTCATAGCTGCTTCCTTGTTCGGCGCCCCTTTCGGCACCGCAAGACAGTCGGTGCCAATGACGGAACCCTTGAACGTGTAGTCGGCCGCGCCGCCATCTGCTTTTACGGTTTGGGCCCGCCCGTTCCAGGTAACGACCAAATCCGCCTCACCATCTTTCAGCAACTGCGCCGACTGCGCTCCCGAGGTCCACCAAACGGCGACATTCGGCTTGAGTGCTTCGAGCCGCTTGATAGCGCGATCCAGACCCTCTGGCGTGCTGAGAACGGGATAGACGTCCGCCGGTGCTACGCCATCGGAGAGCAGCGCGATCTCGATCGAGTCCTGGGCATTGGCACGCAGCGCACGACGGCCGGGGAATTTGGCAACGTCCCAGAACTCCGCCCATGTCTTCGGCGGGTTTTCGCCATAGGTCTTGGTGTTCCACGACAAGACGGTGCCATAGGAGTCGAATGGATAGCAGTAGTCGGACTTTGCGCCGTCCGGCACGGCCTTTGGGTCGATGATCGTGTAGTCGAGCGGCTCCAGCAGCGACTGTGCGGCGGCCTGCGCGCCCTCCGGTGAGCCCAGGTGAATGACGTCGGTTGTGACCGCGCCCGAGGTAACCTGCATCTTCAGGGCGGCCAAGCCGTCGCTGAGGGTCTCCTCGCCGACATCATAGCCAAGCTCTTTTGCAGCGGGGCCCCACATGGCTTCCTTCATGGCGTTGCCATAATCGCCGCCCGCGGTCGTGATGGTGACTGATTGGGCATAGACCGGCACGGCGGCCGAGAATGCGAATGCCGCCAAGGAAATGCGTAACCAAGACATAGGTTCTCCTCCCTAGAATTTGTTGAGACGCGCTAAAAATGGCCAATTTTTGCCAATCGTAACGTTACGATTGCATTCAATTGCAGGAGAGTCAAGCTGCTTTAGCGAGAGCTTGGATTGACCGTGAGGTGGAATTCGGTCACGTAGTGGAAGTCAGCAAATCAGCCGGCGCTTTCGCAAATGAGGTCGGGCGACATGACCAACCTGAAACAGATCGCGGCGGAACTTTCCCTTTCGGTGACCACGGTATCCCGCGCGCTGAAGGATGGGCCGGAGGTTCATCCCGCCACCATCGCTCGCGTCAAGGAAGTGGCGCAGCGGGTCGGCTATGTGCCAAATCATCATGGCTTCGCGCTCAAAACTGGCCGCACGCTGACGATGACAGCAATCTACCCGATGGAAACACAAGATCATCTGTCCGATCTGTTGAAGCTTCCGTTAATCGAAGGCATGACGCTGGCGGCGCGGCAAGCGGGTTATAGTCTATCCATCTACTCCACCACGCCCGATGATGACCCCATCGAGAGTGTGCAGCGACAGCTTCAGGCGGGCAGCACAGACGGACTGATTATCACGCGCATGGTCTCGGGTGATCCACGCGTTAAGCTATTGCTGGATAGAGGCATGCCATTCGTCGCGTTTGGAAGAACTGACCTGGATACAGCATATCCTTATGTCGACATCGACAATGAACAGATTGCCTACGAGGCGACCCGGCGGCTCGTGGACAAGGGCTGCCGACGCATTGCGCTGCAACTTCTCGTTCCGGGCGACCAGGCGAGTGCCATGCGTCTTTCCGGGTATGGAAGGGCAATGGCCGAGGCTGGTATTCCGATCGACCAGTCGCTGATCGGTCATGGAATGTTCACCATGGAATCGAGCGCAGCCTGGTTCGATCGCATGCTGGCCTGGTCAGATCCGCCGACGGGCTTGGCTTGCGCCAACGAACTGGGCCTTTTGGGGGCACTACACGCTCTTGGCAGAAGAGGTCTCGCGCCAGGGAGTGACATCCACATTGTCACTCGGGACAGCACGCGGCTGTCACGTTTCTTGCCTGCGAAGATCGGCGTTCATTTCGTGGACATAGCGGGTGTCGGACGCAAACTTGTCGAAGTCCTGGAGAGCCGGATCGTCAATCCCCTCGGGCCGGTGGAGACGGTCTTGTTCAAAGGTGAGTTCGACCCTGGCGAATAGTCGGGCGAAGAAGTCAGTTGTCCGCTTTCGAGGAGCACTTAGGTTCACCCCTGAGTCCGAGATGAGGCGCGAAGCTGCCGCCTGCGCGAGTGCATAGGGTGCACTCAACACCTTCATGGCATTGGTGGTCTGAGCAGCGATCGAGGGGTGCTGTACTGGTGCTGTTACTTAGAATGATTGCGCTCAGCTCCCGTCGGACGACATCGCGCCGAGCAATCTGCGAATATCGCCGAACCTGGCGATCGAGCCGAACACCAGTGCCGCCACCGCGACGAAGAACACCGACACCGAAGCCATGGTCGGCGTGTAGCCATAGCGCAGCGCGTTGAAGATCTTGATCGGCAGCGTCTCGGTGGTGAAGCCGATCGTCATGTAGGCGACGATGTATTCGTTGAGCGACAAGACGAAGGCGAAGGCGTAGCCCGAGACGAGGTAGGGCAGGATCAACGGCAGCACCACGGTTTTCAGCACTGTGCGGTCGTCGGCGCCCATGGTGGCGGCGGCCTCTACCAGCGAGCGGTCGATCGAGGCAAAGCCCAGCGACAGCGTCACCAGCGGCAGCGTCACGAAGAAGATGGCGTGGCTGATGATGGCGGTGAAGAACTGGCCGAACAGCCCGACCGTCGCCCAGAAGGAGAGGAAGCCGAGCGCTGTGATGACCGGCGGCAGGATGAAGGGGGCAAGCCCCAGCAGCTGAAAGATATTTGCCCAGGGCGCGATGCGCCGCCACAGGAACCAGGCCAGCGGCAGCGCCACCGCAACGGCAATCGCCGCCGAACAGACGGCGAGCGTCACAGAATGGATCAGCGCCAGCCGCCATTCCGGATCGGTGAAGATCTGGGCGTACCAGGCGAGCGAGAAGCCGACCGGCGGGAAGCTGAGCTCCTGCCGCGAATTCACCGACACGCCGGCGACGACGATCAGCGGCGCCGCCAGGAACAAAGCGACGATGGTGAAATAGACACGGCGCAGCAAGGTCGCGGTCATAGGGCGTTCTCCCTTCTTCCGACGAGCAGTGTCAATCCGACCAGCGCCAGCGAGATCAGCACCAGGAACACCGCCATTGCGGCCGCGAACGGCATGTTGGACTGGTAGATCGCCTGGTCGGTGATCAGCACCGACAGCGTCCAGTGTTGCGGCCGTCCCAGAATCTGCGGCAAAAGATACGAGCCGAGGGCGAACACGAAGACCATGATCAGTGTCGCCACAATGGTGTTGCGCAATGCCGGCGCGACGACGTTGAAGAAGGCGCGGATCGGCGAGGCGCCGAGCGTGCGCGCTGCCTCGAGCAATGTCGGGTCGAGGCGCACGAGGGCGGGGTACAGCACCAGGATCGTATAGGGCAGCGCCTGGTAGACCATGCCGGTCAGCACCGCGCCAAAGGTCGGCAGCAGCGCCACCGGCTTGTCCATCAGCCCGATCGCCACGAACAGATTGGTGATGCCGGCGGTGCGCGAAAACAGCGTCGACCAGGCAAAGCCGATGATGACTTCCGACAGCGACAGCACCGACAGCAGGCCGACCAGCCACAGCGTCTGCACACGGCGCGGCCGACGGGTCAAAAGGTAGGTGAAGGGAAAGGCGATGGCCACGCAGCAGACGGCGACCAGCACCGCCAGCAGCAGCGAAAAGCCGAGCACGCCGCCGAAGAACACCGACAGGAAGCGGGCGTAATTGTCGAACACGAAATCCGGCGTGTAGAAACCGGACGGGTTGCGCTTGAAGAAGCTCACCGCGATCATCGTCGAGAACGGCACGACGAAGAAGACGATCAGCATCAGCGCCGGAAAGAACAGCGGCGTGTAGTCGGCTATCGACTTCGGCGCTTCGCGTCTCATGCGCCGAGCACCACGCAGCTTGCCGGCGGCAGTGTGACGCCGACCTTGGCGCCGACCGGCACGTCATGCCGCTCGCGCGGCGTCGTCACCGCAATGATGCTGGTGCCGCCGACGTCGACGAAGGTCTCGATGGTGCCGCCGAGATCGCGCACGAAACTCACCTCGCCGGTGATGGCCGAGCCGCCGGGGCTGCCGAGATGCACATCCTCGGGGCGGACCGATACAGACGCTTTAGTCTGACCCGCCGGCATGGCAAGACCTGGAATGGCTGTGCCCAGAATGGTGGTGCGCCCGGTGCTGTCGATCTCGGCCGGCAGCAGATTGGTGATGCCGATGAAGTCGGCGACGAAGGCGTCGGCCGGCTTGCGGTAGATCTCGATCGGCGGCGCCGCCTGCAGGATCCTGCCGTGGCCCATGACGACGACGAGGTCGGCCATGGTCATGGCTTCGCGCTGGTCGTGGGTGACGACGATGGTGGTGATGCCCAACCGCTGCTGCAACTGGCGCAGTTCCACCTGCATGGCCTCGCGCAGTTTGGCGTCGAGCGCCGACAGCGGCTCGTCGAGCAGGAACAGTTTCGGCGACAGCGCCAAGGCCCGTGCAATTGCCACGCGCTGGCGCTGACCGCCCGACAGTTTGGCCACCGGGCGGTCGGCAAAGCCGGTCAGATGGGTGAGGCCCAGCAACTCGTCGACGCGCTTCTTCTGCTCCTCCTTCGAGGCGCCGCGAATGCGCAGCGCATAGGCAATGTTGTCGCCAACAGAGAGATGCGGAAACAGGGCCAGCGACTGGAACACCATGCCGAGATTGCGCTTGTGCGTCGGCAAAGGCGTGATGTCCTCGCCGTCGAGGACGATGGCGCCGCTGGTCGGCTCCTCCAGTCCGGCAATCATGCGCAGCAGCGTGGTCTTGCCGCAGCCCGATGGGCCGAGCAGACACACGAACATGCCATGCGGCACGTTGAGCTGGACATTGTCGACGGCGGCGAAGTTGCCGAATTTTTTGGTGACGGCGTTGATATCTAGTCCGGACATGCTCATCCCTCTCAGGCTGTGCGCTGGAGCAATTCCAGGAAATGGCCGCCGGAAGAGGTCCGGCGGCCGATCAGTTTTTAAGCGGATCGAACGGCTCAGCCGACGATGAGCTCGGTCCACTTCTGGTTGATCCAGTCGGCCTTCGACGTATAGAGGTCATAGCGCGGGATGATCGGATCGATATCCGACGACACCGCGGCGAACTCTTCCGGCTTGAGATCAAGCACCTCCTTCTTCAGCGTCGGCGTGGTGCCGACCTTGCGCGACATCAGGCCCTGCATTGACGGCTGGCTCATATAGTCGATGAATGCATGTGCCTCGTCGACCTTGGTCGAGGCGCGCGACAGCACCCAATTGCCGGAGTCCTGGATGCCGCCTTCCTTCGGGAAGGTCGAGCGGACATGGAAGCCGTCGGCGACCGCGAGGCCGGTGACGTCGTGATAATACTGGCCCATCGGGATCTCGCCCGACTTCAGCGCCTGCTCGAACTGCGCCTCGTCGCGATACCACAGCCGGACATTCGGCTTGAGCTCGGCGAGCTTTTCGAACGCCTTGTTCAGTCCGTCCTCGGTGTCGAGCGCATTGGTGCCGCCCATGAAGGTCTTGGCCGTCACTTCGAGCAGGAACGAGTTCGAGGCAAGCGCCAGCAGGCCGAGCTTGTCCTCATTGGCCTTGTCCCACAGCGTCTCCCATGAGGTCGGCGCATCCTTGTAGACGTCGGTGTTGGAGACCAGCGTGATCCACCAGGCGACGGCGCCGATGCCAGCAACACGGCCATCCGGATATTTGTTGACGAAGCGCGGCAAGAGGTCATTGTAGTGCTTGAACTTCGACGTATCGAGCGGCGTCCACAATTCGGTCGACTGGCCCTTCAGCGTCGAGGTCTGCGACATCATCGAAAGGTCGGCCGGCGCCTGGCCTGCCTTGGACGCCTGTTCGAGCTGCACCAGCCAGGCTTCGCCGGTCGGCTCGGCGACCGATTCCACTGCAATGCCGGTGGCCTTGGTGAAATCTGGGAAGACGTGCTCGTCAAAGGATTTCTTGAAATAGCCGCCATAGACGCCGACCTTCAGCGACTTGTCCTGCGCGCGCAGGATCGACGGCATGGCGAGCACGCCGGCTGTAGCGAGGCCCGCACCAAGCACGCCGCGCCGTGTCAGGGATTTTCCAATCAGTCTGTTCATCTGGTTTCTCCTCAGTTGATGCCGTTCTATTCCGGCAGGTTCCCTTGCCGCACTGTCGCCGCCTGGCGTCAGTGGGCCGCCGCTCGTTGTTCGAGCGTACGGGCGTATTGCGTCAGTGGAAAGCACATGACGAAGAAGATCAGCGCCACCAGCCCGTAGACCTTGAACGGTTCGAAGGTGGCGTTGTTGATGGCGTTGGAGGTTCTGACCAGCTCCTCGAAGCCGATGATCGAGGTCAGCGCCGTCGATTTGATCAACTGCACCAGGAAGCCGACGATCGGCGCCCTTGTGATCGAGAACGCCTGCGGCAGGATGATCAGCCTGAGCTCCTGCAGACGGTGCAGGCCAAGGCTGGCGCCGGCGTCCCACTGCCCGCGCGGCAGCGCATCGACGCCGCTGCGCCAGATCTCGGCCAGATAGGCGCTGGCGAAGAAGGTCAGGCCGAGCACCGCTGCCGTCCATGGCTCGATGCGCAGGCCGAGCATCGGCAGGCCGAAGAACATCAGGAACAGCTGCATCAACAGCGGCGTTCCCTGGAACAGGGCGATGTAGCCGGAAGCGACCCGCTGGCTCCATTTATTCTCTGCGATCCTGAAGAACAGCACGATCAGCCCGACCAGCGCCCCGCCGACGAAGGCGGCCAGTGACAACAGCACCGTCCAGCGGGCGGCGAGCAGCAGATTGCGAACGATGTCCCAGAAGGTGAATTCGATCATGTGACACCTGCCCCCAACACGCGGCGCCCGCCTGTGACCAGCAGCCGGCGCAAGGCCATGGACAGGACGAGGTAGACCAGGGTCACGACGAAATAGGTTTCGAAGGACCGGAAGGTGCGGGCTTGCAGCATGTCGGCCTCATAGGTCAGCTCGCGCACGGCGATCTGCGACACCACGGCCGATTCCAGCATCATGATGACGATCTGGCTGGTCAGCGCCGGATAGATCACCTTGAGCGCCTGCGGCAGCACGATCTTGACAAACACCTGGCGTGGCCGAAGCCCGAGTGCCAAGGCGGCTTCCGTCTGTCCGCCGGGCACGGCATCGAGACCGGCGCCGACGATTTCAATGGTGTAGGCCGCCATGTTGAGCGTCATTGCCAACATGGCTGCCAGGATCGGATCGAGCCTTATGCCGAGGCTGGGCAGTCCGAAGAAGATGAAGAACAGCTGCACCAGGAACGGCGTATTGCGCATCACCTCGACATAGACCGCGATGGCGCGCTTCACGAATACCGGGCCGTTGCGCCGGCCTGCAGCGCCCAGGATGCTGAGCAGCGTGCCCACGAGCGTGGTCACGACGATCAACAGGATCGTCGTGGCCGCGCCGCGCGCGATGTCGCCCACAGCACCTGGGAGCCAGGCAAAAGCCACGAGAACTCAATCCTTGAGGTTGTCGGGATTGAGCGGGGTCTTCAGCCAGGCCTTCGAGCTCTCGTCGAGCTTGCCGTTGGCCAGCATCTTGGCAACCGCATCATTGACCGCCGTCTTCAGCCGGTCCTCTTTCTTGTTGAGGCCGATATGCGAGGGCGAGGTCAAGAGCTGGAACTTCTGCTCCGGCTTCAGCGCGTCCTGCTTGGCCAGCACCTGGGCGCCGACATCATTGCCGACCACCATCAGCTGGGTCTGGCCGGAGATGAAGGCCTGGATGACGGAGTTGTAGTTGTCGAAGCGCTTGATGTCGGCCGATGACGGCGCCGCTTCGGTCAACGACGTATCCTCGAGCGTGCCGCGATTGACGGCGATCGACTTGTCGGCGAGATCTTCCTTGCCTTTGATCGAAAGCGCTGCCGGACCGATGACGGCGATGTAGTAGGGCGCATAGGCGGCGGCGAAATCGATCACCTCCTCGCGCTCCTTGGAATAGCCGACGCTCATCAGGATATCGACGCGCTTGTCGGTGAGATACGGGATGCGGTTCTGGCCGGTGACGCTGACCAGATTGAGCTTCACCTTGAGTGAATCGGCGATCGCCTGCGCGACGTCGACGTCGTAACCCTTGATGCTCATATCGGCGCTGGCCGAGGAGAAGGGCGGAAAGTCGGAGAAGATGCCGACATTGATGGCGCCGGCCTTGGTGATGTCGTCGACGGCGTCGGCATTGGCCTGGGCGGCGAAGCCGAGGCCGGCGAGCATCAGCGCGGCGGCGATGGTTGATTTCATTTGGATTGTCATTGGTATTCCCCTTCTGGAAGCTTGTTTGTTTTGGAAACGGCCGCCGGCTCCAGCGCGGCGGCCGCCTTTGCATGTGAAATCCGTCAGGCCCCCTTGCCGGTGATCGCCGGGCTGAACACCATCAGGCTCAGGATCTCGAACAGGACCTGGGCGCCGACATGGGCGGTGTTGGTGGTCGCGTCATATTGCGGCGCCACCTCGACGACGTCGCCGCCGACGATGTTGAGGCCTTTCAAGCCGCGCAGCAGTTCGAGCACTTCGCGCGTCGTCAGGCCGCCGATTTCCGGCGTGCCGGTGCCTGGCGCGAAGGCCGGATCGACACTGTCGACGTCGAAGGAAATGTAGGTCGGGCCGTCGCCGACTATTCTGCGCACCTTCTCGATGATGGCCGGGATGCCGAGACCCGTCACCTCTTCGGCATGCACGACCGTCATGCCGGATTCATAGGTGAACTCCCACAGATACTCCGCCGAGCCGCGGATGCCGATCTGGATGGTGCGGGTGGGGTCGAGCACGCCGTCCAGCACCGCGTTGCGGAACGGTCCGCCATGATGGAACTTGGTCATGTCGAACAGCCCGCTTGTGTCGCAATGAGCGTCGATATGGATCATGCCGACCGGCGCCTTTTTGCCGACCGCCTTCAGGATCGGATGGCTGATCGAGTGGTCGCCTCCGACCGAGAGCGGCAGCACGCCGGCATCGACGATCTGGTTGGTGCGGCGCTCGATATCTTCGTGGCTGACCTCCAGCCGGTAGCGGCTGCGGAACGGCGTATCGCCGATGTCGGCGACGCGCAGCTCATGCGTCGGCGCGCATTCCAGCACATGATTGTAAGGGCCGATGCGCTCGATGGCGCGCAGCGCCCTTGGCCCGAAGCGCGAGCCGGGCCGGTTGGTGACGCCGAGATCCATCGGCACGCCGATGATCGCCACCTGCAAATCGCCGAAATCCGGATTGTCGGCAGCGATTTCACGGTAGGGCGCGGCGAGGAAGGTGGGGATGCCGGCATAGGGCGCCAGCCTTGTGCCGCTCTTGGAGAAGATCTTGTCCGCGACCTTGCGGAATTTCGGGTCGAACATCTCGCCGCCATGGCTCTCGCCATACTTGCGGCGCAAGGCTTCCAGCTTGCCTCTGTCATAACCCATGTCGGTCTCCTCCTGCGGGCTGATGCATGCGGCCGTGGCGACATCTGCGAACTGACCATCATCCGGCCGGGTCGCTGTCCCGCTGGCTGCCTGTAGATTTCACGTCATTGATGCTGTTGACCTGCCAAAGTGTCCGGCAGCCGCATTGAAAAATCAATTGATATTGTTACGGTGCTGATTGTGAGAAAATCTCACAGAGTATCCGGTTGCTCATGGCAAAGCGTCTGCCCCCCTTGAATCCCTTGCGCGCCTTCGAGGCGACGGCGCGGCATGCCTCGCTGACCAAGGCGGCGAGTGAGCTCAACGTCACCCACGGCGCAATCAGCCACCAGATCAAGGCGCTCGAGCAATCACTCGGCGTAAAACTGTTCGAACGCACCGGACAGCGGGTAAAGCTCACCCCGCACGGCGCCGAATTGCTGCCGGCGGTCTCGACCGCCTTCGACGGCATCGCCGCCGCCACCCAGCGCATGACCAGGCCAGCCAGCGCCGGTACGCTGTCGGTCTCCTGCGTGCCGGCGCTGCTGCTTCTGTGGATGACGCCGCGGCTCGGCAGCTTCATGGCGCAATATCCTGATATCAGGTTGACGCTGATCCCGTCCAACGACCCCAAGGACATCCGCGCCCCACAGGTCGATGTCTGCGTGCTCTATGGCGACGGCAGCTGGACCGATTGCTGGATGCGCAAATGGTCGGGCCTCGAACTGTTCCCGGTGGTCAGCCCGACGCTGATCAACAACCGGCCGCTCCGCATCTGCCGGGATCTTGCTGGCCATGTCATCCTGCATGGCGATGATGGCCGCGAATGGCACACCTGGCTGGCCGCCGCCGATGGGCTCGACCTCGAACGTGGCCGCCGCCACCATCTCGGCGACGCCCGTACGGCGATCGAAGCCGCGGTGCACGGACATGGCGTGGCGCTCGGCGATTCCGTCACCGCCAGCATGCTGCTCGCCAGGGGCCTGCTGGTGGCGCCGTTCAGCCTGTCGGTGCCGGCGGTCGATGATTTCTACGTCGTCTGCCGCAACGAGATGCGTTCGGCGCCTATCGTGCAATTGTTCGTCGACTGGCTGTTTGCCGAAAAGGAACAGGCCGACAGCCGGGCCGACGCGCCGGTGGCCGGCCGCATCGGCAGCCGCAGGAAGCGTCCGGCGCTGCGGGTGGTGGGCGCCAAGAGTTGAGGCTGGACCTGAGCGGCTGCTTTTTGTCGGGCCAGCCCGGAAAGCGGGAGGCGCTTTCAAAAATTCAATGCTAATAAGCTCTTGCCCGGCAATTCCAGGAAAACTGTGCGGCGGTTTCCCGTCCGGAATTGCGTAAGAAAGACGTGAGCAGCGAAGGCGACGGCAGGACATGGCAAGAACCGATATAGCGCGGCGCGTCTACAACCACACCTGGAAGCTGGACCCGATCGTCCGCAGCCTGCTCGACACCGATTTCTACAAGCTTCTGATGCTGCAGATGATCTGGGGCATGTACCCCAAGGTCGACGCCACCTTTTCGCTGATCAACCGCACCACCTCGGTGCGCCTGGCCGACGACATCGACGAAGGCGAATTGCGCGACCAGCTCGACCATGCCCGCACGCTGCGCTTCTCCAAGAAGGAGATGATCTGGCTTGGCGGTAACAATTTCTATGGCCGCAAGCAGATCTTCGAGCCGGAATTCCTCGCCTGGCTGGAAGGTTTTCGGCTGCCCGACTACGAGCTGTCCAAGCGCGACGGTCAGTACGAGCTCTCCTTCAGCGGTCCCTGGATGTACACCACCCTGTGGGAAATCCCGGCGCTGGCGATCATCAATGAGCTTCGTTCTCGCGCCGCCATGCGCGCCTTCGGTCCCTTCGCGCTTGACGTGCTCTATGCACGCGCCAAGGGGAAGATGTGGGCCAAGACCGAACGCTTGAAGGCGCTGCCCGGCATCCGCATCTCCGATTTCGGCACCCGCCGCCGCCATTCCTTCCTGTGGCAGCGCTGGTGCGTCGAGGCGCTCAAGGAAGGCATTGGCGACGCCTTCACCGGCACCTCGAACGTGCTGCTGGCCATGGACAACGACCTCGAAGCGCTCGGCACCAACGCGCATGAATTGCCGATGGTTTTTGCCGCCCTTGCCAAGTCGGAAAAGGAATTGAAGGAATCGCCCTACAAGGTGCTGCAGGACTGGCAGCGCTATTACGGCGGCAACCTGCTGATCGTGCTGCCCGACGCTTTCGGCACCGCATCCTTCCTGCGCGACGCCCCGGACTGGGTCGCCGACTGGACCGGCTTCCGCCCCGACAGCGCGCCGCCGATCGAAGGCGGCGAAAAAATCATCGACTGGTGGCGCGAGAAGGGCAAGGACCCCAGGCAGAAGCTGCTGATCTTCTCCGACGGTCTCGAGGTCGAAACCATCGAGGAGACCTACAGGCACTTCAAGGGCAAGGTGCGCATGTCCTTCGGCTGGGGCACCAACCTCACCAACGATTTCGAAGGCTGCGCGCCGACCGAAACCAACAGCCTGGATGCGATATCGCTAGTCTGCAAGGTGACGGAGGCCAATGGCCGGCCGGCGGTGAAGCTGTCGGACAATCCGGCGAAAGCGACGGGCGACAAGAAGGAGATCGAGCGCTATCTCCGGATTTTTGGGGCGAAGGACCGCGTGGAGCAGCTGGTCAAGGTTTGAGGGTCGGCGGGTGCCTTGCTGGACGAAATGGAAATCGCGATAGCGTGAGTTGCCGCCCACCCCCCTCTGTCCTGCCGGACATCTCCCCCGCAAGGGGGGAGATTACCCCGTCATCTCCGCCTTCGCTAATCTCCGACGTTGCAAAGGAAGCGCCGGCAGGGCAACTGCCAATCTCCCCCCTTGAGGGGGAGATGTCCGGCAGGACAGAGGGGGGCGTCGTAGAGCGCGGCTGTCACCGGCCAACCCTTATCACCACCACCCTCACACTCCTCCCCACCCCTGCCTTCGCCCACGCCTCCGACCGCGGCCACGTCCTCCTCCTCCCGACCGGCTACTACATCGCCGGCGGCGCGCTTGCCGTCGCGGTAAGCTTCCTCGTCCTCGCCCTGCTGCCACCCGCAACCCTCGACCGCTTCTGGCGCCGCCGCCTGCCGCTCTTCCCATTCGCCGACACCCCTCGCACAATCATCAGCCTCATCTCCTTTGCCGGTTTCGCAACGCTCATCGCCGCCGGCCTGTTCGGCAGCCGCGATCCGCTCTCCAATCCGCTGCCCCTGACCATCTGGACGCTGCTCTGGGTCGGCCTTGCCATCGCGCAAGGCCTGTTCGGCGATGTCTGGTCGTGGCCGAATCCATGGTATGGCCCGTGGCGGATCGTAAGCCGCCTGTTCAAGCTTCGTGGCGGTGAGGGACAGAAATCGCGTTTGCCTTCATGGCTCGGCTGCTGGCCAGCCGTTATCCTGTTCTTCGCCTTTGCCTGGTTCGAGCTGATCGACCCGGCGCCCGACGACCCGGCGCGGCTGGCCTATGCCGCCGGCCTCTACTGGTTGCTTACCTTCATCGCCATGCTCGCCTTCGGCTACCGCGATTGGAGCCGGCGCGGCGAATTCCTGACGGTGTTCTTCGCCATGGTGGCGCGCTTCGCCATCGTCGAGCGCGATGAACACGGGCGGCTCGCTCTCTGCTGGCCGGGCTCAAAACTGCTCGGCGCGGCACCCCTGCCGGCAAGCGGCATCGCTTTCCTGCTGCTCAGCCTGTCATCGGTGTCCTTCGACGGCCTGTCGAAAACCTTCTTCTGGCTCGGCCTGTCCGGCATCAACCCGCTGGAATATCCCGGCCGCACCGCGCTCATCGGCATTAGCAGCTTCGGCCTCGTGCTGACCTTCGTCCTGCTGGCGGCGGCATTCCTGCTGGCCGTCATCCTCGGCCAGCGCCTCGCCGGCAGCCGACATTCCCTCCGCGAGGCCGCCGGGCTGCTGGTGTGGTCGATCGTGCCGATCGCGCTCGCCTATCATGTCGCGCACTATCTGACGGCGCTGCTGGTCGACGGCCAGTATGCGATCGCCGCTCTGTCCGACCCGTTCGCGCTGGGATGGAACCTGTTCGGCGCCGCCGACATGCAGATCGAGGCCGGCATCGTCGCCGGGGCCCACTCCGCCTGGTGGCTGTGGAACCTGCAGGCCGGTATCATCATCGCCGGCCATATGCTGGCGGTGCTCGTTGCCCATGGACTGGCCTGGCGACTGCACCAGGTGCCATCGCGCGCCGCCCTCAGCCAGTTGCCGCTCACCATGCTGATGATTGCCTACACGATCTTCGGCCTGTGGTTGCTTGCCACGCCGACGGCCGGATGAGACAAGCTGATCAACATGCCTTTGCGGAAAGCCCGCTTGCAAGCTCTGTGCTTTGGTGATTTAGTTTGTACACATGCAATTTCTGCCCCTCCTGCAAGGGAGTGGCCTTGCCTCGTTACAGACAGTCAAAACTCAAAAACAGGGGAACTGCCGTGACTGACAAGAATGGGTTTTTCGATCTCTCCAAATCCACCCTTAGCCGCCGCACCGCGCTGAAAGGTCTCGCCGCCGGCGCCGGGCTGACGCTCGCGCCCGGCTTCGTCCGCTACAGCCAGGCGCAGAGTTCGGCGCCAATCAAGATCGGCTTCCAGTCGCACCGCACCGGCATCGGCGCCGCCTATGGCCGCTGGTACGAAAAGACCAGTGCCGCCGCGGTCAAGGCGATCAACGATGCCGGCGGCATCAACGGCCGGCCGGTCGAACTGGTGATCGAGGATGACGGCACCGATCCCGGCCGTGGCGCCGAAGTGGTCGGCAAGTTCGCCACCCAGCACAAGACCGACATCGT
Organism: Mesorhizobium sp. M0016; assembly: GCF_040324035.1. NCBI lineage: Bacteria > Pseudomonadati > Pseudomonadota > Alphaproteobacteria > Hyphomicrobiales > Phyllobacteriaceae > Mesorhizobium > Mesorhizobium sp. M0016. Next base: position 106,511 of record NZ_JAMYVM010000002.1, on the reverse strand, counting down.
CTTCGGCACGCTGTTCTCGCATGTCGTGATCGGCTCGGCGCCGGCCGCCGGCGAAAACAAGATCCCTTATTTCGTCGTCAGCGAAGGCCACCATGTCGCTTCGACCAAGCTCAACCGCTACGTCTTCCAGCCCGGCATCACCGATGTGAAGAGCCAGATCCAGTCGATGGCGCCATGGATCGCGGCCAATGCCGGCAAGAAGGTGACGCAGATCTTCCCGGATTTCGCCTTCGGCTACGACCATCGCGACTACCTGCCGCCGGCGCTGAAGGCGCAAGGCGCCGAGGTCATCGCCCAGATCGCCATCCCGCCGACAGAGTCGTCTTTCACGAAATACTTCCCGCAGATACCGGCCGAGACCGAAGTCATCTACCACGTGATGGTCGGCCCGGCCGTGCTCACCTTCGTCAAGGAACTCGGCGAGTTCTACGGCTCCAACCGGCCGCAGCTGTTCGGCTTCATCGATTCGCTCGAAGCCACCGACATCAACAGCCCCGGCCTCGAATTCCTGGACGGCAGCCATTTCTGGGAAGGCTCGCCGCGCTATGCCCAGGCCAATGACTCGGCCGCGCAGAAAGCCTACCGCGCCGCCGTTGGCATCGACGAAAATGGCGCTGCCGTCGGCGACCCCAAGGACGTCTCCACCGCCGCCCACATGTTCGGCTGCTGGGAGACGCTCTATGTCGTCAAGAAGGCGATGGAAGACGCCGGCTACAAGGGCCTGGAAGACCGCGCCAAGCTGGTCGAGGCGACCGAGGCGCTGACCGAATTCGCCGAAGGGCCGGAGCATCCGCAGGGGCCGAAGACCTTCAACGGCAAGATCCACCAGTGTTTTGGCATCCAGAACATCTCCAAGGTCGAAGGTGGCAAGCTGAATGTCGTCCACAAGACCAAGATCGAGGACGGGCTTTACGAGGCCGAAGGGGATTATACGACGCAGGCGCTGTGAGGCGCCTTACCCTCCCCCTTGTGGGGAGGGTCGGCACGCAAGCTTCGCACTTTTGCGAAGCTTGCGAGACGGGGTGGGGGTCGCGACGGCCCGTGCCCAACCCCCACCCGACCGCTGCGCGGTCACCCTCCCCACAAGGGGAGGGTAAGGGCGCCCTGAATGCATTTCGGACCCCATCTCCTCCTCGCCGCCCTCGAAGGCCTTGTCACCTCAGCCGTGCTGGCGCTGACGGCGCTTGGGCTGTCGCTGGTGTTCGGCGTCATGCGCGTCGTCAACGTCGCCCATGGCGAGTTCTTCATGCTGGGCGCGGTGCTGGCCTGGGCGATCTCGACGGCGATACCCGGCCATCCCACGCTCGGCTTCCTGGCGGCGCTGGTGATTGCGCCGCTGATTGTCGGCGCCATTGCGCTGGTAGCCGAGCGGCTTGTGCTGCGGCGGCTCAATTACAATCCGGAAGCCACCATCGTCGCCACGATCGGCATGCTCTACATCATCCAGCAGCTGGCGTTGAGCTTCTATGGCCCGGAAGCCCGCCCGGTGGAGCCGCCCTTCAGCTACCGCATCCTTTTGCCCTGGTTCGGCTATTCCGGCTACAAGCTGTCGATCATTGCCGCTTCGGCCCTTCTGCTCATCGCCACCTGGCTGGTGCTGACGCGCACCAAGATCGGCCTCATCATGCGCGCCACCCAATATGACAGCGAGACGGCGCAGGCCTTCGGCATTCCGGTCGCCCGCGTCTATGCCGGCGTCTTCGCGCTCGGCGCCATGCTGGCGGCCATCGCCGCCGTGCTGATCGTGCCGATCAGTCAGGCGCACTACCTGATGGGGCAGGACCCGCTGCTGTTGTCCTTCATCGTCGTCATCATCGGCGGCCTCGGCTCGCTGCGCGGCACCGTCGTCGCCGCCGTGCTGATCGGCCTGTCCGACGGCATCATCTCGGTGTTCTTTTCGCCGACTTTGGCCAAGATCATCGCCACGCTGCTGGTGGCCATGGTGCTGGTATTCCGGCCGCAGGGCCTGTTCGGGCAGGCGTCGCGATGAGCGAAGCTTCGCCGGCAAAAGCCTATGCATTGCATCTCGGCGTCATCGCGCTGCTGTTTGCGCTGAGCTTCGTCCTGCCCGACTACCATCATGGCCTGCTGGCCCGCATCATGGTGCTGGCGGTGTTCGCCATGGGCTACAACATGCTGTTCGGCTATGTCGGCCTGCTCAGCCTCGGCCACGCCATGTTCTTCGCCGCCGGGCTCTATGGCGCTGGTCTCGCGGTCATCCATCTCGGCTGGAGCGTGCCTTTGGCTTTCCTCGCCGGCATCGCCTGCGGCGCGCTGCTGGCACTGGTGATCGGCCTGCTGGCGCTGCGCACCACCGGCGTCGCCTTCATGATCGTCACCATGATGTTCGCGCAGGTGTTTTACCTCGTCATCCTCTATTTCGCCGCCTGGACCGGCGGCGACCAGGGTCTGGTCGTGCCGCAGCCGGCGCGGGTTCTGGCCTTCGGCTCGACATCGCTCGACCTCACCAACCCGACCGTGCGCTACATGAGCGCGCTGGCGCTGTTCTCGGTCGTGCTGCTGATCACCCTCGCCATCGTCCGCTCCCGCTATGGCCGCGTGCTGGTCGCGGTGCGCGAGAACGAGGAGCGCACGAAAATGCTGGGCTACGACACCTTCTCCAACAAGCTGATCGCCGTCGTCGTCTCCGGCACCATCTGCGCCGCCTCGGGTGCGGCCTATGCGCTGCTGTTCGGCTATGTCGGCTCGAGCTTTGCCTCGGTGCAGTATTCCATCCTGCCGCTGCTCTGGGTGCTGCTCGGCGGCGCCGCCACGACGCTGGGCGCGCTGCTCGGCACGGTGTTCATGTACTATGTCATCGACACCGCCAGCGGCTACACCTCCGCCTATCTCCTGATCGTCGGTATTGCGCTCATCCTGCTGGTGCTGTTTTTCCCCAAAGGCATTCTGGGCACCATCCGCCAGCGCTGGCTCGGGTGGCTCCCATGATGCCGTTGCTGACCACCAAAGGCCTGGCGCGCAGTTTCGGCGGCCTGCGCGCCGTCGACGGTGTCGATTTTCAGCTGATGCCGGGCGAGATCCGCGCCGTCATCGGCCCCAATGGCGCCGGCAAAACCACCTTCGTCAGCCTGGTCAGCGGCCGCATTCAGCCATCGTCCGGCATGATCGTCTTCGACGGCGCCGACATCACCAGCCAGCCGGCCTATCTCAGGGTGCGCCGGGGCATCGCCTACACCTTCCAGATCACCAGCGTCTTCGCCAACCTCTCTGCCTACGATAATGTCGCGTTGCCGGTGCAGCGCACGCTGACCGATGGCCGCTCGAAAGGTGCGGTGCGCACCGGCGTCATGGCCGCGCTGGAACGCACCGGACTTGCCGGCCGCGCCCATATGCCGGCCGGCCAGCTTTCCTACGGCCACCAGCGCCTGCTGGAAGTCGCGATGGGCCTGGCGCTTAAGCCGCGGCTTTTGATCCTCGACGAGCCGACGCAGGGGCTGGCCGACAGCGAGATCGACAATTTCATCGGACTGGTGCGCGAGATTGCCAAGAGCGCCACCGTGCTCCTGATCGAGCACAACATGCCGGTCGTCATGCAGCTGGCCGACCGCATCACGGTCTTCAACGCCGGCAGGATCCTGGCCGAAGGCACGCCCGAACAGGTTCGCGCCAACACACAGGTGCAGGAAGCCTATCTGGGGACGGCGCCATGAGCGAAGCCCCCAAGACTGAGGCCCCCAAGACTGAGGCCCCCAAGACTGAGGCCCCCAAGACTGAAGCGCTGACCATCTCCAGGCTCGATTGCTTCTATGGCGAGGTTCAGGTGCTCTACGAGCTTGATCTCGTGCTCAACAAGGGCGAGGTGCTGTGCCTGTTCGGTCGCAACGGCGCCGGCAAGACGACGGCGCTGAAAGCAATCATGGGGCTGGTTCCGTCGAGCGCCGGCTCGATCCGGCTCGCCGGCAAGGAGTTGACCGGCCTGCCGGCGCATGAGGTGCCCAAGGCCGGCGTCGCCTATGTACCGCAAGGCAGGCGGCTGTTCGCCGAGATGACGGTGGCGGAAAACATCGAGATCGGTCTGATGGCGCGCGGCAAGGGCAGAGCGACGCGCGAGAGCGTGCTCGATCTCTTCCCGCTGCTGCGCCAGCGGCTGCGCCAGCGCTCCGGCACTTTGTCCGGCGGCGAGCAGCAGATGCTGGCCATGGCCCGTGCGCTTTGCCTTGAGCCGCAGGTGCTGTTGCTAGACGAGCCGACGGAGGGGCTGATGCCGTCGATGATCGCCAAGATCCGCGAGACGGTGGTGAAGCTGCGTGAGCTAGGTGTCTCCACCATTCTGGTCGAACAGCGCGTCGACGCCGTGCTGTCCGTCGCCGACCGCGTCTGCTTCATCGAGAACGGCCGCAACCGCGAGACCGTCGATGTCGAGCAATTGCGCGCCGACCCATCGGCAGTCAGGCGCTATGTCGGCGTCGGCTGATCAGCCGCAAAACAGGGACCCGGCGATCAAAAAGATCGGGATCAGCACCAGGCCCGACCACGCCATGTAGCCGAAGAAGCCCGGCATCTTCACACCGCGGTGTCGGGCAATGGCGTAGACCATGAAGTTGGGTGCATTGCCGATATAGGTGTTGGCGCCCATGAACACCGCGCCGGCCGAGATCGCGGCCAGCGTCGAGGCCGCCTCCGTCATCAGGTGCCGCGCGTCGCCGCCTGCGAGTTCGAAAAACACCAGATAGGTCGGCGCATTGTCGAGGAAGGACGACAGCCCGCCGGTCAGCCAGAAATAGGCGAGATCATTGGGCTGGCCGGTGGGTGACGTCACCAGCGCCACCAGCGGCGCCAGCGCGCCGTCATGGCCGGCGCGAAGGATGGCAATGACCGGCACGATGCAGATGAAGATGCCGGCAAACAGTTTTGCCACCTCCGCGATCGGGCCCCAAGTGAAGCCGTTGGCCTCGCGATGGCTCTTGAGGGAAACGACAAGCGACAGCCCGGCGAGCGCCAGGATGATGGCATCGCGCACCAGGTTCTGCAGTTCGAGGCCGACGCCGAGGATGGAGAAAGTCACGCCCGGCTTCCAGGCAGCTGAAAGCAGGATCGCGGCAATGACGCCGGCCAGCAACGGCAGATTGGCCAGGCCGCGAAGGCGCACCTTCGTATCCGGCGTCGGATCCTTGATCTTCGGCGCGCCCCCTTCACGGCGATGCAGCATGATGTCGATGGCCAGGAAGACAAGCAGCACCAGGCCGCCGGTAAACAGCGTCTCGCGCCAGAGGTTCGCCGACGTCCAGAAGAAGTCGACGCCGCGCAGGAAGCCGACGAACAATGGCGGGTCGCCCAAGGGCGTCAACGAGCCGCCGATGTTGGACACCAGGAAGATGAAGAAGATGACGACATGGGCGTTGAACTGCCGGTTGTCGTTGGCGCGCAGCATCGGCCGGATCAGGATCATCGAGGCGCCGGTGGTGCCGATCACCGAGGCCAGCATCGCCCCGACGAGCAGCAGCCCGGCATTGACCAGCGGCGTGCCATGGATGTTGCCGGCGACAAGGATGCCGCCCGAAATGGTGTAGAGCGCGAACAGCAGGATAATGAAGGACATGTATTCGGTGAGCAGCGTGTGCAGCACGGCTTCACCGGCTACCGGAACGCCGAATGCAACCATCAGCGGGATGACCGCCAGCGCTGCCCAGCCGGCGGCGATCTTGCCGTAATGATGCTCCCAGACATGGTGGAACAGCAGCGGTCCGGTGGCGATCGAGAGCAGCAGGCCGGCGAAAGGCAGCGCCCACCACAGCGACATGGCAGCATCGGGCAGGCCGCGGGCCTCGGCCGCGAAGGCCATTTGCGGAGACACAGCGGAAGCGAGTACACCTGCCGCGAAAGCCTTCCCCAACTGTGTGCAGCCCCCTCGATGCGTCACGATCCAGTCACTCCGAGATCGGGTCTTCGAGCTTCACCCCGGCATCGCGCATCCTCTTCAGCATCGCCTCGACCGAACCGTTTAGATCGATGCCGCGGCACGCGTCGAGCCGCACCGTCGTCTTGAAGCCTTGCTTGACCGCGTCGAGGGCCGAAAAGGCAACGCAGAAGTCGGTCGCCAGGCCAACCAGGGTCACACTGTCGATGCTGCGCTCCTTGAGGTAGCCGGCGAGCCCCGTCGGCGTCTTGTGGTCGTTCTCGAAGAAGGCGGAGTAGCTGTCGATATCAGGGCGAAATCCCTTGCGGATCACCAGCTCGGCCTTGGTCCAGGCGAGCCCCGAGTGAAAATCCGAGCCGAGGCTGCCCTGGATGCAATGGTCCGGCCACAGCGTCTGCGGCCCATAGGGCATCTCGATTGCGCTGAAGGGCTGCGCCCCCGGATGGCTGGAGGCAAAGCTCGAATGTCCGGCCGGGTGCCAGTCCTGCGTCAGCACGACATGCTCGGCATGCCGGATCAGATCGTTGACCAGCGGCACGATTTCGTCGCCGCCGGCAACCGCCAGCGCGCCGCCGGGGCAGAAGTCGTTTTGCAGGTCAATGACAACAAGCGCTTCGTCGGCCATGGCGCCTCTCCTCTTCTACGTCTCGAACGGGGGATCGAGTGAAATACGCCGCTGACGCGACCGGATGCAGAAACTTGACCGGATGGCCGCCTGCGTCAACCTCCTACAGCGCCGCGCGTCCCCTTCGGACGCGCAAAGGACGCTGTAGCACTTTACCTTGCGCAGGATCCTTTCCGAAAATCGATTCCGATTTTTGGGGATCGTGCGCGGACGTAACAAATGCATGGCGGCCGGGTTCCCTTAAACTCCGGCTTTGACAATTTCCGCCAGCTTGATATCATTTGCATACGAATGAATTTGGCCTGATCAGACACTGGCGGGGTTCGGGAAGTCCCCACCTTTGAAGGCCCCAATGGGAAGGCCTATTTTTTTGGAAGGCAAAGGGTGATCCGTTACGCGAAACCCGCCACGCTCGACGAGGCGCTCGCTCTGCTGGGCGAGGGCGCCTGGCGCGTGCTTGCCGGCGGCACCGATTTCTATCCGGCGCAGGGCGCCAAACCGTTCCGCGACAATGTTCTCGATATTAACGGCCTGGTCTCGCTGCGCGGCATTGCCGAGACCGAAACCCATTGGGTTTTGGGCGCCCGCACCACCTGGACCGACCTTGTCCGCCATCCATTGCCGGCGGCTTTCCATGCGCTGAAGCACGCCGCGCGCGAAGTGGGCTCCCTGCAGATCCAGAATGTCGCCTCGATCGCCGGCAATCTCTGCAATGCTTCGCCTGCCGCCGATGGCGTTCCGGGACTGCTGGTGCTGGACGCCGAGGTCGAGCTGCGCTCTGCAGCCGCGACGCGTCATCTGCCGCTGCAGGAGTTCATTCTCGGCAACCGCCGCACCGCTTTGCTGCCGGGCGAACTGGTCACCGGCATCCGCATCACGAAGCGGGCCTCTGCCGGCACGTCGGCCTTCGTCAAGTTCGGTGCGCGGCGCTACCTCGTCATCTCCATCGCCATGGTGGCGGCGCGCCTCGTTGCCGAGAGTGGCATAGTCATGGAAGCCGCTGTCGCGGTCGGGTCCTGCTCGGCCGTCGCCAGGCGGCTCGCCGCTGTCGAAGCCGTGCTGGTGGGCAAGCCTGTCGGCCCGGCACTCGCCGATGCGCTCCTGTCCGCGCCGATGGCCGAGCTCTCGCCGATTGCCGACGTGCGCGGCAGCGCCGAATACCGGCTCGACGCAGCGCGCGAGCTTGTCGCCCGCGCCGTGCTGGGGGCTTGCGGGCTGACGAACGACAACAGCATGGTGGCGGCATGAGCCACTCCGAGATGATTGAAGCCCTGCCTGATCTCGTGCCGGGTTTCGGCCCCGAGCGCGTAGACATCGTCTTCGCGGTCAATGGCGGCGCCGTCTCGGTCAATGTGCCGCCGTTGCGCCGGCTGTCGCAGGTGTTGCGCGATGAATTGCAGCTGACCGGCACCAAGGTCGGCTGCGATGCCGGCGATTGCGGCGCCTGCACGGTGCTGGTCGACGGCGACGCCGTCTGCGCCTGCCTGATGCCGGCGGCCTCCGCAGCCGGGACGTCCGTAACGACCGTCGAAGGCCTCGCCGATGGCCTTCTCTCGGCGCTGCAGGCGTCTTTCCTGGCGCATGGCGCCGCGCAATGCGGCATCTGCACGCCGGCGCTGCTGGTCGCGGCAACGGCGCTGCTGGATGGCACGCCGAATCCGACCGAGACCGAGGTGCAGGATGCGCTGGGCGGCATCCTCTGCCGTTGCACCGGCTACAGAAAGATCATCGCGGCAGTGATGGATGCGGGACGGTTCGAGACGTCGACCGACGGCGCTGCCCCTCATCCGCCTGCCGGCACCTTCACCCCGTATAGTGACGGGGAGAAGGGAAGTGCTCCAGCGCCGACGCTCCCCGCTCCCCGTTCTTCACGGGGAGAGGGTAAGGGTGAGGGGCAGCGCCAACGTCATTCGTTGGAATTCAACTTTGAACGTAGAATGCCAACCACAGGGAATGCTGTAGGCGCCTCCCCGGTCCGGCTCGACGGCGTGCCAAAAGTCACCGGCGCTGAAAAATTCGGCGCCGATGCCTTTCCCGCCGATGCGCTGGCCGTGCTGGTGGTCCGCTCGCCGCATTATCATGCCGGCTTCGCCTTCGGCGACCTGGAGGGCTGGGTGAAGTCGCATCCCGGCATCGTCGGCGTCTTCACCGCCGCCGACATTCCGGGAAAAAACTGTTTCGGCGTCATCGGTCCGTTTGCCGACCAGCCGGCGCTGGCCGAAGGCTTTGCGCGGCTGCGCGGCGAGGCAGTGGCGCTGGTCGCCGGCGAGCGCGAGGCCATGCTCGATCTCGACCTCCAGGATTTCCCGGTCCGCTGGACCGAGCTGCCGCATTTTCTGCAGCCCGGCGACGCGGAGGCAGAAGGGGCGGCGCTCATCCACGCGAACCGCCCGGCCAATTTGTTGACCAAGGGCTTTGTCGAGCGCGGCGACCCCGAGGCGGCGCTTGGCGAGGCTGCCTTCACAGTGTCCGGTGCCATCGACACCTCCTATGTCGAGCACGCCTACATCGAGCCGGAAGCCGGCCATGCCTACATGGACGACGACACGCTGGTCGTCGTCGCCTGCACCCAGGCCCCCTATATGGACCGCGACGAAACGGCGAAGGTGCTCGGTCTTGCCGTCGACAAGGTGCGCATCGTGCCGGCCGCGACCGGCGGCGGCTTCGGCTCGAAACTGGACGTTTCACTGCAGCCGCTCATCGGCCTTGTGGCGCTGAAGACCGGTCGGCCGGCGGCGCTTGCCTACACCCGCACCGAATCGATGATGTCGACCACCAAGCGACATCCCGCCGAGATGAAGGCGACCATCGGCGTAGATGCCGAGGGCCATGTCACCGGCATGGTCTTCACAGGCGATTTCAACACCGGCGCCTATGCCAGCTGGGGCCCGACCGTCGCCAACCGCGTGCCGGTGCATGCCTCCGGTCCCTATGCGACGCCGAACTACCGCGCCGAAGGCCGCGCCATCCACACCCACGGGCCGATTTCCGGCGCCTTCCGTGGCTTCGGCGTGCCGCAGGCGACGATCATGCAGGAGACGCTCTATGATGAGCTCGCCGGCAAGCTTGGCATGGACCGGCTCGATTTTCGGCTGAAGAACTGCCTTCGGAACGGATCCGAAACGGTTACCGGACAGCGACTGGAGTCGGGCGTCGGCATATTCGAGTGCCTCGACTCCTTGCGGCCGCATTGGGCTCGCGCGACGGCCGACGCAGATACATTCAACAATGCCAATACGAGCAAAAAGCGCGGCGTCGGCATCGCGTCCTGCTGGTATGGCTGCGGCAACACCTCGCTGCCCAATCCGTCGACCATAAGGGTCGGTATCTCGCCAGAGGGGGAGGTCATCCTGCATCAGGGCGCCGTCGATATCGGCCAGGGCTCCAACACCGTCATTGCCCAGATCTGCGCCGACGCACTTGGCCTGCCGCTGGAAAAATTCAAGCTGAGAAGCGCCGACACCGCGATCAGCCCGGACGCCGGCAAAACATCGGCCTCGCGCCAGACTTTTGTCACCGGCAAGGCGGCCGAAAAAGCCGGCCGCGCCTTGCGCGAAAAGATCCTGCGCTTTGCCAATGTCTCGGAGAACGCGGCCCTGCAATTGGACGGCCCGGCGATCGTCATTCGTGAGGGCGAAGCCACTCGGCGCATCGATCTCCCCGCCCTGGATGTCGATGCGGACGGCTACGTCTTCCGCGCCGAGGAGACCTACGATCCGCCGACGCTGCCGCTCGATGCCAAGGGCCAGGGCAAGCCTTACGCCGTCTACGGCTATGGCGCGCAGATCGCCGAACTCGAGGTCGACCTCAAGCTCGGCACGGTGAAGCTCTTGAAAATCACCGCCGCGCACGATGTCGGCAAGGCTATCAACCCGCTGCTGGTCGAAGGCCAGATCGAAGGCGGCATCGCGCAAGGCATCGGCATGGCGCTGATGGAGGAATACATCCCCGGTCGCACCGAGAATTTGCACGACTATCTCATCCCGACCATCGGCGATGTGCCTGAGATCGAGCACATATTGATCGAGGTTCCCGATCCGGAGGGACCGTTCGGCGCCAAGGGCCTGGGCGAGCATGTGCTGATCCCGACCGCACCCGCCATCCTCAACGCCATACGCCACGCCACCGGCGTTCTCATCACCAAGGTTCCGGCGACGCCGACGCGCATCCGCGCCGCCATCCGCGAACAAGATGGCATCCGCGACAAGGAGGCACGCCGATGAGCGAGCTTGCCGAACGCTTCGAAACCCACGATCCGGGCGAAAAGCTGGTGGCGGAAAAGATCCGCTGCGATGCCTGTCCGGTGATGTGCTACATCGCCGATGGCCGCACCGGCGCCTGCGACCGCTACGGCAATGTCGGTGGCCGCATCGTGCGTATGGACCCGCTGACCATCCTCGACCATGCGGCAGAGAGTGGCGCCGCGGTCGTGCCCTTCACCGCCGAGGGCGAGCAATGGGACGGCGAACTGGTCAACACCGGCCGCCGCTTCGTCACTGCGATCGGCGCCGGCACCACCTATCCCGACTACAAGCCGGCCCCCTTCATCGTCAGCCAGGAGGTCGAGGGCGTCGATCTGGTGACCGTGGTCACCGAAGGCATTTTTTCGTACTGCGGCGTCAAGGTGAAGATCGACACCGACCGCCATCTCGGTCCCGAAACGGCAATCGTGCGCGCGCAAGGCGAGCCGATCGGCCACGTCACGACAGGCGAGTATGGCTCGCAGATGCTGTCGCTGGGCGGCGTGCATCATCTGACCGGCGGCTCCAAGGCCGAAGGCCGGGCAACCTGTGACGCGATGCTCAGTCTGTGCAATCGCAAGCCGGTCGAACTGACCATCGATGGCGGCGCCACCATCATCGTCGAAGCCGGCAAACCACCTGTCATCGACGGCAAGCAGGAACACCGTATGCGGGTCGGCTGCGGCTCGGCCACGATCGGCATGTTCGCCACGCAATGGCGCGGCCTAGTCGACGAGGTGGTGGTGGTCGACGACCATATCACCGGCGTTGTCTCCGAGCATCAGGCCGGCAAGGTGCTGGGCTGGCAGGACACCGGCATCAAGATCATCGGCCGCCGCTCGACGCCGGGCCGCTATTTCAAGGTCTCCGAGCCCGGCCTTGGCTGGGGCGGCACCTCGATTTCCGACCCGCTGTCGATCCTCGGCGGATGGAACGCCAAGAAGGGCGCCCGCCCCGGCCTGTCGCTGCTGATGGTGTCGACCACCGGCGAGCAGTTCGCCTATTACGAACTCGACGACGAGTTGAAGCCGGTTGAAAAACCGTTCCCCGAGCGGCTGCAGAAATCGGTCGGCCTGATCGAGGACAATTGCGAGCCGGCGCTCTGCACCGTGCTGTTCATCGGCGGCGCCGGCGGTTCGCTGCGCGCCGGCGTCACCGAAAACCCGGTCAATCTCACCCGCTCGGTGCAGGGCTTGAAGACCTATGTTACCGTTGGCGGCGCGCCGGTCTATGTCTGGCCGGGCGGCGGCATCACGCTGATGGTCGACGTCATGCGCGTGCCGGAAGGCGCGTTCGGTTATGTCCCGACCCCGGCACTGGTGGCGCCGATCGAATTCACGCTGCGTCGCGACGACTATGTCCGGCTGGGCGGCTACGAGGCCGAGATACGAAGCGTCGAGGATATCGTTGCCAAAGGCGGCGAGTATCTCAACCCGCGTCGCGGCTCAGCCGCCGAGGCTCAAAACCCATGGCCGCCGCTCGCGCAATTGCGCCGCGTCGGCTCGAACGGGGCCACCTGATGCAAGGCCCGCAAGTCCACTGGCTGCAGGACGGTAAGCGGCTGCACCTCAACCACGGGCCGATCGACCTGATCGTCGAAGCCTTTGGTGAGGCGGCTGAGTGTCGTGCCGCCTACGATCAGGCGATCGAGCGCTTCCAGACGATCCTGATCGAGTTGGTCGAGGAGCTTCCCGAATTGCGGCTGCCGGCATTTTTCCTGGCGCCGCGCACCTTCGCCGGCCCGACGGCGCGGCGCATGGAAGCAGCCGTCATGCCCTTGGCGGAATGCTTCATCACGCCGATGGCCGCCGTCGCCGGATCGGTAGCCGACGAAATGCTCTCGGCATTGCTTGCCGGTCGCAGACTCGACCGGGCCTATGTCAACAATGGCGGCGACAGCGCCCTCCATATCGGCAAGGGCCAGTCGATGAACCTGGCGATCGCCGGCACCGGCAACGGCATGGCCGACCGCCTCACCATTCGCTCGGCGGACGGCGTGCGCGGCGTCGCCACCAGCGGCTGGCGCGGCCGTTCGTTCTCGCTTGGCATTGCCGACGCCGTCACCGTGCTGGCGCACACCGGCGCCGAGGCCGATGCGGCCGCGACACTCATTGCCAACGCCGTCGACCTGCCCGGCAATCCCGCCATCAAGCGCATTCCCGCGCAGGACTTGGTGCCCGACAGCGATCTCGGCGCGCGGCTGGTGACACAAGCCGTCGGCATGCTCGCGCGTGGCGATGTGGAGCGGGCGCTGGACAATGGCCTTGCCGTCGCCGAAGATTTTCGCCGGCGCGGCCTGATTGCCGCATCGGCGCTGTTTCTAGGTGGGGAAGCCCGCATCAGTGGTTCCATGGCGCTTGCCGCGCCCAACAAAAATCCAGGGAAGGAAGTTGCCCATGCCTGAGTTTCCGATCCGCAAGATTGCGGTTCTGACCGAAGAGATTTTTCACGATGGCGGCCCGGTCGCAGCTGCGCCGCGCCGCCGCGCGGCGGCCGTGGCGCTGGTGAAGAACCCGTTCGCCGGCCGCTACGTCGAAGAACTGCAGAGCGCCATGGACGATCTGAAGCCGCTTGGCCTGCTGCTCACCGACAAGCTCATTGCCGCATTGGGCGGCGACATCAAGCAGATCGACGCCTACGGCAAGGGCACCATTGTCGGCTCGTCGGGGGAGCTGGAGCACGGCGCGCTGTGGCATGTGCCCGGCGGTTACGCCATGCGCGAGCGGCTGGGCGACGCCAAGGCGATCGTGCCGTCGGCAACCAAGGTCGGCGCCTTCGGCTCGCGGCTCGACGTGCCGCTCGGCCACACCAACGCCGCCTATGTGCGTAGCCATTTCGACGCCATGGAGGTCGGTCTCAGCGACGGGCCGCGCGCCGACGAAATCCTGTTCTGCCTCGCCATGAGCTGCGGCCCCCGCGTGCACGACCGCATGGGCGGCCTGGCGGTCGGCGACATCAAGGCCTGGGACGGCTTGCGATGAGCGGCGGGGACAATCTTCTCAAGCTCGTCGAGGCCGAAGAGCCCGACGAACATGACTACCGCCTGCAGGAGCAGGTCGGCTTCATCCTGCGCAAGGCGCATCAGCGCCATGTCTCGATCTTTGCCGCCCAGATCAGCGACCTGACGCCGCCGCAATTCGCTGCACTTGCCAAGCTGCACGATGTCGGCGAGACCTCGCAGAACCAGTTGGGCACGCTGATCGCCATGGATGCGGCGACGGTCAAGGGCGTCATCGACCGGCTGAAGGCGCGTGGCCTGGTCGATCTGACCAAACACGAGGTCGACAAGAGGCGGCTGCTGGTCAACCTCACGCCAGAGGGACGCGAGGCGATCGAACGGCTGATCCCGTTGGCCCGCGCCATCACCCAGGAGACACTGGCGCCGCTGACGGTCAAGGAAGCGGCCACGTTTATGCGGCTGCTAGCGAAGTTAGCCTGATTTAGGCCCGCAGCCGAGCGCCTTCAGGATCGAAGAATGGCATCGGCGCCACCACCGCGCGGGTCGGCTTGCCGTCAATGTCGATGCTGAGTTCGGTCCCGATGGCGGTGAACGGCAGCCGCAAATGCGCCGTCGCCAGAACTTTGCCTAAGGAATAGCCGTGATCGCTGTAGGTGACGACGCCGGCATCCTCGCCGTCGGCGAAAACCCTGGCATCCGTCGCGGCCGGCTTGTCACCGTCGAGAATCAGCCCGGTCCAGCGTTCGTCGAGCCCCTTGTCGCGAATTTTGAGCAATGCCTCGCGGCCGATGAACTCGCCCTTGTCGAACTTGATCCAGCGATCGAGCCCGACATGGAAGGGCGTACGGCTCTCGTCCATGTCGATGCCATGCGCCGGATAGGCCTTTTCCAGCCCGAGCGTGAACATGGCCAGCACGCCGTATGGCTTCAAGCCGAAATCGCCGCCGGTCCGCACCAGCGCGTCCCAGACGGAAGTCGCCTCGTCCGCCGGCACGAACAGTTCGAAGCCGAGCTCGCCGGTCACCCCGGTGCGTGAGATCAGGACTTTGGTCTCGCCGACGCGCCCTGAAGTGAACGCCCAGCGTTTCAACTCATCGAGATCGGCATCCGAAACCAGTGCTTTCAGCAGCTCGCGGGAGCGCGGCCCCTGTATGGTCGGGAAGGCGACGGCCGCGGTGATGTCGGTGACATAGGCCTTTCGCGCTTCAGCATGATGCTGCAGCCAGGGCAGCATCTTCAGCCGGTTGACCGAGCCGGTCACCAGCATGAAATGCTCAGGCGCCAGCCGGAACACGGTGAGGTCGTCCATGATGCCGCCATCGTCGCGGCAGACGGTGGAATAGCGCACCTGGCCGGGGCTCATCGCGGCCGCATCGTTGACGATAACGTGGTTGACCAGCGCCTCCGCTTCCGGCCCCTTGATGTCCATCTTGCCCATGGTGCTGAGATCCTGCACGCCGACATTCTTGCGCGTGTTCAGATGCTCGTCGGCGATGCCGGAATAAGTTTTGGCCGAGACGAAGTCGCCGCCGACCCGGCCCATCGTGGCGCCGAGGCCAACGATGCTGGTGTAGAAAGGGGAGCGCCGCTCAACCAAGAAACTTCTCCGTCATCTCATGAAAACGGCAGCGCCGGGTGGCGCTGCCGAGGTCGGGTTGGCTGAGGGATTAACCCCCGTAGACGTCGAAGGCGAAGTACTTGTCGTTGATTTCCTTGTACTTGCCGTTGGCGCGCAGCGCCTCGATTGCGGCATTGAACTTGTCGGCAAGTTCCTTGTTGCCCTTTTGCAGGGCGATGCCGACGCCGGGGCCGTGAATGGCCGGATCGGCGGTCAGCGTGCCGAGCAATTTGCAGCAGGCGCCATCGGGCTTCTTCAGCCATTCGGTCAGGATGATCGAGCCGTCCATCATCGCGTCGAGCCGGCCATTGGCCATGTCGGTGCGGGCGTCGTCGCCCGTCGGATAGGCTTTCACGGTCGAGCCGGAGTATTTCTGCTCGGCGAAATTCTGGTGGATGGTTGCGCTCTGCACGCCCAGCACCTTGC
Source organism: Mesorhizobium sp. M0016 (assembly GCF_040324035.1). Classification (NCBI taxonomy): domain Bacteria; kingdom Pseudomonadati; phylum Pseudomonadota; class Alphaproteobacteria; order Hyphomicrobiales; family Phyllobacteriaceae; genus Mesorhizobium; species Mesorhizobium sp. M0016. The sequence continues at coordinate 90,764 of NZ_JAMYVM010000002.1, read as the reverse complement.
CCTTCAGATCGTCCGGCGATGTGCCGGCGATGGTCGAATCCTTCGGCACGGCGATGGCCGGCGGCGTCTGGTAATATTTGTGGGTGAACTCGACCTTCTCGGCCCGTTCCGGCGTGATGGTGATGTTGATGATGGCGTCGAACTTGCCGGCCTGCAGCGCCGGAATGGAACCATCGAAATCCTGTACGGAGAATTCGCACTCGGCCTTCATCTCGGCACACAGCGCCTTGCCGAGGTCGATGTCGAAGCCGCCCAGCGTGCCGTCCGAATTGGCATAGTTGAAGGGCGGATAGGCGCCCTCGGTCCCGATCCTGAGTTTCTCGGCGGAGGCAGCACCGGTCCCAAGCAGCAGGGCGGCGGAAGCGGCAAGCACGAAACGACCGAAAAGACGCATGTTCCTGATCTCCGTTGACTAAGCAATTCCAGGGAAGGTGTTGGCGGTTTCCCGTCCGGAATTGCGCGAAAACAAGGATAGAAGTCTATGGTCTTTTGCAGACTCCACGGAGACGGAAACGACATGCTCTGCGGCGATCACGGCGCGGCAAGCCGTCCTTCCCCAGGAATCTTACTGTGATCTAAATTACAGACCGATCATGGACATCGGCGCATGCTCAGCCGGACATAGGCGGTCATGGGAGGGACCTGGGGATGGACCAGCAGGAATTCGTGCAGGAAGCCGCGCAACGGCGCATCGACGACGACATCGCCAAGCGCATCAGGGTTCACCAAGCCAACATCGAGCGGCTCGAAACCGCAAGGGAAAGCGCCGGCAATCTCGAGGCGGCCGTCGCCAACCGGCCGCTGGTGATGCTGGCGCAGGGCGATTCCTGGTTCGACTATCCGCTCACCGGTAACGGCTTTCCGTTCGTCGACACCGACGTGATCGCGCAGCTGCGACGCATCGGCTCGATGCCGCCGACCATCCTCAACCTTGCCCATCATGGCGATGCGGCGACCGACGAGATGTCGCTGCCCAAGCAGCAGCGCATGATCGCCGCCCTGCGCAACAAGGCCAACTGGCTGGACGGCAAGCCCGATGCCATCCTGTTCTCTGCCGGTGGCAACGACATTGCCGGCGACCAGTTCTGCATCTTCCTCGACTTCAATGACGGCCACGCCCCCGGGCTGAACAAGAACCGCTTCACCAAGGCGCTCGGCATGGTCGAGGCCTGCTATCTCGATTTGTTCGCGCTGCGCGACCGCGTCGCGCCAGGCGTGCCGATCTTTGGCCATTGCTATGATTTTCCGATCCCGAACGGAGCGCATCCGTCCTGTGTCGGCCCGTGGCTGAAACCGTCGCTCGATTTCTGCAACTGGACGGTCGCCAAGGGCACGGTCATCGTTCACGACGCGCTGGCGGCGTTCCGCGATGTGGTGAAGCGCCTGGCTGACGATCCCAACAACAATTTCCATCTGGTCGACACGCAGGGAACGTTGAAGGTGGCCGACTGGGCCAACGAACTGCATCCCGATCCCGCCGGCTTCAAGAAGATCGCGCAGAAATTCGCCGATGCGCTGAAGGCCAAGCTGCAGAGCTGACGCGGCTCGGGCCTGTCGGCTGTCAGGTTCCGAACAGCTCTTTGGCTTGTTCATCGGTGTAGTAACCAAGCCTGATGTCTTCGGCGACCAGTTTCGGGTCGCGCTCACGCGGATCGCCATAGCCGCCACCGCCCGGTGTGCCGACGCGCACGCGGTCGCCGGCCTTGAGCGCGATGTCCTGCTCCTTGGATAGATGCGGCGGCACATGTGCCTCGCCGTCGCGGAACACGGTCACCGTGTTCACCGCGCCGTCCTTGCCGCCGAGCGCGCCTTGCGGGCCGAAACGGCCATGGTCCATGACGAAGGACGCGCGCGCTTCGCCTCGCAAGATCTCGACCTCATAGGCGAGGCCGAAGCCGCCGCGCTGCTTGCCGGCGCCGCCCGAGCCTTCGCGCAAGGCATAGTGGCGGTAGAGCACAGGAAACGCCTGCTCCATGATCTCGACCGGCGGTGATTTGGAAATGCCGATGGTCGAGCAGCCATTGGTCAGGCCGTCATGGCCGGAATTGCCGCCATAGCCGCCGCCGGAGATCTGATACATCACATAGTCGCGGCCGCGCGCCGGATCGTTGCCGCCCAGCGCGAAATTGCCGCTGGAGCCGGCGGGCGCGGCCGTTACCTTTTCCGGCAGCGCCTGCACCATCGCCGCGAACACCGCCTCGGCGATGCGCTGCGAGACTTCAGCCGCACAGCCGGAGACGGGACGCGGGTATTTGGCGTCGAGGAACGTGCCTTCCGGCCGCTTGACGATCAGGGGCTCGAAAGCGCCGGCGCTGATCGGCACATCAGGGAAAATATGGCGCATGGCGAGATAGACCGACGACAATGTCGTCGCCAGCACGCTGTTCATCGGCCCCGCGCATGGTTTTGACGAGCCGGTAAAATCGAAGGTCAGCGTGTCGCCCTGCTTCTCGACCGCGAGCGCGATGGTCAGCGGTTCGTTGACCACACCGTCCGAGTCGACAAAGGCCTTCGAACTGTATGTGCCGTCGGGAATGGCGGAGATGTTGGCGCGCATCTGCTCGGCGGCGCGGCGACGCAGTTCGGCGATCGCCCCGACAACAGTTTCGTCGCCGTAACGATCGAGGATTCCATTGAGCCGGTCCTGACCGATCAGCAGTGCTGCGGCCTGCGCTCTTATATCGCCGATGCGCTGGTCGGCGACGCGGATGTTGGAGCAGATGATGGCGTAGATTTCGGTGTCGAGCACGCCCTTCTTGAACAGCTTGACCGGCGGCAGCCGCAGGCCTTCCTGCTCGACGGCTGTGGCGGAGGCGGAGAAGCCGCCCGGCACCGAGCCACCGATATCGGGCCAGTGGCCGGTATTCGATAGCCAGCAAAATATCTTGCCGTCGCGGTAGGCCGGCATGGCGAAGCGCACGTCCATGAGATGTGTGCCGCCGAGATAAGGATCGTTGACGATATAGATGTCGCCCGGCTCAGGCGGCAGGCAGCGGCCGTTGGCGATCATCTCGATCACAGTCCTGGTCGAATACTGCATGACGCCGACGAACACCGGCAGGCCCTGGCTGCCTTGTGCGATCAACGAGCCGTCGACGGCGGAGTAGATGCCGTCGGAGCGGTCATTTGCTTCGGCGATGACAGGCGAGAAGGCAGCGCGGGAGAAAGTAAGATCCATCTCGTCGCAGACCTGCTGCAAGGCTGCCTGCAGGACCGAAAGCGTGATGGCGTCGAGCTTTTGCATCTCAGGCCTCGCCGATATCGATGATGATGTTGCCGTCGGCGTCCGATCTTGCGCGGTCGCCGGGTTCGAGCACGGTGGTGGCGTCCATCTGTTCGAGGATCGCCGGCCCTTCGATGACGGCATCGGGCGGCAACTTTTCGCGTGCGTATATCGGCGTATCGTGCCAGCGCCCTGCGTACCAGACAGGCCTTGTTTCGCGCAGCGCCTCGTCTAGCGTCTTTGTACGTCCGGCCGGGTCGATCAGCCGTGACAGGTCGATCGCCGGCCGCACGCCCGTCACCGACGTGTTGAGGTTGACCAGATTGGCGCGGATCTCCGGCAACTCGACCTTGAAGCGGGCGAAATAGGCTTTTTCGAACAGCGCCTGCAACTCTTGCCTTGTCACCGATGAAGACGGCAGCGCCACGTTGATGATGTGGGTTTGGCCGACGAACTGCATGTCGGCGGAATGCGTGACGCGGATCGTTTCCGGCTTCACCGCTTCCTTGCCGATCAGTTCCTCGCCTTCCCCGCGGTGACGTTCCAGCACCTCGCGAAGCCTGGCTTCATCGAGCACGGCGACCGGCTGGTTGATGGTGTTGACGAAGTCATGGCGCAGATCGGCCACGACGCAGCCGAGCGCATTGGTGATGCCCGGACGCGCCGGCACCAGCACACGGGGCAGGCCGAGTTCGCGCGCCAGGGCGGAGGCATGCAGCGGCCCGGCGCCACCGAAGGCGAACAGCGCGAAATCGCGCGGATCATGGCCGCGCGACACCGAGACCATGCGGATGGCGCCGGCCATTTTCATGTTGCCGAGCCGCAGGATTGCACCCGCCGCCTCGACGCCGGAGAGGCCGGTGGCCTTGCCTATTCTGTTCTCGAAAATGCCGGTGACCCGCTCGACGGTGACCGGATTTTCGACCGCCAGCAGTTTTTTCGGCGCCAGCCGTCCCAGCACCAGATTGGCGTCGGTGATGGTCGGCTCCAAGCCGCCGCGGCCGTAGCAGATCGGACCGGGATTGGCGCCGGCACTTTCCGGGCCGATCTGGATCAGGCCGGCCGCATCAACGCGCGCGATCGAGCCGCCGCCGGCGCCGACCGTATGCACCGCCACCATCGGCACATGGATCGGCATCGCATATTCGATCTCGATCTCGTTCGAGACGGCGGGCTCCGCATTGCGGATCAGCGCCACATCGGTCGAGGTGCCGCCCATGTCGTAGGTGACGAGGTTTTCAAAGCCGGCACGCTTGCCCGTATAGGCGGCGGCGATGACACCCGAGGCTGGTCCGGACATCACGGTCTTGGCCGATTCCCTGGTGACGAAACGGGCCGAGATCATGCCGCCATTGCCGTTCATGATCAGGAAGTCGCGGGCGTAACCTTTGGCGGCCAATTCCTTGCGCAGCCGCTCGACATAGCGCTCGAGGATCGGCTGCACCGAGGCGTTGACCGCGGCGGTCACGCCGCGCTCGAATTCGCGGGCTTCCGACAGCAGCGCATGGCCAGTCGTGATGTAGCCGTTCGGCCAAAGCTCGGCGGCGATTTCGGCTGCGCGCCGCTCATGCGAAGGGTTGGCGTAGGAATGCAGGAAATGGATGACCAGGGACTCGCAGCCGGCCACGATCAGCGTCTTCACGGCGTCGCGCATCTCGGTCTCATCGAGCGGGGTGCGCACCGCGCCGGATGCTTCGACGCGCTCCGAGACTTCGAGCCGGAGATCGCGCGGGATGATCGGAACGAAGGTGCCGGTCATGCCATAGGGCTGCGGCCGTGTGCGCCGTCCCAACTCGATCACGTCGCGAAAACCGCGCGTGGTGATCATGCCGGTTTTCGCCAGCCGGCGTTCCAGAACCGCATTGGTGGTGGTGGTCGTGCCATGCACGATGAGGTCGATGCCGTCTATGGCAAAGCCTGTGGCGCCCAGCGCTGAAACCACGCCGAACGCCTGGTTGTCGACCGTCGTCGGCGTCTTGGCGATATGCACCTTTCCGCCGTCATTTCCGTCGATCAAAATGAGGTCGGTGAAGGTTCCGCCAACATCGATGCCGGCAACGACGTGACCCAGGGAATCCGGTTGTTGCACCGAAAAATTCTCTTTCATTGTCGAAATCCGAAATGGCGGAACTACGAATATGCCGCAGTTTGGAAAGCTGTTTTAGCGTGGTATCTTGACACAAATATCGTTTGTATACTAATAAATTTGGGACACAAGAGCTCTCTGCTTTGGAGTGTGTGAACGGCTCGCCGGGACCTGAATGGTCTGGGCGCGCAGGAACGGTTTGGCGCCCGCACAGGCGTGGGCAAGACAGAGTTGGATTTGATGAACACCACATCCGCACTCAACACAGCCGGCGCCCGTCCGCTGCAGTTTCCGATTCCGGCCAATGTCTATGCCGAAACCGTCGTCTCGGTGAAGCATTACACCGACCGCCTGTTCTCGTTCCGCATCACCCGTCCGCAGTCGTTGCGCTTCCGCTCCGGCGAGTTCGTCATGATCGGTCTGCCCAATGCCGAAAAGCCGGTGTACCGCGCCTATTCGGTCGCCAGCCCGGCCTGGGACGAGGAGCTGGAATTCTTCTCGATCAAGGTGCCGGATGGTCCGCTGACCTCCGAACTGCAGAAGATCCAGGTCGGCGACACCGTCATCATGCGCCAGAAGTCGACCGGCACGCTGGTTGTCGACGCGCTGACCCCGGCAAAGCGCCTGTTCATGATCTCGACCGGCACCGGCATTGCGCCCTTCGCCAGCCTTCTGCGCGACCCCGATACCTACGAAAAATTCGATCAGGTCATCCTGACCCACACCTGCCGCGACAATGCCGAACTGACCTATGGCCAGGAACTGGTGGCCGCGCTCGAGAACGATCCCCTGATCGGCGAACTGACCGGCGGCCGCGTCACCCTCTACAATTCGACGACCCGCGAAGAGTCGGCGCGCATGGGCCGCATCACCGCGCTGATCGGCTCCGGCAAATTCTACGACGACCTCGGCATCGAGAAGCTCAATCCGGAGACGGATCGCATTATGATCTGCGGCTCGATGCATATGCTGAAGGACGTCAAGGAAATGGCCGAAAGCCTCGGCTTCCATGAGGGCTCGCTCAGCCATCCCTCGACCTTCGTCGTCGAGCGCGCTTTCGTCGGCTGACATCAGCCGGCGCCTCGGCGCCACGTCTTGAATTGACGTTTTGACCATGTGGTCAAAATTCAGCTGCTTTTGCCGCCTTTTTCCGTTATGAGCCCTTGAAGGACTCGTGAAGCATCGATTCACGGGCTATCTTCGGTGTGTGTCGCCCAAGTCCGGGAGCAACGACACGCACCACCACGTAAAATCGTCGAGCGAAAGGGCAGGAGATGAGCAGCACAATCCGCGAAGCCGATCTCGGCGCGTCCAAGGTCACGCCGCTGCCGGCACGTGCGGCCGCCAACACGCCCGTGCCGCAAAGCCACGGTATTGCCCGCAACACCGGCATGCGGCTCGATCTCGGCTTCATGGAATCGGTGCGCTCGGTCAACCGCTCGGCGCTGGAACGCAGGGTCGCCAGCCTCACAAAGCGGCGCTCGATCAAGGCTGACAACCAGGCAGCATGGCTGCTGCGCGCGGTCTCCTGCATGGATTTGACGACGCTGAATTCCAACGACACCGAAGAGCGCGTCCGCCGCCTGTGCGCCAAGGCGATCAACCCGTTCCGTCGCGACATCGTCGAGGGGCTTGGCATCGAGGGCGAGAAAATCCGCCCGGCAGCGGTCTGCGTCTATCATCCCTTCGTCGCGACGGCTGTTGATGCCGTGCGCGGCACCGGCATCCATGTCGCCGCCGTCTCCACCGCCTTCCCGCACGGCCTTGCGCCGCTGTCGACGCGCCTGCAGGAGATCGAGGCCTCGGTCCGCGACGGCGCCGACGAGATCGACGTGGTCATCCCGCGCGGCCTGGTCTTCGGCGCCAAATGGCAGGAACTCTACAACGAGATCGTCTCGATGCGCGAAGCTTGTGGTGATGCGCATTTGAAGGTCATTCTCGGCACCGGCGACCTCGCCACGCTGCGCAACGTCATGCTGGCCTCGATGGTGGCGATGATGGCGGGCGCCGATTTCATCAAGACCTCGACCGGCAAGGAAAGCGTCAACGCCACGCTGCCCGTTGGGCTGGCCATGGTGCGCGCCATCAGGGCCTATTTCGAGGAGACCGGCTTTCTCATCGGCTTCAAGCCGGCCGGCGGCATTTCCACCGCCAAGGCGTCGCTCGACTGGCTGGTGCTGATGAAGGAAGAACTCGGACGGCCATGGCTAGAACCGGATCTGTTCCGCTTCGGCGCCTCGAGCCTCTTGACTGACATCGAGCGTCAGCTCGAGCATCACCTGACCGGCCACTACTCGGCCAACCATCGCCACGCAATGGCGTGAGGTGGATGAAGGCCTTGAACGTCGAGTTCCTTCGCGCCCCCCTCTGTCCTGCCGGACATCTCCCCCACTTGGGGGGAGATTGGCTAACGTCGGCGATTTCGCCAATTGTCGACGTTTCAGAGCTGACAGGCGCGAATGCTGATCTCCCTTCTTGTGGGGGAGATGTCCGGCAGGACAGAGGGGGGCGCGACAAAGCGCCTGCCAAAACAAATATCCGGAGCGCGTCATGAACATCCTCGAACGCTACCACGCCATGGAATACGGCCCGGCGCCGGAAGCCCGCACCGAGGCCGATGCCTGGCTCGCCGCGCGCGACTTCGGCAAGGCGCTGTTCATCGACGGCGCCTGGAAGGCGGCGGCCAGCGGCAAGACTTTCGAGACCAGCGAACCCTCCTCCGGCAAGCTGCTGGCCAAGATCTCCGATGCCGGCGCCGCCGATATCGACGCAGCCGTCGCCGCAGCCACCAGGGCCTTACCGAAATGGTCGGCATCCTCGGGCTACCAGCGCGCAAAAGTGCTTTACGCCATTGGCCGCGCGATGCAGCGTCATCAGCGCCTGTTCGCAGTGCTTGAGTCAATCGACAACGGCAAGCCGATCCGCGAAAGCCGCGACATCGACGTGCCGCTGGCCATCCGCCATTTCATCCATCATGCCGGATGGGCGCAGGCGCTGGACAAGGATTTCCCCGGCCACAAGGGTGTCGGTGTCGTCGGCCAGATCATTCCGTGGAATTTCCCGCTGCTGATGCTGGCCTGGAAGATCGCGCCGGCCCTCGCCGCCGGCTGCACGGTGGTGCTGAAGCCGGCCGAATTCACCCCCCTCACGGCCATCCTGTTCGCTGAGATCTGCGAGCGCGCCGGCGTGCCCAAGGGCGTCGTCAACATCGTCCAGGGTGGACCTGAAGCGGGCGTCGCCATCGTCAACCATCCCGGCATCCAGAAGATCGCCTTCACTGGTTCCTCGGAAGTCGGCAAGATCATCAGGAAAGCCACGGCTGGATCGGGCAAGAAACTGTCTCTGGAGCTCGGCGGCAAGTCGGCCTTCATCGTCTTCGAGGACGCCGATCTCGACAGCGCCGTCGAAGGACTGGTCGACGGCATCTGGTTCAACCAGGGCCAGGTCTGCTGCGCCGGGTCACGGCTTCTGGTGCAGGAAGGCATTGCCGATGCGTTGATCGCCAAGGTCAAGGTCAGGATGAGCCGGCTTCGCGTCGGCAGCCCGCTCGACAAGAACACCGATATCGGCCCGCTGGTCGACGCCACACAGCTCGACCGCGTCAAGGGCCTGGTCGCAGAAGGCGCCAGACAGGGCGCCGTCTGCTGGCAGCCCGACGCAGTGCTGCCGTCTTCCGGCTACTACCACCTGCCGACGCTCGCCACCGGTGTTTCGCCGGCAAATATATTGGCGCAGGAAGAGGTGTTCGGTCCGGTTCTGGCCACCATGACCTTCCGCAACACCGAGGAAGCGATCGAGCTTGCCAACAACACGCGCTATGGGCTGGCCGCCTCGGTGTGGAGCGAAAACATCAATCTCGCGCTGCATGTCGCGCCGCAATTGAAGGCCGGCGTCGTCTGGGTCAACGGCACCAACATGTTCGACGCCGCCTGCGGCTTCGGCGGCTATCGCGAAAGCGGCTTTGGCCGCGAGGGCGGGCGCGAGGGCATGTTCGAATATCTCTCGGCAAAACTGCCGCTTGGTCCCGTGATCAAGCCGGCGACCTCTTCGGCGCAGCCCGTCGAGCAATCGGATGGCGGCGCCATCGATCGTACGGCCAAACTGTTCATCGGCGGCAAGCAGGTGCGGCCCGATGGTAATTATTCGCTTTCTGTCGCCACTGCCAGGGGCAAGCTGGCCGGCGAAGTCGGTCTCGGCAGCCGCAAGGACATCCGCGACGCCGTTGCCGCCGCCCGCGCCTGCAAGGCCTGGACGGAAGCGACCGCCTACAACCGTTCCCAGGTGCTCTTTTATCTCGCCGAAAACCTGTCCGGCCGCACCGGCGAATTTACCGCACGCTTGTCCGAACTGACCGGCGCCAACGCCAAGGCCGCGCGGGAGGAAGTGGAACAATCGATCGAGCGCCTGTTCCTCTATGCCGGCCTTGCCGACAAGTATGAGGGCAGGGTGCATCAGCCACCGGCCCGCGCCGTCACGCTCGCTTTGCACGAGCCGGTCGGCGTCCTCGGCATCGTCGCCCCGGACAGCGCGCCGCTGCTCGGCTTGATCTCCCTGATCGCACCTGCGCTTGCCATGGGCAACACGGTGGTGGCCGTGCCGTCGGAAAAATACCCGCTGCTTGCCACCGATCTCTACCAGGTGATCGAATATTCCGACGTTCCGGCAGGCGCCATCAACATCGTCACCGGCCGCACGGCGGAGCTTGCCGGCGTGCTGGCCAAGCATGACGATGTCGACGGGCTCTGGCTGTTTGCCGATGCCGACACTTGCGCCAAAGCGGAGGCCGATTCCGTCGGCAATCTCAAGCGCGTCTGGACCGGCAACGGCCGCAGCCTCGACTGGGCGTCCGACGAGGCCGCCGGCGATGCCCTGCTGCGCCGCGCCGTCGAAGTGAAGAACGTCTGGGTGCCATACGGCGACTAATGCCGCCGAAGCGCGCTGTGCTTGAGTGAACCATGGCAGCGTGACTCGTTGTCCGGTTGTCATACATGTTGTTGCATCAGAGCAAGCGATGTGCATTACATCAGCCGTCGCGAAGGTGATCGCGTTCGGGCTTGACGCTTGGACATGTGTTCTTTAACCAGAAAAAACATTTGTTATTTAAGGACTGATGGATTGTGCAGGCCGCATAGTCGCGCCTGTCTGGCACAGGACGCCCCAGTCAGCCGGCAGTAAATCGGGCCGAGCAGTGGCCAAAGAGGGCGAGGAGAAACGCATGGCGGATCTAGCAGGCAAGGTCGTTGTCGTCACCGCGGCGGCACAAGGCATCGGCAGAGCGAGCGCATTGGCCTTCGCCAAGGCAGGTGCCATCGTGCACGCCACCGACATCAACGAGGCGCTGCTGGCCGAACTCGCCAAGACCTCCGGCATCAAGACCCGCAAGCTCGACGTTCTCAACGACGATGCGGTGGCATCCGGCTTCGCCGAAATCGGCCGCGTCGACGTGCTGTTCAACTGCGCCGGCTTCGTCCATTCCGGGTCGATCCTCGAGATGAAGGATGCCGATCTCGACTTCGCCTTCAACCTCAATGTCCGCGCCATGATCCGCACCATTCGGGCGGTACTGCCCGGCATGCTGGAGCGCGGCGATGGCTCGATCATCAACATGTCGTCCGTCGCCGGCGCCGGCAAGGGCGTGCCCAACCGCTTCGCCTATGGCGTCTCCAAGGCGGCCGTGATCGGTCTCACCAAGGCGGTTGCCGCGGACTATGTCGCCAAGGGCATTCGCTGCAACGCCATCTGCCCCGGCACCGTCGAGAGCCCGTCGCTGCAGGACCGCATGCATGCGCAGGGCGATTACGACGCGGCCCGCGCAGCCTTCATTGCCCGCCAGCCGATGGGCCGTCTCGGCACGCCCGAGGAAATCGCCGATCTTGCGGTTTATCTGGCCGGTGCCACGTACACCTCAGGGCAGGCCTATAATATCGACGGCGGCTGGTCGATCTGAGCAATAGCCTTGATCCGCAGGTCCAGGCTCGAACAGTTCTAAAGTCCGGCTTGCCCCAGGTCGGGTCCGATAGCCAGAGTCCGCCCAGTCATCGCTTGGCGGAGCGAGTTTTGAAAACGGCCTTGGGCCACAATTTGGAGAGCAAGATGAAACTGCTGCGCTATGGCGAGATAGGGAGCGAACGCCCCGGCCTGCTCGATGCGGATGGAACGATCCGCGATCTTTCGGGTCATGTCACCGACATTGCCGGCAAGGCGCTCGATCCGGCGTCGCTCGAGACATTGTCGAAGCTCGATCCGAACTCGCTGCCGGCGGTTTCCGGCAAGCCGCGCCTCGGCGCCTGCGTCGCAGGCACGGGCAAGTTCATCTGCATCGGCCTGAATTATTCCGACCATGCCGCCGAAACCGGCGCCACCGTGCCGCCGGAGCCGATCATCTTCATGAAGGCGAGCTCGGCCATTGTCGGCCCCGACGATGATGTGCTGATCCCGCGCGGTTCGGAAAAGACCGACTGGGAGGTTGAACTCGCCGTGGTCATCGGCAGAAAAGCCAAATACGTCAGCGAAGCCGAGGCGCTGGATTATGTCGCCGGCTATGCCGTTGCCCATGACGTGTCCGAGCGCGCCTTCCAGGCCGAGCGCCAGGGCCAGTGGACCAAGGGCAAGAGCTGCGACACGTTCGGTCCGACCGGGCCGTGGCTTGTCACCAAGGACGAGGTTGCCGATCCGCAGAACCTCAAAATGTGGCTGACGGTCAACGGCAAGACGATGCAGAACGGCTCGACCAGGACCATGGTCTACGGCGTCGCCTATCTCGTTTCCTATCTCAGCCAGTTCATGTCGCTGCATCCTGGCGACATCATCTCCACCGGCACCCCGCCCGGCGTTGGGCTGGGCATGAAGCCGCCCGTGTTCCTGAAGCCCGGCGATGTGGTGGAACTGGGCATCGAGGGGCTAGGCCAGCAGAAGCAGACCTTCAAGGCGGATGCCTAGCCGCCTCTTCCCTTAGAGCGTCTCACCGTTTGCCGGCGAAACGGTCTATCTCTTTGTTTGCCGGGCGGCTGGCGCCTCTTGTCAGCGCCAGCCCAGAGCCGGCGCGACGTGCTTCAGGATCGCCTCGATGACGTGGGCGTTGTACTCGACGCCGAGCTGGTTGGGGACGGTCAGAAGCAGCGTGTCGGCCTCGGCGATCGCTTCATCCTCTTTCAGCTGCTTGACCAGCACATCGGGCTCGGCGGCATAGGAGCGGCCGAAGACGGCAAGCTTCTCAGGCTCGATATAGCCGAAATGATCTTCGCTGCTGCCGCCGCCGAAATAGGCGCGGTCGCGGTCGTTCACCAGCGCAAAGATGCTGCGGCTGACCGACACGCGCGGCTCGCGTGTGTGGCCGGCCGCCTTCCACGCCGCGCGATAGGCGCGGATCTGTTCGGCCTGCTGGATGTGGAGCGGCTGGCCGCCCTCATCGAACTTCAGCGTCGAACTTTGCAGGTTCATGCCGAGCTTGCCCGCCCATTCGGCGGTGGCGTTGGTAGCGGCGCCCCACCAGATCCGATCGCGCAGGCCGGCCGAGAACGGCTCGAGCCGCAGCATTCCCGGAGGATTGGGGAACATCGGCCGCGGATTGGGTTGCGCGAAACCTTCGCCGCGCAGCACGTCCAGAAACACCTCGGCATGGTTGCGCGCCATGTCGGCATCGCTTTTGCCGTCCTGCGGCACGTAGCCGAAGTAGCGCCAGCCGTCGATCACCTGCTCCGGCGAACCGCGGCTGATGCCAAGCTGCAGCCGGCCACCGGCGATCAGGTCGGCAGCACCCGCATCCTCGGCCATATACAGCGGATTCTCATAGCGCATGTCGATGACGGCGGTGCCGATCTCGATGCGGCTGGTGCGGGCGCCGACCGCGGCCAGAAGCGGAAACGGCGAAGCGAGCTGGCGGGCAAAATGATGGACGCGGAAATAGGCGCCGTCCGCGTCCAGCTCCTCGGCGGCGACGGCCAGGTCGATCGACTGCAGCAGCGCGTCGGACGCCGAGCGCGTCTGCGATTGCGACGAGGGCGACCAATGGCCGAAGGAAAGAAAGCCGATCTTTTTCATGCGCGCATCCTGTTCTTTGATTCCAGTTGCCTACTTCGTCGCCCACGCGATCGGGTTCAATCGACACTCACACAACGCAGTGTCAATGCCGCCGGCCCTTGACGGTTTCGCAACGATACCCATCGGTGCGCAAAGGACCAAGGCCATGGTCCCCGGCGATGCCTTGCGCGACCGCGTCAGCATCTGCCGCGGCGCTTTTGGGGCCAAATGAACCAACCAAAGGCGATGTACCGCAAACTCCATTCGTTTCAGAGCCCGGTTTTGAAATCTTCTCGCTCATTTAATTCTACAAAATCGGTAGGCTTAATGCGATAGTGCGTCTGCGAGAAGGAGCCTCGGATGTCAAAAAAGTTGGTGGTGGGGTTGTCCGGCAACCTGACCCGTCCGTCCAAGACGAAGGCATTCGTCAGCCACATCGCCGGTGAGGTGGCGAGCCGGGCCGGCTCGGCTTTGAGCGTTTTCGACATCGAGGATCTCGGCCCGTCCTTTGCGCCTGCAAGACAGCTTGGCGATCTCGATCCGGCGGCGCGCGGTATTATCGAGCAGCTGCTCGGCGCCGACGTGCTGGTGGTCGGCTCCCCGACCTTCAAGGGCAGCTACACCGGGCTGTTCAAGCACTTCTTCGACCTGCTCGACCCGTCGTCGCTGCGCGGCAAGCCGATCATCCTGGCGGCAACAGGCGGCGGCGAGCGTCATTCGCTTGTCGTCGAACACCAGTTGCGGCCGTTGTTCGGCTTCTTCGAGGCGCAGACCCTGCCGACCGCGATCTACGCCTCGGACAAGGACTTTGCAGATGGCGTGCTGGTGTCAGAGGCAGTCAAGGCGCGAGCCCGGCAGGCGGTCGCCGAGGCATGCCGGGTGGCCGGCGTGCCCTACAGCGTCGTCCTTGCCGCCTGAAACCACGATCCGCGACGCAATATTCCATCCCGCATAGACCAGAAGGACGCCTGCAATGACTCGAGCCAGCAAGTCCGATAGCAGGCCGCGGCAGATCAAGCTCGGCGCTTTCCTGCCCGGCGGCGGGCAGCATATCGCCGCCTGGCGTCATCCCGATGCGCCGGCCGACGGCGCCACCAATTTCGAGTTCCACAAGAAGCTGGCGCTGACCGCCGAGCGCGGCCTGTTCGACGCCTATTTCCTGGCCGACAACCTGACCGTCGGCCTCGGCGCCCGCGAGGGCGGCAACGCCAAGATCGCCGGCTTCGAGCCGGTGACGCTGTTTGCGGCGCTGGCGCCGCTGACGACGCATCTCGGCTTCATCGCAACGGCGTCCACCACTTATGAGGAGCCTTACACGCTGGCGCGCAAATTCGCTTCGCTCGACCTGTTGTCGAACGGCCGCGCCGGCTGGAACGTGGTGACCTCGGCCGGCGACGAAACGGCACGCAATTTCAACCGCGACGTCCAGCCCAGCCATGCCGAGCGCTATGCCAGGGCGCATGAGCATGTCGAGACGGTCAAGGCGCTGTGGGACAGCTGGGAGGATGACGCCTTCATCCGCGACAAGCAGTCGGGCCGTTTCTACGACAAGGACAGATTGCACGACATCGACCACAAGGGCGAGCATTTCAGCGTCAAGGGTCCGCTCAACGTGCCGCGCCCGGTGCAAGGACATCCGGTTGTCGTACAAGCGGGGCAGTCGGAAGACGGCCGTGGGCTTGCCGCGCACTCGGCCGAGGTCATCTTCACGGCCCATCAGAAGCTCGAGACGGCGCAGGAATTCTACCGCGACATCAAGGCGCGCGTGGCTGAAGTCGGCCGCGATCCCGACCAGGTGCTGATCATGCCGGGCGTCGCGCCCTTCGTCGGCCGCACCGAGGACGAGGCCCGTGCCAAATACCAACAGCTTAACGACCTTATCCTGCCCGAGGACGGTGTCGCCCTGCTCAACGGGCTGGCCGGCCAGACGCTCGACATCAGGGGCTATCCGCTCGACGGCCCGTTGCCGCCGAGCAAGGAAACCGAAGGCATGAAAAGCCGCCAGGCGCTGATCCGGCAGATTGCCGACGAGCACAATTTCAGCATCCGCCAGCTTTACCAATGGGTAGCGACGGCGCGCGGCCACTACACCATCGTCGGCAGCGTCACGCAGGTCGCCGATCAGCTGGAGGAATGGTTCACCAGCGAGGCGGCCGACGGCTTCAACATCCTGCCGCCCTGGCTGCCCGGCGCGCTCGACGATTTCGTCGACCTGGTCATTCCCGAGCTGCAGCGGCGCGGCCTGTTCCGCACGGCTTACGAAGGCCGCACGCTGCGCGAGAATCTCGGTCTCAGGCGCCCGGAAAATCCATGGACCGTCGCCCGCTCGACCGTCCTTGCCGCCGAATGACCTTGGCATCGAAGGGGTGAAGCAATGACGTTGCAGCACATCGATCGGCAAATCACGGTTCGCCGCAGTGGTGGCGAAACCGGGCTCGGCACCGACTTTCTGCGCCTCGGCGGCCGGGCTGCTGTTCGCTTCCTGAAGCGCTACGGCGTGCTTGCCGGCTTCCTGGCGCTCTGGCAGGTGGCGAGCAGCGTCGGATGGGTCAACGCGGCGGTGCTGCCGCCGATCGACATGATCGTCGAAGCGCTCTGGAAGGGGCTTGCCGGCGGCAGCCTGCTCGGCGACATCGCCATCAGCCTGCAGCGCGCCGGCATCGCCTTTGCCGCAGCCGTGGCCGTCGCCATTCCGCTC
Source organism: Mesorhizobium sp. M0016 (assembly GCF_040324035.1). NCBI lineage: Bacteria > Pseudomonadati > Pseudomonadota > Alphaproteobacteria > Hyphomicrobiales > Phyllobacteriaceae > Mesorhizobium > Mesorhizobium sp. M0016. The sequence goes on along the minus strand of NZ_JAMYVM010000002.1, from coordinate 74,738 downwards.
GGCCTGTTCATGGGCCAGGTGCGCCCGGTCGAAACCGCGCTCGATCCGATCCTGCAGGTGTTCCGGCAGACCTCTGCACTGGCGCTCTACCCGGTGTTCATCCTGCTCTTGGGACTTGGCGAGACCTCGAAGATCTTCGTCATCTTCTGGGCGACGCTGTTTCCGCTGCTGCTCAATACCACCAGCGGCGTCAAGGAAGTCGATCCCAAGCTGCTTGAAATGGCGCGCGTCTATGGTGCGAGCCGGCTCACCGTGTTTCGCCGCGTCGTACTGCCGGGCGCCGTGCCGTCGATCTTCGTCGGCTTGCGGCTGAGCGCCACCACGGCGCTGCTGCTGCTGATCGCGTCCGAGATGATCGGTGCCAACAAGGGCATCGGCTTCCAGGTGATGAACGCGCAGTACAATTTCCAGATCCCGCTGATGTTTGCGGCAATCGTCATCCTCGCCGGGCTTGGCCTGATCGCCAACCAGGCGTTGGTCACCCTGCAGCGGCGGCTCTGTCGCTGGAGCAATCCTGTCAACTGAGCAGTCCGCCCCTCACCGTTTACTTCACAAGGACCCGATCATGAAAATCACCCGCCGTTCGCTGCTTGCCGGCGCGCCGCTTGCCGCCGGCCTCATCGCCGCCGGCCTGCCGCGCCTGGCCTTTGCGCAAGCCGCAGCCGTCAAGTTCCGCTACCTCGCCAGCCGTGGCAGCATCTCCCCGCACGAGCTGGCCGACGAGCTCGGCTACTTCAAAGGGCTCGGCGTCGAGCTGGAGAATGTCGGCTATTCCTCGGGTGGACCGGAATCGCTGTTTGCGCTGTCTTCCGGCAGCGTCGACATCGGCTCGGCCGCCACCGCAGCGGTGATCAACTCGATCTCCGGCGGCAACGACTTCGTCGCGGCGTATCCGAGCAACGGCATCAACAAGGATGTGAAGAGCGTCTTCTACGTGCTGGAAGACAGCCCGATCAAATCGATCGCCGACATTGCCGGCAAGACCATCTCGGTCAACACGCTCGGCGCTCATCTCGACTATACGGTGCGTGAGGCCCTGCACAGCGTCGGCCTGCCGCCGACCGCCGCCAACCTCATTGTCGTGCCCGGCCCGCAGCTTGAGCAGACGCTGCGCTCGCGCCAGGTCGACATTGCCGGCCTCGGCTACTGGCAGGCGACCTTTGCCGGCGCGCTGGTCGCCAACGGCGGCGTGCGCGGCGTGTTCGACGACACCCAGGTGCTCGGCGAACTCGCCGGCGGCTTCGTCGTACTCAGGCGCGACTTCATTGCCGCCAACCCGGATGCGGCGCGCAACTTCGTCGAACAGTCGGCGCGCGCCTCGGACTGGTCGCGCCAGAACCCGGACGAAGCCCGCAAGGTGCTGGCCACTATCCTCGACAAGCGCGGCGAAAACGGCGATCTCGCCCGCTACTGGACCGGCTTTGGTCTGCGCGAAGGTGCGCAGGCGACCGATCGCGACATCGACTTCTGGGTCGCCGTGCTGGAGCGAGACGGCCGTCTGGCCAAGGGCAAGCTGAAAGCCGCCGACATCCTGTACCGGCCCGGCGAAACCAAGATCAACTGAGCTTTGAAATAGCTGAGAGACAAGATGGCCGGTTCCAACCGTGGCGGAGAGGTCTCGATCCGCGACCTGTCCAAATCCTTCAGCCTCGGCGGGCGCCAGCTTGCCGTGCTGCGGACGCTCAACCTCGACATTCGTTCGGGGGAATGCCTGGTCATCGTCGGCGCCAGCGGCTCCGGCAAGACCACGCTGCTGCGTATTCTGGCCGGGCTGGAGGCGGCCGACAGCGGCGGTGTCGCGATCGACGGCCAGCCGGTGCATGGCGTCGGCGCCGAGCGTGCCGTGATCTTCCAGGAACCGCGGCTGCTGCCGTGGCTGAGCGTGCTCGGCAATGTCGCGTTCGGCCTCGAAGTGCGCGGTGTTCCCAAGAGGCAGGCCGAGGAACGCGCCCGCTTCTACGTCGCCCTGGTCGGCCTTGCCGAATTCGCCGATGCTTTTCCGAGCCAGCTTTCCGGCGGCATGGCGCAGCGCGTCGGCATCGCCCGGGCGCTCACCGTGCAGCCCGAGATCCTCCTGCTCGACGAGCCGCTGGGGGCCCTGGACGCCATGACCAAGATCGGCATGCAGGAGGAACTGGCGCGCATCTGGAGCGAGGAGAACGTCACCATGGTGATGGTCACCCACGATCTGGAGGAGGCGATCTATCTGGCTGACCGGGTGCTGATCCTGCCCAAGGAGAAAGGCGGCGCGGCGCGGTTGATCGACATCGACCTGCCACGCCCGCGCGAGCGCAGCGAGAGCCGCTTCGTGCGCTACCGTGAAGAATTGCTGCGCGAATTCGGATTGCACTGATCAAGGGAAGGGGCCAGCCGTGGCTCCCCCGGAAGATTAGCTCTCGCGATTATTGCTTGGTGAACGTGCCCGTATAGGTTCGGTCGGCAAGCCCATAGGTGACGGCCAGCGTTCCGTCCGCCTGAATGACCGCGCTGACGTCCGCGCCATTGGGAAGGCGCCGCAGTTTCAACGTGTTGCCGAAAATCTTGCCTTCGCCATCGGCCACGCCCGGTTTGTTGTCGGCGACATCGCCCCAGGCATAGGTGGCGGTGACATTGCCGCCGCGCGTAATCGTCAGCACGGCGAGCTTGCCGTCATACATCCCGTCCAGCTGTCCGCCCCATATGCCGGAAAACGCGACATATTTGGCCGGGACGCCTTCGCCGGGCGGCATAACCCGCACGGATGGATCGAGGACCGCCGCACCATCAGGAGCAGAGATCGCGGCAGGCTCCATGGGCTGAGGTGCGGGCGGCGATGATGGTTCAGGCGCCGACTGGCAGGCGACAAGCATGAATGCCGCGAAACCGAGCGTCGGAAAGAGACTGTTTGGTGGAGCCAATCGGGATCGAACCGACGACCTCTTGAATGCCATTCAAGCGCTCTCCCAACTGAGCTATGGCCCCACTCCGGCAGTCAGCCGTCGCCGTTGCCGGCGAGAGGTCCGGCGCGGGTTTCAGGACCGCGCCGTTTAGTGCAGGCGGCTTCTAACCCCGCCTTCCCTGAAGATCAAGCCTTCGAGGGCCGCTTTTTCGTCATAGCCCGTGAACGCCGCTAAATGCATGCGTTCGAAGCGTTCTTAGACTTCGTCGTCGTCGTCGCCGACGCCGATCATGTCGGCGACATCGTCGTCTTCTTCCTCTTCGTCGGCAAGGAAAGTATCGTCCTCATCGTCGCCTAGATCGACATCGTCCTCGTCGTCGCCCAGGTCGGGAAGCTCGTCGCCGGCCTTGACGTCTTCGTCGGCCTCTTCAAGCGAGACGACTTCAACGCCTTCTTCTTCCTCGGCGTCCACTTCCTTCTCGGCCACTTCCTCTTCCTCTTCGAGGGCGGCGATCTTGCCGTCCTCGAAATAGGAACGCGGATACGTCTTGCCCGTATAGGGCGAGACGACAGGGTCCTTGTTCAGGTCGTAGAATTTTCGGCCCGTTTCAGGGTCGACACGCTTTGTGCCAAGTTCGTTTTTTGCCACGTCAAGCCTCGTCAGTAAAAGAGTGGTCCCCTTAACCACAGTTTACCGCGCTGTCAAAGCGAAAAGCCGGCGTCACAAAACCAAGCACTGAAAGGCCTCGCGCCAAGCGACGACCATGGGGATGACCATTCGTGCCCGCCGTGATACGAGACCGCCGCAACAAATGAAAAGCGCCGGTGCGCCGGCATTCCGTCCAGGGAAATTCCATGTCTCACGCCGCCGCTGCCAAGCCGGCCACCGCCCGCAAATCATCCGCCCTTTCCGGCACCGCTCGCGTGCCGGGCGACAAGTCGATTTCGCACCGTTCCATGATGTTCGGCGGCCTTGCCTCCGGCGAAACCCGCGTCACCGGCCTGCTCGAAGGCGAGGATGTGATGCGCACGGCGGCCGCCATGAAGGCGATGGGCGCGCATATCGAGAAGCGCGGCGCCGAGTGGGTGATCCGCGGCACCGGCAATGGCGCGCTGCTGCAGCCGGAAGGCCCGCTCGATTTCGGCAATGCCGGTACCGGCTCCCGCCTCACAATGGGCCTCGTCGGCACTTACGACATGGAAACGACCTTCATCGGCGACGCATCGCTGTCGGGACGGCCGATGGGCCGCGTGCTCGAACCCTTGCGCCAGATGGGCGTGCAGGTGCTGAAGGCGACGCCGGGCGACCGCATGCCGATCACGCTGCATGGGCCGAAACACGCCGCACCCATTACCTACCGCGTGCCGATGGCCTCGGCGCAGGTGAAGTCGGCCGTGCTGCTGGCAGGCCTCAACACGCCCGGCATCACCACCGTGATCGAACCGGTGATGACGCGCGATCATACCGAAAAGATGCTTAGGGGATTTGGCGCCAATCTCTCGGTCGAGACCGACGAGCGCGGCGTGCGCCACATCTTCATCGAGGGCCAGGGCAAATTGACGGGGCAGACCATCGCCGTGCCCGGCGACCCCTCCTCGGCCGGCTTCCCGCTGGTCGCGGCACTGATCGTGCCGGGTTCGGACATCGTCATCGAGAACGTGCTGATGAACCCCACCCGCACCGGCCTGCTTCTAACGTTGCAGGAAATGGGCGGCCAGATCGACATCTTGAACCCGCGCAATGCCGGCGGCGAGGATGTTGCCGATCTGCGCGTGCGCTACTCCGAGCTCAAGGGCGTCACCGTGCCGCCCGAGCGGGCGCCGTCTATGATCGACGAATATCCGGTGCTGGCGGTTGCCGCGAGCTTCGCCGAGGGCGAGACGTTGATGCAGGGGCTGGAAGAGCTGCGGGTGAAGGAATCCGACCGACTGGCAGCGGTTGCCAATGGGCTGAAGCTCAACGGCGTCGACTGCGCCGAAGGCGAAGCTTCGCTCGCGGTGCGCGGAAAGCCCGGCGGCAAGGGGCTGGGCGGCCATCCCAATGGCCAGGACACGACGGTGCAGACGCATCTCGACCATCGTATCGCCATGAGCTTCCTGGTAATGGGGCTGGCAACGGAAAAGCCGGTGACCATCGACGACGCCGCCATGATCGCGACGAGTTTCCCGGAGTTCATGGGTCTGATGACGGGGCTCGGTGCGGAGATCGGGTAGGTTGATGCCAAGCGCAAAGCAAGCAGAGATGTCGGCGGGACAGCGCCCCCCTCTGTCCTGCCGGACATCTCCCCCTCAAGGGGGGAGATCGGCCGTCACAGCGGCTTTCGCCAGTTTTCGAAATTGCAGGAAAGAGTGGGGCGCAGAAGCTTCTGATCTCCCCTCTGGAGGGGGAGATGTCCGGCAGGACAGAGGGGGGCGCGAAGGATCGCGGCGTCTGTCTTTCGTGTTGGCCCGCCAATGACCTTCACCATCGCCATCGACGGTCCCGCCGGCGCCGGCAAAGGCACGCTGGCCCGACGGCTGGCCGACCACTACCGCCTCAACCTGCTCGACACCGGCCTCACCTACCGCGCCGTCGCCTATGCGTTGATCCGGCACGCGCTGCCACTCGACAATGTCTCAGCAGCCGAAACCGCCGCACGCCAGGTCGATCTGGCAAAGCTCGACCGTGCGGTGCTGTCGGCGCATGCGGTTGGCGAGGCGGCCTCGAAGGTCGCGATTTACCCTACCGTCCGGCGCATCCTGGTCGAAAAGCAGCGCGATTTCGCCAGGACACCGCCAGGCGCGGTGCTCGACGGGCGCGACATCGGCACGGTTGTGTGCCCTGACGCCGACATAAAGCTCTATGTGACGGCGAGCGCCGAAGTGCGGGCGCAGCGCCGGCTGGCCGAGATCGAAAGCATCGGCGGCACCGCCGATTTCGCCGAAATTCTTGCCGATATTGTGCGCCGCGACGAGCGCGACATGGGCCGCGCCGACTCGCCGCTGAAGCCGGCGGCGGACGCGCACTTGCTTGATACCTCCGAAATGGCTATAGAGGCCGCGTTTCTGGCGGCCAAAGCGATCATCGACGACGCCCTGGCCAAGAGAGACAAAGCCTGATCCAGGGTTTTCCCGCTCCACCGATTGCCGGAAGCGAAGAAAATACCCATATCGGGCACGAACCAGCCTGCCAGCATTCTTCATGCGCCGGAATTGCCGCTTAGGCGGCCCAGGGCTTTTGTAGCCCGGAACGCCGGCAGGCCAACGCAACGCTAACCCACGGCGCCCGTCCCGCTTCAGATGCGGGGCACTCCAGGAGAAAATATGTCAGCTGCAAATCCCACTCGCGACGATTTCGCGAGCCTGCTCGAAGAATCATTTACCACCGGTCACTCCGGCGAAGGTCAGGTCGTCAAGGGCACGATCCTGGCGATCGAAAAAGACATGGCCATCATCGATGTCGGCCTCAAGGTCGAAGGCCGCGTGCCGCTGAAGGAATTCGGCGTCAAGGGCAAGGACTCGACGCTCAAGGTCGGCGACACGGTCGAGGTCATGGTCGAGCGCATCGAAAACGCGCTGGGCGAAGCCGTCCTGTCGCGCGACAAGGCCCGCCGCGAAGAGAGCTGGGTCAAGCTCGAAGAGAAGTTCACCAAGGGTGAGCGCGTCGAAGGCGTCATCTTCAACCAGGTCAAGGGCGGCTTCACCGTCGACCTCGACGGCGCCGTGGCCTTCCTGCCGCGCAGCCAGGTCGATATCCGCCCGATCCGCGATGTCTCTCCGCTGATGCACAACCCGCAGCCCTTCGAGATCCTCAAGATGGATCGCCGCCGCGGCAACATCGTGGTGTCGCGCCGCACCGTGCTCGAGGAAAGCCGCGCCGAACAGCGTTCGGAAATCGTGCAGAACCTCGAAGAAGGCCAGGTTGTCGAAGGCGTCGTCAAGAACATCACCGATTACGGTGCGTTCGTCGACCTCGGCGGCATCGATGGCCTGCTGCATGTCACCGACATGGCATGGCGCCGCGTCAACCACCCGACCGAGATCCTCAACATCGGTCAGACGGTCAAGGTGCAGATCATCCGCATCAACCAGGAAACCCACCGCATCTCGCTCGGCATGAAGCAGCTCGAGAGCGATCCGTGGTCCGAGATCGGCACCAAGTTCCCGATCGGCAAGAAGATCAAGGGTACCGTCACCAACATCACCGACTACGGCGCGTTCGTCGAGCTGGAGCCGGGCATCGAAGGCCTCATCCACGTTTCGGAAATGTCGTGGACCAAGAAGAACGTGCACCCCGGCAAGATCCTGTCGACGACGCAGGAAGTCGACGTGGTCGTGCTCGAGGTCGATCCGGCCAAGCGCCGCATCTCGCTCGGCCTCAAGCAGACGCTCGAGAATCCGTGGCAGGCTTTTGCCGCGAGCCATCCGGTCGGCAGCCAGGTCGAGGGCGAGGTCAAGAACAAGACCGAGTTCGGCCTGTTCATCGGCCTTGAAGGCGACGTGGACGGCATGGTGCACCTCTCGGACCTCGACTGGACCCGTCCGGGCGAGCAGGTCATCGAAGAGTACAATCGCGGCGACATGGTCAAGGCGCAGGTGCTCGACGTCGACATCGACAAGGAGCGCATCTCGCTCGGCATCAAGCAGCTGGCCAAGGATACGGTCGGCGAAGCGGCGACTTCAGGCGAACTGCGCAAGAACGCGGTCGTCACCTGCGAAGTCACCGGCATCAAGGATGGCGGCCTGGAAGTGCGGCTGGTCGACAGCGGCATAGAGACCTTCATCAAGCGCAACGACCTCAGCCGTGACCGTGACGAGCAGCGCCCCGAGCGCTTCTCGGTCGGCCAGAAGCTGGACGCCCGCGTCATCGCCTTCGACAAGAAGACCCGCAAGCTGCAGGTCTCGATCAAGGCGCTGGAAATCGCCGAAGAGAAGGAAGCCGTCGCACAGTACGGCTCTACCGACTCCGGCGCTTCGCTGGGCGACATCCTTGGCGCCGCGCTGAAGAAGCAGGGCAGCTAAGCCGCTTTGCGCGCAGCGCGTAAGCCGCTTCGCGCAAGCGTAAGCCTCGGCTGCGCCTCGCGCGCAGCCTGAACAAGAAAACCCGCGGGCCGCAAGGCTCGCGGGTTTTTCATGCTCGGCTGCGCGATTGGCACTAGACTAAGACTGTGCAACCCCTTCAATTCCACACGCGCGGTTGTAGGCTCGGCCGTCGTTGCAGACGTAAACACGGAAGTCCGGCCCTTCGGGCAACGGAGAAGCATGCGGGATGAAGGTCGTCGAACTCTATCGCTATCCGGTCAAGAGCCTGCGCGGCCATGCCGTGCCGAGCGCCGACATCGAGACAATGGGCATGGAAGGCGACCGCCGCTGGATGGTCGTCGACAAGGATGGGCAGTTCCTCACCATTCGCCAGATACCTGATATGACGACGATCGACGTCGAGCATCGCGGAACGGGCATCCTGTTGAAACATGACAGGCATGGCTCGCACTTCGTCGAGGCTCCGGCTCCCGGCACCGCGCTCCGGCAAGTCAAGATCTGGAAGGATATGGCTGCCGCGCGGCCGGGCGATCCGGCCGCCGGCGCCTATCTCTCGGCTATTCTTGGCCGGCCTGTCGATCTCGTCTATTTCGACGATCCGCAAAACCGGCCGGTCGATGCGGAATTCGGCCAGCCCGGCGATTTCGTCGGCTTTGCCGACGGTTTTCCGCTGCTGATCGCCACGACAGGCTCGCTGAACCATCTGAACAGCCATCTTGCCAGGCCCATCGAGATGGCGCGGTTCCGGCCAAACATCGTCGTCGACGCAGAAGGCGCATGGCCTGAAGACAGCTGGAAGACGATCCGCATCGGCACGGTGGAGTTGCGGATCGCAAAGCCCTGCTCGCGCTGCGTCATCACCACCCGAGATCCGTTGAGCGGCGAGCAGCCGGACCCGCGCGAGCCGTTGCAGACGCTTGGCAAACTCCACCGCTCCGCCAAGGGCGGCATCATCTTCGGCCAGAATGCGATTCCCAACAACGCCGGCGCGATCGCCATCGGCGACGCAGTCGAGGTCGTGGAAGCGGGCGTCTCGAACCTGACGTAGTCGCAGGCCTTCTAATGCCGTGGAGGCGTCGGCGGACGCCATGATTGAATGGCCAACCTCCGCTGTAGACTCAGGCGAGGTCGGCAAAGGCCGCCATCGGAAGCCAAACCAAATGAGTCGCCTGCGCGGCGGAACTTCAGGCGCGGCCGTAAAGTGGCGCCAGCGTTCCGCTCATTGCCAGATTGGCCGGTGATGCCAGATAGGCGATTGCCTCGGCGGCGGCTTCGAGGCTGACCCATTTGCCGAAATCGGCATCCGGCATGTCGGCGCGGTTGGCCGGCGTATCGAGCGTCGAGGGCGCCACCGCGTTGACCAGTATGCCTTTGTGCTTCAGCTCTTCCGCCATCGCCACGGTCATCGCCGCCACTGCCGCTTTGCTCGCGGTATAGGCGACCATGCCGGCGCCTCGGCGCGGGTCGAGCCCGGCGCGTGCCGTGACATTGACGATGCGGCCCGCTGTGTTCGAGCCCAACATGGAGCGCACTGCCGCGCGGCAGCACAGAAAGGCGGTGCGGGCGTTGGTGTCCATCATTTCGGCAAAGGATGCGGATTCGATCTTCTCGACCGGGGCTGCGGCAAAGCCGCCGGCCAGATGGATGGAGGCCCACAATTCGGGGACGCTGTCATAGAAGGCATCGACCTTGGCAGGATCGGCGAGATCGACATTGTGCGCCAGCCGGACGCGATCATGGGCCGCGAAGGGGAAATGCGAGGGGGCCGACGCGTGGGCATTCGGCACATGGCAGATCGCGCCGTCCGCCAGCAATTTGCCGACGACCGCGGCACCCAGCGCCCCGGTGCCACCGGTCACCACGATATGCTTGCCCTGAACTGTTTCCGTCATCCTGGACGCTCCTGTCGTTTCTTATGATTATGTCGCTTGTCGTGCCGCGCCGACGCAGAGCGTCGCGCCTTTTGCACGATCACTCAACCGACATCTCGACATGGCAGTTGTTGCGTCTTTGCATCGCTCGAAGTCGCCGACCGCCCCCTTCTGACCCGCGCATTGACGTAAAGCGCGCGGTCAAGCGTCAGTCGATGGTGATTTCGATGACGTGCGGCAGTCTGGTTGCGCGTGCGCGTTTGAGCGCATCGGCGAGACCGGCAGTACCGGCAAGCCGTTCGGCTGATATGCCGTAGGCCTCGGCCAGCTTGCAGAAATCCGGCGGCGCCGGCGACACGCCGACCGGCTCGACGCCGACATCGAGCATCGACGTTTCGATCTCGCGATAGCATCTGTTGTTCCAGACGACGAAGATGACCGGTGCGGGTGCATCGAGCGCCGCGCCCAGCTCCGGCAAGGTGAACTGGAAGCCGCCGTCGCCGGTGAGGCAGACCACCGGCACGCCGGGCATGGCAAGGGCTGCGCCGATCGCCGCCGGTGGTCCGTAGCCGAGCGCGCCGAAACCGGTGGCGGCATTGAACCAGCCGCCTGGCCGGTCATGGTCGTAGTAAAGGTTGGCGGCGTAGATCGGCTGGGTGGAATCGCCGACGATGATGGCGCCCGGCAGCGCGTCGCGAATGGTTTCCACCGCACGCACCTGCGCGGCATAGGCCGGGCTGAGCTCGGCAAAGGCCGCCTTTCTCGACGCGGCTGCGCGGCTCTCGCCGTCCTTCGCCGCGGCATGATCAGGGTGGAGCGCGCCAAGCAGTGCGCCAAGCGCCTCCGCGCAATCGGCCTGGATGCCGACGCTCACCGGGCGGCGGGCGAGCTGGTCGGCGCCGATATCGATGCGGATCAGATTGGCGGGCAGCACGAAGCCGCCATCGCTGTAACCGTCATAGTCGGTCGGGCCGAATTCGGTGCCGGCGGCGATGACCAGATCGGCGTCTGCCATCAGCGCACGCACCGCCTTCAGGCTGGGGCTGGCCGGCACGCAAAGCGGATGTGCATGCAGCAGACCGCGCGCATTGGCGGTCTGGGCGACAGGCGCGCCGAGCCGCTCGGCCAAAAGCTGCAATGGCTGTTCGGCGCGCTTGGCGCCGCCACCGGCAAGGATCAGCGGCCGGCGCGCGGCTGCGATCAGTTTGGCTGCCTCGGCAATGGCCGCGCCATCCGGCGCCGGCGGCGCTGCATTGGTGAGCGAAGCAGCGATGCCGTCGGCCGGTTTGACCATGACGTCGGTCGGGATCTCGATATGGACGGGGCCCGGCCGCGACGACGAAAACAGCGCGAAGGCCCGCGCCAAAGCGCCAGGCAATTCGCTGGCCTCGGTGACACGCTGCGAAAACAGCGCCACCTTCTCCATCATGCCGCGCTGGTCCGGCAGTTCGTGCAGGAAGCCCAGTCCCTTTCCCAACGTCGGCATCGCGTTGACGCCCGAAATCACCAGCATCGGCACCGAATCGGCGCGCGCCTGGCCCATTGCGGTGATGGTGTTGGTCAGCCCCGGTCCGGTGATGACAAAGGCAACGCCCGGCCGGCCGCTGGCACGGGCATAGCCGTCGGCCATGAAGCCGGCGCCCTGTTCGTGACGCGGCGTGACATGGCGTATCTTTGAACGCGCCAGCCCGCGATAAAGCTCGACAGTGTGGACGCCAGGAATGCCGAAAACGGTGTCGACGCCATGCGCTTCGAGCAGCGTGATGAGGGCTTCGCCGATGGTGGTCATGGGTTCTCTCCCGTTAGTGCCGACCACTGTTCAACGGAAACAATGATCGGCTCTACCTCTTTGTTTTTAACGCAATTCCGGACGGAAAACCGCTTCTCACTTTTCCTGGAATTGCGTTTGCGGCGCGAGGCCGAGCTCGGCCTCTATGGCTTTGACGCCGATCCCCGCCAATTCGCCAGGCGAGAACATCTCTGCGGCCAGACAGCCTTCGATCCAGAGCCCGTCGATGATCGCGTTGATCGCGATGGCATGGCGGCGCAGCTCATTTGCGTTTGGCCTGCGCTGCTCGGCGCCGAGCACTTCGGCAACGACTGCTTCCACCTCGTTGCGAAAGCCGAGATAGCCTTCGCGGTGGGCGCGAGCCAGGCTCGGATCCGCGCCGGCGCGGCCGATGAAGGTTGCCCAGAGCGAAAACACGCGTGCATCGATGATCGGCGCGTTGAGGTTGGCGGCAACGAAGGCCGCAAGGCGCTGGCGCGGCGAGGCGTCTTCCATGAGCAATGCCGCCTTCGCCTGCTCGGTCATGCGGCCCATCAGCGCCGCGTACGCTTCCTGCAGCAAGTCTTCCTTGCCGGGGAAATAGTGCCGGATCAGCCCGGCGGTGACACCGGCGCGCAGTGCGATGGTGCGCAGGCTGGCGCCCTCCAGCCCATGTTCGGCCACGCTGTCCAGGGTCGCGTCGATCAAATCCTGCCGCCGCCGCTCCTCGCCCTCGCGGCGGAACTTGCGGCGCTCATTCATTGCCGCAGGATGGGCCGCGTCAGGCATGTCGGCCCACCTTCGCAGGCGATGCAGAGGGCATCCGCCTCGAAGATTTGAACCGTGCAGCCGGCGGCTTCCATCGCGGCCTTGGTCTTGGGAAAGCCGGCGACGGCAATGACCTTATGCGGGCTGGTCGGCAGCACGTTCAGGCTGAGGCCGTTGGACGCGGCAAACTCTTCGGCGTCGCCTTCCACCAGCCGGATGCCGCGCGCCTTCAGCAACTGATAGAACGGCGCCGGCAAAAGCGGTGAATAGACCAGGGCCAGGTCGTCGGCCAGCGGGCTGATCACCGACATCAGATGCAGGCACGCCTCCTCGCCCTGCCACAGCGGCAGATCGAAGCCGTAGACGGAAATGCCGAGCGGCGTCAGCAGGTTGGAAACCTGCTGTATGCCTTCCTGGTTGGAGCGCACCCCGCGCCCGATTACCAGCGTGTTTTTATCCAGCCATACGCAATCGCCGCCTTCGACCTGGCCGGGAGCCTCGACGCGGCCGAGGATAGGAATACCCAAGCGTGTGTAGGTTTCCTCATGCAGCGATGGCTCCCTGGCGCGCAGTGGCTTGCCCATGGACAGGATCAGCGCGCCGCGATCGGTCATCAGTGACGGATCGTGGGTGAATACGGAATCCGACAGCCCGTCGGCATTGTCATCGATCCATTCGATTTCGGCGCCGGACGCCGTCACCAGCTCAGCGAGAGCCGCGTGCTGCGCCGCCGCTTTCGCCGGGTCGAAACCCGGGCCATAGTGCCAGGTAGCCCGGTCGGCACCGCGCATGGCATTGGCCGCCGACCGCATCAGCACGCGCCGCAACGGCGCCGCCATGGACTGTGATCCGAAAGCGCTCATCAGTGCCCTTTTCAATGCCGTGTTCAGGGTGAAAAAAATGGAAGAAATTTCATCGGAGGCTATTTATACACTTGCACAATAAGGCCGCAAGTGCCGTAATGAGCGGGATTGACGGGCTCGCGCTGTTGGGTCCATGCTGAAGTCTGGAGTGGGCATTACAGCGTATGTTGATTAGCCGGATAGACGTTCGACGATCTGCCGTGGACCCTGTGGCAGAGGTTCCCCGGTGAGCGCGGCGGGAACCGCCGCAGTCCAATCCGGCAAGGCGCAGGACGGCGCCGCCGAAGCCATCCATGTCGAGAACCTGCACAAGAAATTCGGCCATCTGCATGTGCTGAAAGGCGTTTCGCTGTCGGCGCGCGACGGCGAGGTGATCGCCATTATCGGCGGCTCGGGTTCCGGCAAGTCGACGCTGCTGCGCTGCATCAACTGCCTGGAAAACCCGACCAGCGGCATCATCCGCGTCAATGGCGAGGAGATCAAACTCAAGGCCGACAGCCACGGCCACACCGTGCCCGCCGACCGCCGGCAGATCGAACGCATCCGCGCCAAGCTCGGCATGGTGTTCCAGAACTTCAACCTGTGGAGCCACATGACGCTGATCGAGAACGTCATCGAGGTTCCGGTGCATGTTCTGGGCGTCAGGCGCGACGTGGCGATCAGGGAAGCCGAAAAGCTTTTGGCGCGCGTCGGCCTGGCCGAAAAGCGCGACGTCTATCCGGCCTATCTCTCGGGCGGCCAGCAGCAGCGCGCGGCGATCGCCCGCGCCCTGGCCATCAACCCGCGCGTCATGCTGTTCGACGAGCCGACCTCGGCGCTCGACCCGGAGCTGGTCGGCGAGGTGCTGAAGGTGATCGGCGACCTGGCGCGCGAGGGCCGCACCATGGTGCTGGTCACGCATGAAATGAAATTCGCCCGCGAGGTCGCGACCCATGTCGTCTACCTCTGCAACGGGCTGGTCGAGGAAGAGGGGCCGCCGGAGCAGATATTCGGCGCACCGAAATCCGAAAGGCTGAAGCAGTTCATCCGCAACATCGGCTAGGACAAGCCGGGACGGAAGAAAACCGGGAACCAACAACAAACTGGGAGTCGTGACATGAAGACTGTTCTGAAAACATTCGCCGCAGCGCTGCTGCTCGGCGTCGCCGCCATGGGCGTGGCCAAGGCCGATCCGGTCAAGATCGGCGTCGCCGCCGAGCCCTATCCGCCCTTCACCTCGCCGGACGCTTCCGGCAAATGGGTTGGCTGGGAAATCGAGTTCATCGACGCCGTCTGCGCCGAGGAGAAGCTCGACTGCGTCATCACGCCTGTCGCCTGGGACGGCATCATCCCGGCGCTGACGACCAAGAAGATCGACGTCATCGCCAGTTCGATGTCGATCACTGCCGAACGCGAGAAGACCATCGACTTCTCGGATAAGTACTACAACACGCCGACCGCCATCATCGGGCCGAAGGACCAGAAATTCGGCGCCACGCCCGACGATCTCAAGGGCAAAGTGCTCGGCGTGCAGGTGTCGACCACCCATTCGGCCTATGCCAAGAAGCATTTCGGGCCCACGGCCGCCGAGATCAAGGAATACCAGACGCAGGACGAAGCCAACAACGATCTGGCCGCAGGCCGCCTCGACGCCGTCCAGGCGGATTCGATCGCGCTCGACGCATTTCTGAAGTCGGACCAGGGCAAGGCCTGCTGCGATCTGAAGGGCATGGTGGCTCCGGACGATGAAGTGCTCGGACCGGGCGTGGGCGCCGGCGTGCGCAAGGAAGACACCGACCTTAAGGCCAAGATCAACGCCGGCATCAAGGCGATCCGCTCGAACGGCAAATATGACGAGATATCGAAGAAATACTTCGATTTCGACATTTACGGTGGTGGCGGCGCGCAGTCGAACTGACGATCCTCGCATGAGCTGAGGGGCATGGCGCCAACGCCATGCCCCTCCTGCCCGACCTTTCCCAGACATGCTTGCCGCCGGCGCTGCCGTCGGCGGTGGTTGGACCCAGCAATCCGGGGGCGACGCTGATCGACGCACTTCTTTCGGCCTCGGCGGCCGGCATCATAGAACTTCTCTCGCCCAATCCGCCGGGCTGGGGCGGCACGCTGTTGCTTGGGCTGCTCCATTCGATCGAGATCGCGCTCGGCGCCACGGTCCTCGGTCTTCTGATCGGCACCGGTGGCGCCTTTGGCAAGCTCTATGGCGGTCCTGTCGTGCGCGACCTGCTGGCGGTTTACACCACCATCGTGCGCGCCGTGCCCGAACTGGTGCTGATCCTGCTGCTCTATTATGCCGGAACAGACCTGATCAACCAGGCGCTGACCGCTATGGGCTACCAGCGCGTCGACATCAGCGGCCTTGCCGCGGGCATCGCCGTGCTCGGCTTTGTCCAGGGCGCCTATTCGACCGAAGTGATCCGCGGCGCCATCCTGGCCATACCGCAGGGCCAGATCGAAGCCGCCCGCGCCTATGGCATGTCACCCGGGCTCATGCTGCGGCGCATCACCTTGCCGGCAATGCTGCCCTTCGCCATACCCGGGCTCGCCAATCTGTGGCTGATCGCCACCAAGGATACGGCCCTTCTGGCGGTCGTCGGCTTTTACGAACTGGCGCTGGCGACGCGGCAGGCGGCGGGCGTCACCAAAGCCTATTTCACCTTCTTTTTCGCCGCGGGCGTGCTCTATCTCATCTTGTCGCTGGTCTCCAACCTGCTCATCGGCCGCCTCGAGGCCTGGTCGCGGCGCGGTATGCCGTCGCTCAAGGATGCGCGCTGATGGCCGGAGAAGCGACCATCATCAACGCTGCCGCGCGCACGTCGCTGTGGCTGCAGCCGCATCGCATCGTGCTGATCCTGGTCGCGATCGCGCTGGTTTTCGGCGCAGCCTTCTTCATGCGCTGGGATTGGCTGCCGCAATATTACGAAATGGGGCTTCTCGGCATCTGGCGGTCGCTGTGGATCCTGGCCGTCACCTGCTTTCTCGGCTTCCTGCTCGCCGTGCCGCTCGGGCTGGCGCAGGCCGCCGGCCCGTTCTGGCTTTCCGCTCCAGCCAGGACATTCTGCACCGTCATCAGGGGCACGCCGCTGCTGATCCAGCTGTGGCTGCTCTATTACGGGCTGGGCTCGCTGTTTCCGCAATATCCGTGGATTCGCGAATCCTGGATGTGGCCGTATCTCAGGCAAGCCTGGCCCTATGGCGTGCTGGCGTTGACCTTGTCCTTCGCCGGCTATGAGGGCGAGGTGATGCGCGGCGCCTTTGCCGGCGTGCCGAAGGGGCAGCTCGAGGCAGCCCGCGCCTTCGGCATGAGCCGCTGGAAGATTTTCCGCCGCATCTGGCTGCCGCAGGCCATCTACCGGGCGCTGCCGACGCTGACCGGCGAAACCGTGCTGCAGCTGAAGTCGACGCCGCTGGTAGCGACGATCAGCGTCATCGACATCTTCGCCGTCTCGTCCAAGGTCCGGCAGGACACCTATCTCACCTACGAACCCTTGCTGCTTTTGGCGCTGATCTACATGATCATCACCGGCATACTGGTGTTTGCATTCAGCAAGATCGAGGCGCGCATACCGAACAAGGTGGGCTAGGGAATAGTGAGCAGGCAGTAGTGAGTAGTCAGCATATGACCGGGAAACCGCTTGCTTTCGCTACTCCCTACTGACTACTCCCTACTCACTCTCACCACCAATCGGGTCCGCACCATGCAACTCTCTCTCGACCAGGCAACAGGGCTGTGCCGGATGGCGGCGCTCGGCGCCGGCGCCAATGAGGAGGCGGCGCGGTCGCTCACCGCCTCGATCATTGCCGCCGAGGCGGAAGGGCTTTCGACCGTCGGGCTGACCCATTTCATCGATTACCTCGAAGCGCTGGAAGCCGGCCGCATCGACGGCAATGCCGATCCGGTGATCACCAGGCCGGCGCTCGCCGTCTATCTCTCCGATGCGCGTGGCGGCCTCGCCCATACCGGCTTCGACCGCACCATCGACGACCTCGCCAAGGCGGCAAAGCTGTTCGGCGTCGCCATCTTCTCGCAGAAGAACGCTTATACGTGCGGCGCACTAGGCTATTTCACCGGGCGTCTGGCGCAGCTGGGATTGGTCTCCTTCGCCGCCACCAACGGGCCGGCGGTGCTGGCAGGCTCGGGCTCGGTCAAGCCGGTCTATTGCACCAACCCGATGTCGTTTGCGGCACCCGCCGCCGATGGCGCGCCGCTGGTCATCGACCAGTCGTCGAGCGCCACCGCCTTCGTCAACATCCGCAAGGCGGCCGAGGACGGCAAGAAGATCCCCGAAGGCTGGGCGCTGGACGCCAGCGGCAATCCGACCACCGATCCGGCCGCTGCCATGAAGGGCGCCATGCTGGCCTTCGGCGGCCAGCGTGGCGCCAACATCGCGCTGATGGTCGAAGTGCTGGCGGCTGGCCTGTCGGGCGCCAACTGGTCGCTCGACGCGCCCTGGTTCTCCGGCGGACCGGACAGCCCGGGAACCGGCCTGTTCGTGCTCGCCGTCGAGCCCAAGCTGCTCGACCCGGATTTCGAGCAACGCATGAAGGACCAGCTCGACCGGCTGCGCCGGCGCTTTGGCGTGCACGTGCCGGGCCGGGCGCGGGCCGAAGCGGCCGAGAAGGCGCAGGCGCGCGGCATCAATGCCCCCAAAGCCGTGGTGCAGCGCATTTCCGAATTCGCCGAGCGCTATTCGGGCTGAAGCAGTCCTGCGACAACGGATTTTTACGCGACCTGGCTGAACCTTTCTACCGATCGCAACGACCAATAGCTGCCGGGTCGGGTTTGCCCGGTCGGTGTCTTCTGTCGGATGCGTTTAGGGCCCGGGCGGGCGTATGCCGTCTCAGCTTATCCGCCCCGTTGCGCTCTGTCTCGACCGTTGCGTCACCCGGAAAACCCCGCTTCGGCGGGGTTTTCTGCGTTCGTGCTCTGTGTGCTAAAACATGATGGCGGCAGTTAACTTTTGTGAACTTGACTTGCCGGAACCATCGGGCGTTTGCAAGGGATCGTCACAACAACAGGAGCTACGATGTCCGCAACCACCGACGCTTCCCGGGGCAAACTTATCGTTCCGGTGTTTGGCCGCCTGTATTCGTCGCTGCATGATGGCGCCGAAACCCTTCTGCGCGTCGTCGCCGGCGGGTTTCTCACCATTCACGGCTCGCAGAAGATCACCAATCCTTTCGGCGCCGCCGAGATGGTCGAAGGCCTCGGCTTCTATCCCGGCGCGTTCTGGTCGCTGCTTGTGTCCTGCACCGAATTCTTCGGCGGCATTCTGATCGCCATCGGCCTGTTGACTCGGCCCGCCGCCTTTGCCGGCATGATCGTGCTGCTGGTCACCGTCTGGTTCCACTGGATCACTGTCGGCCAGGGCTTTTCCGGCGCTGAAAAGTCGCTTCTATGGGCGGCGATCCTGCTGTTCTTCGTTATCCGCGGCGGCAACCGCCAGTCGGTCGACGCGCGCCTCGGCAAGGCGTTCTGAAGGGTCCATAAGAGGGGGGCAGCGACGACGCGTCACCCTTTGCCTTTGGCCCAAAACGGACTATGAAACGGCTTCAGCCAAGCTTTCGAGCGCCGGAGCCAGCCATGACCGAAATCCTGCAGATCCCCAAGCTCGTGGTCGTCTTCGGCGGCTCCGGCTTCGTCGGCCGCCACATCGTGCGGGCGCTGGCCAAGCGCGGCTACCGCATCAGGGTGGCGGTGCGCCGGCCCGATCTGGCGGGACATCTGCAGCCGCTCGGCAATGTCGGCCAGATCCAGCCGGTGCAGGCCAATGTGCGCGTGCGCTGGTCCGTCGACCGCGCCGTGCAGGGCGCCGACCATGTCATCAATCTGGTCGCCATCCCGCATGAAAGCGGCCGGCAGAAATTCAACACCGTGCACGAATTCGGCGCCCGCGCCGTCGCCGAAGCCGCACGCTCGGTCGGCGCAGGGCTCACCCACATCTCGGCGCTTGGCGCCGACCTCAACGCCGAGTCCGACTATGCGCGCACCAAGGCGCTCGGCGAAAAGGCCGTGCTGGAAACGATCCCGGACGCCGTCATCTTCCGACCGTCGATCAATTTCGGACCTGAGGACAGTTTCTTCAACCGCTTCGCCGACATGGCGCGCTATTCGCCGGTGCTGCCGCTGATCGGCGGCGGCCAGACCAAGTTCCAGCCGGTCTATGTCGGCGATGTCGCCGAAGCAGTGGCGCGTTCGGTCGAGGGCAAGATCAAGGGCGGCCAGATCTATGAACTCGGCGGGCCGCAAGTGCTCACCTTCAAGCAGTGCATGGAAGAGCTGCTCACCGTCATCGAGCGCAAGCGGCTCCTGGTGCCGGTGCCGTGGTGGATGGCCAATCTGCAGGCCTCGATCGTCGGCCTGCTGCCCAACCCGTTGCTGACCAAGGACCAGGTGCTGCTGCTGCGCCAGCCCAATATTGTGTCGGAGGAGGCCAACAAGGCCAACCGGAACCTTGCCGGCCTCGACATCCAGCCGCAGTCTATCGGCACAATCCTGCCCAGCTATCTCTGGCGCTTCCGCGCCGCAGGCCAGTTCCAGCGCAAGCCTGCCGGGATCGCGTAACAAGGCGTTGCGCCGTTAAACGCGCCGCGTGACCTGCATCGGCAGGCCGCCCTGCGGCTGTGTCGTCAGTTTCTGCACCGGCCACGGCTTGGTCTCGGCGGTCACATCGAAGCGGAAGCGCGACAGCATGATGGCCAGCGCAATGATCGCCTCCTGCATGGCGAAGCTGGCGCCGATGCAGATGCGCGGACCGGCGCCGAACGGCAGATACTGGAAGCGGTCGATCTTCTCGCGGTTTCCCGGATGGAAGCGTTCGGGCATGAAGGCGTCGGGCATGTCCCACAGTTTTCTGTGGCGGTGGACGACCCAAGGCATCACCAGTACGGCCGCGCGCTTGGGGAGCACCAGATCGTTCCAGGTCTCCGTCTCGATCGGCTCGCGGTTGATCGACGGCGCCGGCGGATAAAGCCGCAGCGCCTCCTCGAAGGCGGCGCGGGTGAACGGCATTGCCTCGAGCCATTTCGTTGGGTCGGGTTCGCGCGCCAGCACGGCCTCGATCTCGCGCTCGACCTTTTCGCGCTCCCACGGCGCTTCGGCGAGGCAGTAGATCGTCCAGCCCAGTGCCCGCGCGGTGGTCTCGTGGCCGGCGCCGATGAAGGTGATGATGTTGTCCTCGACTTCCGCCCGCGTCAGCCCGTCGGGGCCTTCGGCGCGCAGCAGAAGCGTCAGGAAATCCTGCGGCGCGGTGTCGGGGTCGCGCTTCAGCCGCTCCTCGCGCATCTTGACCGTATCGGTGACGATCTTGCGGAAATAGGCCATGGTCTTGCGGCCGCGGATGCGGGTCAGCCGCGGCAGCCATTCGGGCGCGCGCAACAGGTCGAGCGGATCGACGCGGCCCATGGTCTCGAACAGGCGGTCGATCTCCTGCGCGAAACTGCCGGGCTCGCCCGCAATCTCGCCCGAAAACAGCGTCTCGGCCAGGATATCGTAGGTGAGCAGCGTCATGTCATGGGCGACATCGGTCATGCCGCCTTCGTCATAGCGGGCGACGAACTGCATCGTGCGGCGCAGCATCGGCTCGGCGAAGCCGAAGATATGCCGCGGCGTGAACACCGGCGCCATCGCCTTGCGCGAGCGCTTCCACACCTCGCCTTCGGCGGTCAACAGCCCGTCGCGCAAGATCGGTCGCAGGATCATCTGGCGCACCGTCGCCATCTTGTAGTTCTTGGCGTTGTCGATCAGCACGTGACGGATAAGGCCGGGATCGTTGGCGACGATCAGATGCCCGCCGACGCCATTCGCCGAAATCCAGGGCTCGTTGTAGGTGTGCTCGCCCCACAGTTCGAGCGGATTGCGGTAGACGATCCGCATCATCTCCAGCGTCGAAGGCGGCGTCGTGCGCGGCTTGGGCGCCGACGGCACGAAGGGGACGGGCTGCGTGTCCATGAGGTGCTCCGCTGATAGCTCAGATGTAGTGGCTGGAAATCCGGGCGTCCATGTGACCGAACGGCAAACTGAAACGCTGCAGCGCCCGGTGTGCCCGACAGACGGTGTGTTCATCGGATCGTGACCGCCGGTGAAACGGTTGCGGCTTGTCCGGTTGGACACTCTGCCATAGGTGACAGTTACCAACAGCTACTGCCAATCGCCCAGGAGAGTCCGCTTGAAGCACAAGCTGAACATCATAATCGGCAGCACGCGGCCGGGCCGCGCCGGGCCGGTCTTCGCCCACTGGCTGGAGGATTTTGCCCGCGAGCACGGCAAATTCGAACCAGTGCTGACCGACATTGCCGCATTCCAGCTGCCGGTTCTGGACGAACCGCACCATCCGAAACTCGGCAAATACGAGAAGGACCATACGAAGGCCTGGTCGAAGGCAATCGACGCCGCCGACGCCTTTGTCTTCGTGGCGCCGAATACAATTATTTCGTCGCTCCGGCGATCGTCAACGCGATCGATTATCTATCGCGCGAATGGAAATACAAACCTGCCGCCATCTTCAGCTATGGCGGGGTTTCCGGAGGCCTGCGCGCCGCGCAGGCGCTGAAGCCACTGCTGACCGCGGTGGGCGTCATGCCCATCTCGGAAGGCGTCGCGCTGCCGATGTATCAGAAACTGCTGGAGAGCGACGGCTCCTTCCAGGCTAGTGAGCAGGTAGAGGGTGGGACCAAGACCATGCTGGACGAGCTCTCGCGCTGGAGCGGGGCGCTGAAGCCGATGCGGGCTGCGTAACGCAGCCGGCCCCGGCTTGCTCATGCCATAAAGAGGTGGAATGGTCGGCAGGTGACTGAGCCGGGGGCGGTTCGATTTGCGCCTGTTGTTTGCCTTGCTGTTGATGCTTGCGACCACCGCCACAGCGGTGGCGGAGCGGCGCGTGGCGTTGGTCATTGCCGAGGACGACTACCGGCTGGTGCGGAAGCTCTCCAATCCGGTCAACGACGGCGAGGCGATGGAAGCGGCGCTGAAGAAGCTCGGCTTCGAGGTCGTGGTCGAGACCAATCGTGATCTCAGGCGCATGCGCCGGGCTCTCGACGATTTTCGCGAGGACGCCATGGGCGCCGACGTGGCGCTGGTGTATTTCTCCGGCCATGGCGTCGAAATCTCCGGCGACAACCGTCTTCTGCCGGTCGATGCCGATGCCTCCTCGCTCGACCAGCTGGAGAAGACCAGCCTGCCGCTGGAGGAAGTGCGCGATGCGGTTGCCGCCACGGCGAAGGTCGGGCTGATCGTGCTCGACGCCTGCCGCAGCGATCCGTTCACAGGCGGCAACGGCGACGGGCGTGGCGCCACATCGCTGATCAAGGACCTGGTGGACAAGATCAAGCCGGGCCTCGGACGCGTCGGCAAGGCGGAAAACATCCTGTTCGCCTTTTCGGCGGCGCCCGGCGAGACGGCTGCCGACGGTACCGGTGCGAATTCGCCCTTTACAGCGGCGCTGATCAAATACCTCGGCGCCGACGGGCTCGAAATCCGCTCGGTGCTGACGCTGGTGCAGCAGGAGGTCTACGACCTTTCGCGCGGAAAACAGCTGCCCTACGTCGAGAGCGGGCTGCCGAAGCTGTTCTTCGCCTCGGCGACCAAGGAACAACTGCCGGAGCGCGAGCGGCTGTTGCTTGCCATGGCCGATGTGACGCCGGAAATGCGCGGCGCGGTCGAACGGGTCGCCACCGATGCCGACATGCCGCTGGCGCCGCTCTATGGCGCGCTGATCAGTTCCGACACCAGCCATCTCTCCGGCGAAAGCCTGGACGCCAAATTGCGCGAGGCCGCCGACGCCTTCGTCAAGGTGCGCGGCGAGATGAAGACGCTGGCCGCCGACGACCCGCAGGTGACCGAACTGCGCCGCCAGGCCGAGGAACAGTTGGCGCTCGGCGCTTTCGATGGTGCACGCGTGATCCTCGCCAAGGCCGCCGACGTCGACAATGTCTCGCGCCAGGCGTTGAAGGCCAATTTCGTCAGCCGCACCCTGTCCGAAGCCGCGACGCGATTTCTCTCGGGCGGCGCGGCGCGTGCCACCCTGGACTATGCAACCGCCATCAAGGACTATGAAACGGTGCTGGCGCTCTATGGCGAAGCCGGGCAGACCTCGCTCAGCCTGGAACAGGCCGACCGCCAAAGCCGCACGCTGGAAGAGCTCGGCATCCTCTACACAACGGTCGGCAACACCGACGCCGCCGGCCGCGCCTTTGCGGCGCTGGTCGCCAATCTCGAGCAGCGGTCACGTCAGGAAACCGATCCCAGCGTCAAGCGCGACCTCGCCATCGGCCATATCAAGTTCGCCAACATCAAGATGGCGCAAGGCGATCTGCCGGCCTCCCTGCAAAACTATGAGGCGGCCAGGGACATGTTGCAGGGCCTGACCACAAACGTGCCGGACAAGAAGGACTGGCTCGGCGATCTCGCCATGGCCCATGACAAGATCGGCAATGTGCTGGCCACGCAAGGCGATGTGGGTGCGGCAGCCCAAGCCTACCAGCAAAGCCTGTTCATCAAGCAGCAATTGGCCGATGCCGAGCCGAACAGCGTCTATCTGCTGCGCGACCTGACCATTACCTACGACGAAATCGGCGGTCTTGCCCGCACCGCCGGCCAGCTGGATGGCGCCCAGACTGCATTCGAAGAGAGCCTGAGAATTCGGCTGGCGCTGGCGCAGAACAACCCCGACGACCCCAGGCATCAGCGCGCCGTCTCCGTCAGCTACACCAGGATCGGCGACGTCCTGCGCGAGCGTGGCGACGCTGCGGGCGCGCTCGACGCCTACAACAAGAGCCAAATAATCGCCGAAGCGCTGGTGCGCCGCGACTCAAACGACACCGATTTGAAGCGCGACCTGTCGGTCGGTTACGCCAAGATCGGCAATGCTTACGGCGACCAGAAGGACTGGCCACTCGCGTTGGAGGCCTACCAGCAGGCGCTGGCCACGGCGCGAGACCTTGCCGCCAGCGACCCAGGCAACACCGATTGGCAGCGCGACCTGTCAGTCTGTCTGGAAAAAATTGCCGGCGTGTTTGATGCCCAGGGCGATATCGCCGGTGCTTTGCAGAACTACCAGGACAGTCTCGTCATTGCCGACCGGTTGGCAAAGCTCGACCCGGGCAATTCCGACTGGCAGCGCGACCTGTCGATCACGTTCGAGGAAATAGGCCTGCTGGAGACCAAGCAGCGCCACTATGAGGGCTCGAAGAAGGCCTTCGAAGCCAGCCTGGCCATCCGCCAGCGGTTGGCCCTGTCCGATCCGGACAATGCGATCTGGCAATTCGATCTGGTACAGGCCTACATCAACTATGCCTATGTGGCGAAGAATCCGAAGGCTGTGTTGTCGCAGGCGCTAGACCTGACGCTGGAGCTTGACCGCACAGGCAAACTGGCGCCGAGGGACAAACCCACGATCAAATATCTGCGCCGTCTTCTGGCCAAATTGAAAGCCGCGAAAAAATAGCCGGCTGCCAGCTCGGGATTCAGCCCTGAAATGCCCGCAAACCTTGGAAAAACCGCCTTTTGCGCCTATATCTAGGACATCAAAGCGGCGTGATTCGAAGCCATTTTTTCGCGCTGAGCATGCGGCATCAATCAGACAGGTTTTCATGAGCGATCAAAGCGACAACGCCAACGGCGCTGAGGCCGAATACGGCGCCGATTCCATCAAGGTTTTGAAGGGGTTGGACGCTGTCCGCAAGCGGCCGGGCATGTATATCGGCGATACCGACGACGGCTCGGGCCTGCATCACATGGTCTATGAGGTGGTCGACAACGCCATCGACGAGGCGCTGGCCGGCCATGCCGACCTGGTCACGGTGACGCTTAATCCCGACGGTTCGGTCACCGTTATCGACAATGGCCGCGGGATTCCGACCGATATTCACACTGGCGAAGGCATTTCGGCGGCCGAAGTGATCATGACGCAGCTGCATGCCGGCGGCAAATTCGACCAGAATTCCTACAAGGTGTCTGGCGGCCTGCACGGCGTCGGCGTCTCGGTGGTCAATGCGCTGTCGGCTTGGCTGAAGCTGAAAATCCGCCGCAACGGCCAGATTTTCGAGATGAGCTTCACGCATGGCAATGCCGATGCGCCGCTCAAGGCCACCGGCAGCTATGAGCAGAACAAGCAGCCCGGCACCTATGAGGGCCGCAGCGGTTCCGAGATCACCTTCTTTCCGTCGTCCGAAACCTTCACCATGGTCGAATTCGACTTCGGCACGCTGGAGCACCGGCTGCGCGAGCTCGCCTTCCTGAATTCCGGGGTGCGCATCATTTTGACCGATGCCCGCCATGCCGATCTCGTGCGCCACGAACTGCACTATGATGGCGGCCTGGAAGAGTTCGTCAAATATCTCGACCGGGTCAAGAAACCGCTGATCGACAAGCCGATCGCCATCAAGGCCGAGCGCGACGGCATCACCGTCGAAGTGGCGATGTGGTGGAACGACAGCTACCACGAGAACGTGCTGGCCTTCACCAACAACATCCCGCAGCGCGATGGCGGCACCCATCTGGCCGGCTTCCGTGGCGCGCTGACGCGCCAGATCACCGGCTATGGCGAATCGTCGGGCCTGACCAAGAAGGAAAAGGTGGCGCTGATCGGCGACGACTGCCGCGAAGGCCTGACGGCGGTGCTGTCGGTCAAGGTGCCCGACCCGAAATTCTCCTCGCAGACCAAGGACAAGCTGGTCTCGTCAGAGGTGCGGCCCGTGGTCGAAGGCCTGGTCAACGAGGCGCTTGGCACATGGCTGGAAGAACACCCGACCGAGGGCAAGGTGGTCATCGACAAGGTGATCCAGGCGGCCGCGGCGCGTGAAGCCGCGCGCAAGGCCCGCGACATCACCCGCAAAAGCTCGCTCGGCGTCACCTCTCTGCCCGGCAAGCTTGCCGACTGCCAGGAACGCGACCCGGCGAAATCCGAAATCTTCATCGTCGAGGGTGACTCGGCCGGCGGCTCCGCCAAGGGCGGCCGTTCGCGCCAGAACCAGGCGATCCTGCCGCTGCGCGGCAAGATCCTCAATGTCGAGCGCGCCCGCTTCGACCGCATGCTAGGCTCCGAGATGATCGGCACGCTGATCACCGCGCTCGGCACCTCGATCGGCAAGGACGAGTTCAACGCCGACAAATTGCGCTACCACAAGATCATCCTGATGACCGACGCCGACGTCGACGGCGCCCATATCAGGACCTTGCTGCTCACCTTCTTCTTCCGCCAGATGCCGGAGCTGATCGAGCGCGGCCATCTCTACATCGCCCAGCCGCCGCTCTACAAAGTGACGCGCGGAAAAAGCTCGCAATACATCAAGGACGAGAGCGCCTTCGAGGAATTCCTGATCGGCTCCGGGCTGGAAGAGGCGTCGCTGACGCTTGCCTCCGGCGAGGCGCGGGCCGGACAGGATCTGCGCGGCTCGATCGACGATGCACTGGCAGTACGCCAGCTCATCAACGGGCTGCATACGCGATACAACAGGGGTGTGGTCGAACAGGCGGCGATCGCCGGTGCGCTCAATGCCGATGTGCTGAACGATCTCGGCCGCGCCAACGCCATGGCCGAACGCGTCGCCCAGCGCCTCGACATCATCGCCGAGGACACCGAGCGCGGCTGGACCGGCCGGCTGTCGACCTCCAATGAAGGCGTCGGCGGCTACGTGTTCGAACGCACGGTGCGCAGCGTCAAGGAATTCGCGCAGCTCGATGCCGGGCTGATAAATTCAGCCGACGCACGCCAGCTCGACCGCTATGCTCCGCGCCTCATGGAGGTTTATGGCGAGCCGCCGGTGCTGCGCCGCAAGGATGTCTCCGAAACCATTTCGGGGCCGCTGGCGCTGCTCAACGCGGTGTTTGCGACCGGCCGCAAGGGCCTGACTATGCAGCGCTACAAGGGCCTCGGCGAGATGAACGCCGAGCAGCTCTGGGAAACCACGCTCGACCCGAATGTGCGCTCGCTGCTGCAGGTCAAGGTGAATGACGCAACCGATGCTGACAGCTTGTTCTCGCGGCTGATGGGCGACGAGGTCGAGCCGCGGCGCGAATTCATCCAGGACAATGCGCTGTCGGTGGCCAATCTGGACATTTGATGGCGGGGGCCTTGCCGCCGAAGCTCCACTCCGGGGTCAGGCCTTTGGTTCCAGCTTTCGCCCGAGGTCCACCACGTCGCGCAGCACTTGCAGATGCGAGCGCGGCGCGGTGCCCGCCGGCGGGGCGATTTCAACGCCGTTTGCCGTCGATGACCAATAAAGCGTGTGCGTGAAGATACGGCCAAGTGAGCTGCGAAGCTCGATCTGGATGTTCTCCACACCGGGGCCGAAGTTTTCCGTCATCGGACCGGAAATCGGATCGCCTGTCGCCCAGCCATTGCCGCGGTCGTAGACGTTGGTCCAGCGCGTTGCCGCAAACACCGCGCCATGATGCACTGCGCGCTGCGCCTTGCCTTGGCTGTGTCCTTCCCGGTAAAGCACGGTGCCGCCGGGGCGCCCGTCATCGGCAATCGGCGGGCAGGCCGAGAACAGGCGCTCGGCAAGGCCACGCCTGAATTCCGCGAGATTGTAGGTCACCAGGAATTCGCTGTGGGAGAGCGGACTGCCAAGCGTGACGAAATCGCTGATCTTCCAGGGCAGCGGGTGGTCGGCGTCCTTGGCCCGAAGCTGCTGGTAGAGCGCCCATTGGCCGCGCCGGAACCCGGCGAGGTCTTCAAGGTTCTTTGGCCACGCTGACCCATCAGAGCCGAGCGTTGCCTTGTCGATGGCCTCGACCGCCGCCAGTTTGGCCTTGTCGCGGACCGCTTCCAGCCTTCGCGGCCGGAACTCGGCCCACAGGATCTGCAGCAAATCATAGGCGATGATCGACCCCAGGCTGTGCGAGACTAGCACGATGCGGTCGTAAGCATCGTCCTTCATCAGCGTCTTGAGCAACGTCAGGCCGCGGTCGCGGATCAGCGCACGCTTCTCGATCGTCGCCGCCTCGGCGCGCACATAAGCGGCGACGTCACCGAAATAGGGCAGGGCGAACTGATCCACCGCCCAGATGACAAAAGAAGCGAGGGTGGTGATCATCAGGCCGGTCGTCAAGGTAACGGCCTGTTGCCAGACCGATGTTGCCAGCACGAGTGCTGCGCCCAGAATGACGATAACGATCAGAAGTGTGGCGACGTAAAGCTTGCGGGCGTCGAGCGGAATGTCGGCGGGCTTGCGCCACAACAGGTTCGTAACCCAGGCGGCCAGCCTGCCGCGCGTCGTGCCTTGCGTGATGTCGGCCCAATAAAGCTCGTAGAAATCGGTACGGCGGCCATCGACGTCGTAGGGCGTGGTGATGCGGCGCAGCTCGTGTGACTTGGTCCGGCTGTCGGGCGTGATCCAGCTCTGGTTGATCGTGGCGCCGGAAACGGCCGGATCGGGAATCTGGGCGTAGGGTGGAGCACGGGTGGGATCGCTGCTCCAGACCGCCTGGACGAATCCCCTCAGCGTACCCATCGGCCGCTGCTCGCCCATGCCGTGCACGATCACCACCGCCTGGCCGGGCTGCGCCTTTTTGTAAGCCAGCGATGCGACAGTCTTGGGCATCAGCGTCTCCGTTGACGACATCCGACGGCGGGATCGCTCATGCTACCCCCGGCTCACCGAGCCAACAATACACGGCAGCCCATGTGGAACTCCGTGAACCAATCCACAGTTTCGCAGTCGTGCCTCGGGCCGCGCGGAAAATAGTTCCGTTCCCGGCAAGCAAATCATTTCATTGCCCTTCGGAACGGAAATCGCTCAGGAACATTGTGACGACATCGATCAATTTCTCGCAGGGAGGCTCTTTATGGGACGCGGTATTTTGCTCTGGTTGCTCGGTATTCCGATCCCGATCATCATTCTCATCATGCTGTTCGTACGGTAGGAGGCGTCGATGCAGTCCACCGTATCGGCTGTCGACGTATCCGCCTCAACAGAATCCTCCGCCCCGGCCGTCAGCTGGGGTCCGATCATCGCCGGCGCCTTCGCGGCCTCGACGCTGACCTTCATCCTCATGCTGCTCGGTTCGGGGCTGGGGCTGACCATGGTCTCGCCGTGGTCCGGCGCCAGTGCCTCGCTGACCACCTTCGCGGTGTCCGGCGCCATCTGGCTCATCATCGTGCAATGGCTGTCCTCCGGGGTCGGTGGCTATCTTGCCGGACGCCTGCGCACCAAATGGGTCGGCATCCACACCGACGAGGTCTATTTCCGTGACACCGCGCACGGCCTCCTCGCCTGGGCGCTGGCGACATTGCTGGTCGTCGGCATTCTCGGGTCGGCGCTGTCGGCAGTGCTTGGTTCAGGCGTGCAGGCGGCTTCTACTGTTGGCTCGGGCGCCGCCATGGGTGCTTCGGCCGGCGCGTCCGCCAATGCCGGCAGCGCACCGACCGACAATGCGACATCCTATCTCGTGGATACGCTGTTCCGTCCGGCTGATGCCGCCAGGCTCGCGGCGGCCAATCCGGACAGCGATGCGGCTGCGGCCGGGCAGGCTTCGCGCATCCTCATCGCCAGTGCGGCGGCAGGCGAAATTTCGGCTGACGACAAGACCTATCTGTCGCAGCTCGTCGCCGCCCGCACCGGGCTTTCCGAGGCTGACGCCAAGGCGCGTGTCGACGCCCTGGTGGCCAGGGTCGAGGACGCCAAGGTCAAGGCCAAGCAGGCCGCCGACGCCGCCCGGAAAGGCAGCGCCACCTTCGCACTGCTTGGCGCCCTGTCGCTGGTTATCGGCGCCTTCATCGCCAGCGCTGCGGCAGCACTGGGCGGCAGGCAGCGCGACGACGAGGAAGCGGTTTTCCTGACCAGCCGCTGAACCGGTCTTCAACATAGAAAAGTCCGGTCGAACCGGGCTTTTTTGTTTCCGATGATGGACCGACAACCTTCCAGTGGAAGGTTGCGGCGGGATCAGTGATCCATCGCCTTGACGATTTCCTCGGTCATCTTCTTGGCGTCGCCGAGCAGCATCATGGTGCCGTCCTTGTAGAACAGCGTGTTGTCAATGCCGGCGTAGCCCGAGCCGAGCGAGCGCTTGACGAACAGGCAGGTGCGGGCCTTGTCGACGTCGAGGATCGGCATGCCGTAGATCGGCGACGACTTGTCGTCGCGGGCGGACGGATTGGTGACGTCGTTGGCGCCGATGACATAGGCGACATCGGCCTGCGCGAACTCGGAGTTGATGTCTTCCAGTTCGAACACTTCGTCATAGGGAACATTGGCTTCGGCGAGCAGCACGTTCATGTGGCCGGGCATGCGGCCGGCCACGGGGTGGATGGCGTATTTGACATCCACGCCATTGGCCTTGAGCTTGTCGGCCATTTCGCGCAGCGCGTGCTGGGCCTGGGCGACCGCCATGCCGTAGCCCGGCACGATGATGACCTTCTGTGCGTTCATCATCAGATAGGCAGCGTCGTCGGCCGAGCCCTGCTTGACCGTGCGTTCGATGCCGTCATCGGCAACCGCCGCGGTCTCGCCGCCGAAGCCGCCGAGGATGACCGAG
Organism: Mesorhizobium sp. M0016; assembly: GCF_040324035.1. Taxonomy (NCBI): domain Bacteria; kingdom Pseudomonadati; phylum Pseudomonadota; class Alphaproteobacteria; order Hyphomicrobiales; family Phyllobacteriaceae; genus Mesorhizobium; species Mesorhizobium sp. M0016. Next base: position 44,095 of record NZ_JAMYVM010000002.1, on the reverse strand, counting down.
ATGAACGACCGGTTCATGCCCTTGCACATGATGTAGGACAGGATGGCGCCGGACGAGCCGACCAGCGCGCCGGTGATGATCAACGCCAGATTGCCAAGCGTGAAGCCGAGTGCCGCGGCGGCCCAGCCGGAATAAGAATTCAGCATCGAGACGACTACCGGCATGTCGGCGCCGCCGATCGGGATGATCAAGAGGACGCCGAGCGCCAGCGACGCCGCGACGATCAGCCAGAACACCAGCTTGGCCTCGGTGGTGACCAGAAGCACGATCAGCACGATCAGCGCGATGCCGAGGACCGCGTTGATGATGTGACGGCCGCCGATCATGATCGGCTTGCCCGACATGCGGCCATCGAGCTTGAGGAAGGCGATGACGGAGCCGGTGAAAGTGATGGCGCCGATGGCAACGCCAAGGCTCATCTCGATCAGCGCCTGGGCGTGGATGTCGCCATTCGTGCCGATGCCGAAACTTTCCGGCGCGTAGATGGCGGCTGCCGCGACCATGACGGCGGCAAGGCCGACCAGCGAGTGGAAGGCGGCGACCAGCTGCGGCATCGACGTCATGGCGATGCGGCGCGCTGTAACGGCGCCGACGCCGCCGCCGATGGCCAGACCAAGCACGATCAGGCCGAAGCGCCCGGCGGACGGAGTCGCCAGCGCCAGCGTGGTGGCGATGGCAATGCCCATGCCGATCATGCCGTAGAGATTGCCTTGGCGGCTGGTGGTCGGATGCGATAGGCCGCGAAGCGCCATGATGAACAGGACGCCGGAGACCAGGTAGAGGAAGGACGCGAAGTTGGCGTTCATGGCTCTCTATCGGTCCTTCTTCTTGTACATGGCCAGCATGCGCTGGGTGACCAGGAAGCCGCCAAAGATGTTGACCGAGACCAGCATCAGCGCGACGAAGCCGAAGCCGGTGGCAATGCCGGAGGCCGAGATGCCGACGGCCAGCAGCGCGCCGACGACGATGACCGAGGAGATGGCGTTGGTGACCGCCATCAGCGGCGTGTGCAGCGCCGGCGTCACCGACCAGACGACGTAGTATCCGACGAAGATCGCAAGTACGAAGATGGCGAAGCGGAAGACGAAGGGATCGATGGCGCCGCCGGACAGTGCGTGCGCGGCATCGCCCGCCGCATCGGCGCCACCGGGCGCGTTGGCCAGGTTCTGCACAGCCAGCCGGACGGCGGCACTTGCCTGGTCGAGCTGATCGAGGGCTTTCTGCAAGGTCTGATCCATCACGCGATCCCCTTCGGCTTGGCGGCGGACTTGCCGGCAGTGGCTTTGTCGGACGCCTTTTTCGGTGCAGCCTTCTTCGGCGTGGCATCAGCCACCATGGTCTCCGCCGGAATGGCCGCCGGTTCGACATGGGGCTGTTCCGCCGCCTTGGCGAAGGCCGGATGCACCACGCGGCCAGCGTCGGTCAGCATCGTCGCCTTGACCAGATCGTCTTCGCGGTTGATGGCGAGCGTCTTGCTGGTCTTGTCGACCAGCGTCTCGAGGAAGGCGAACAGGTTCCTGGCGTAGAGCAGCGAGGCCGATGCGGCGACGCGGCCGGGCACGTTGAGGTGGCCGACGATTTTCACGCCATTGGCCGTGGTCACCACCTGGCCTGCAACTGCGCCTTCGACATTGCCGCCGCGCTCGACGGCGAGGTCGACGATCACCGAGCCCGGCTTCATCGAGGCGACCATCGCCGCCGACACCAGCTTCGGCGCCGGACGGCCGGGGATCAGCGCCGTGGTGATAACGATGTCCTGCTTGGCGATGTGCTCAGCGGTGAGCGCTGCCTGCTTGGCCTGATACTCCTTCGACATTTCCTTGGCGTAGCCGCCGGCGGTCTCGGCCGCCTTGAACTCCTCGTCCTCGACGGCGAGGAACTTTGCGCCGAGCGACGCCACCTGTTCCTTGGCGGCGGGACGAACGTCGGTGGCGGTGACGACGGCGCCGAGACGGCGCGCCGTGGCGATCGCCTGCAGGCCGGCAACGCCGACGCCCATAATGAAGATCTTCGCTGCCGGCACGGTGCCGGCCGCCGTCATCATCATCGGCAGCGCGCGGTCATACTCCGATGCGCCGTCGATCACGGCCTGGTAGCCGGCGAGATTGGCCTGCGACGACAGCACGTCCATCGACTGGGCGCGGGTGATGCGCGGCATGAATTCCATCGAGAAGGCGGTGACCCCAGCCTCGGCAAGCGCCGCGACCGCGGCATCATTGCCGTAGGGATCCATGATGGCGATGACCGCCGCACCCGATTTGTAGCCCTTCAGCTCGGCGTTGGTCGGCCGGCGCACCTTCAGCACCACATCCGCCCGGCTCGCATCCGAAGCCTTGCCGATCGCGGCGCCCGCCTTGGCGAACTCCTCATCGGGAATGCGCGACCTGGTGCCGGCGCCCGTCTCGACGGTGACGTCGAAGCCCAGCGCCGCCAGCCGCTTCACGGTATCGGGCGAGGCCGCGACACGAGGCTCGCTGGCATCGAGCTCGCGAGGGATGAAAACCGTCTGTCCCACCGCATGATCCTTTCGGCTGGAACCTGTTTGCGCAAGAGTGCGGCTTTGCGAAAGAGTGCGGCCGGATGTCCGGCTACGCCCTTGGCAAGGGTCTGAAGAGACTATCGGAGAATGAAGGCGCCGAGGGCGAGGATCAGCACGAACAGGATGATCGCGGAGAAGAAGCCGCCTGCGAAGAAGCCGAAAGCCATGGCCAGGAGCAGGGCGCCGCAGAACAGCGAGCCGTATTTGGCCAGCGCCAGAAAGCCATGATAGGTGCGGTCATGTTCGGCATAGTCCATCTTCGCGCCCAGTTCGACAGGACCGGTCGGCGTGTGATCAGCCATAGGAATACCCCTTCGAAGACATCTTTGAGGCACATAGCGAAAAGCCAGGCCAAGAGCAATGGCGCTATTGCCGCACGACCAGCGACAACAGCCTCAAAGAATGTTGAAAGCCGGCGGTATGGGCTCTTGTCGCCGGCCTGGCGTCGAACGTTAAGGGTTTGCGCTTCAACCGGCCAGATGCGGAAACAGCCCGAGCAGCCCAATGACGATCAGATAGAGCGCGACGATGTAGTTGAGCAGCCGCGGCATCACCAGGATCAGCACGCCGGCAATCAGCGAGATCAGCGGGGTAAGCGCGAGCTCGGGAATATGCATGTCGGTTCCTTTCTATGGCCGCGTCGGCGTCATCCAGAACGCGGAAGCGGCGGGAAAGCTCCAGAGCTCGCGTGCCAAATTGCGCAGGCTTCAGTGGTGTCAGGCGGCTTCGCGGAAAAACTTGGCGGTGGGCAGGATGGTTAGCGGTGCGAGTTCGCCGCTCTTGGGGCGTTGGAAGAGCATGCGCTGCTCGAACGCCGTGGAGTTGAAGAACGGGAAGCGATCCAGCGTCGCCTGCATGTTTTCGGAGCACTTCGACTGGAACAGATGCACGGGAACGGTGAGACCGGGATAGATGCGGGGGGGCACCGCCTGCTCGGAACGGAAGATGCGATGATAGAAGCCGGCATGCTCTTCCTTGACCGCCGTCAGGCAATATGTCGGTTTGAAGTGGCTGCAAGCTACGACCGCAAGCCTGAGCGTCACGTAGGGCAGCACGCGCAGGCTGGTCGACCACTCGATATCGGCAGCGAAACGGCTTGGATCGACGAACGTCTCGCCAACTGCCAGCCGCCGCGCCAGCGTGTCGCCGAACACGGCCGTGCTGGGGGAAACAGGGTATTTCGCGCAGGCGTAGTGGATTCTGATGGTGCTGACCAGAACACCATCGAAGAACACGCCAAATCGGTAGGAATTGCGCAGATCGTCGAAGTCGTCCTTTACCATACGCGAGGCATCGGGCTTCACCATGCCAGCATGAAGGTAGGATTTGTAGCGAAGTCGATAGATGGCTTCCAAATCCTCGGCACCGTCGCAAAGGCGATACTCGACGTGCTCCAGGACGTCCATGATATGACGAGAAAACACCGAAGGAGACTGAGCGGTGGCCCTAGAAGCCACCAGAGGCATACCTGCTAGCTGAGTTTCCATTGTTACCCTCGTGCCGTCGCAACTAAACCATACCGGACGACCGAATGAACAAGAAGATGAAACTCTAATCGTCTGTGTTTACCGAATATTAACGTTAACAATAGGTTAACGTTTTGGCAATTCACAGCTTTTTTGACGGCTTCCAAGCGCGATTTAAAGGTTGGGCTTCATGTGGTCGCGAGTTTGGCGACGGGCCGCAATTCCGCGGCGAAGGGCCAGGTCACACTGGACATCGTTTCGATGCCGGACGCGCTGAGAGCTGCGCCGAAGAGGAAGCCCTGGACGAGGTCGGGTTTCACCGAATGCACCAGGATCTTCAGCTGTTCGAACGTTTCCACACCTTCGATGGTGACGGTCAGCCCGAGCACGCGGGTCAGGTCCACGATGCCCTTCAACAAGTCGAGCGAACGCTTGTTCTGGGTCACGTCCATCAGGAACGAACGGTCGATCTTGATCTTGTCGAGCGGCAGCTTGTGGAGGTAGCTCAGGCTTGAATAGCCGGTGCCGAAATCGTCGAGCGCGATGCGCACGCCAAGCTGCTTCAGTTCCTCGATATACTGGCGCGTCAGCGATTTGTCGTCGAGCAGCGCGGTTTCGGTGACTTCGATCTCGAGGCGGCCGGCGGCGAGCCCCGAAGTGGCAAGCGCGTCGCGAACCTTCTGGACGACGTCGCGGCTGCGGAAATCCTTGGCCGAAAGGTTGACCGAGACGCTGGTCTGTGCGGGCCATTTGGCGCATTCGGCGCAGGCAGCCGCCAGCACGAAGGTGCTGATCTCGGAAATGATGCCCATTTCTTCGGCCAGCGGAATGAAGACGCTGGGCGAAACCGGCCCGAGGTCGGGATGATCCCAGCGGCACAGCGCCTCGCAGCTGGCGATGCGCATGGTGTTCATCGCCACGATGGGCTGATAGACCACCCGCAGCGCCTTGCCTTCGACCGCCGTGCGCAGGTCGGCCTTCATCATCTGGCGGTTGCGGAACGCCGCATCCATCGCCGCCTCGAACAGTCGCCAGTTGTTCTTGCCGAGTTCCTTGGCCTTGTAGAGCGCCAGATCCGCCTTGACGATCATGGCGTCGACATCGGTGTCCTCGACCCTGGACAGCACGGTGCCCGCGCTTGCCTGGATGCGCAGGCTGTGACCAGCGACATCGACTTCGCCCTGCAGATCGGCAAAGATCTGGTCGAGCAGGCCGGTCAGATGGCTTTCATCCTCGACGCGGTCGAAGAAGATCATGAACTCGTCGCCGCCGAAGCGGCTGACATTGACGCCTTGCCCGGCGACGGCCGCCAGTCGCTCGGCAACGGCATAGATCAGCCCATCGCCGACCGGATGGCCAAGTGTGTCGTTGACGCTCTTGAAATCGTCGAGATCGAGCACCGCCAGGGCGCACAGCCGGTCGCGGCTGCCCGACGCCATGGCCTCGCCGACGAGCTCATGGAAATAGGCGCGGTTCGGCAGGCCGGTGAGGCTGTCATAGCGCGCCATGAAGCGGATCTTTTCTTCGGACTCGACGCGGGCGGTGACGTCCTCGAAGGTGATGACGCCGAGGTCCTGATTGCCCTCGCGGGCCGAGAACTCGTAGTGCTGGCCATTGGAGAAGGAGACCAGCACCTTGCGGTCACGGCCTTCGCGCAACGCGCGCGTCAGCTGCGCTTCGACATAGCGGCAGTCTTTCGGCGCCAGCATGCCGCCCGCAACGCCGCGCAGGAGCAGCGAATGGATCGACCGCCCGAGCAGCTGGTCGGGCGAGCGCAGCGACATCAGATGCGCTGCTTCGGCATTGCCGACCACGACCTTGCCGTCGGGTCCGAGCATAACCAGGCCATGCGACATGGTGTTGAGTGCGCGGTTGAAGCGCTGCGCGATTTGCCTCGCCTGCTTATGCCCGACCACGGCCGAGAACAGCACGTTGCGCACATGGTCGGCACTGCCCTTGATGATGAACATGAACGGGATGATGAGCAGCCCAAGCACGACACTGGGGATGTCAAACCTGAGGATAAGGGCTGCTGCGATCGGCCCGACGAAGGTTACCGCGAAGATCGTGACCATGCGGGGCGAGCCGTAGTTTCGGCCTACGACCGTGACCAGAGAGCCAAGCGTTATGGCGAGCGCTGCGATCTCGGCATACGCATCCGAGTAGACATAGATCGAAATGAAGCAGAACAGGCCCAGCATCAGCCCCTGGATGCTGCCGTTCAGGATATATTCGCGCTCCCATCGTGTCGCATCCAAGGCATCGTGGATGGAACCACCCAGGCGATGGAACCGCCGCAAGCTGAAATACCGCCAAACGCCGATGCCAAGCAGTGCTCCGGCAAGAACCAGGAAGACAGGCTGGCCGTTGCGCCAATAGACCATAAGGCTGGCGGTTGCGTGGCAAAGCGCGCCAATGACCAGCATATGCGCGTTGTCGAACAACGAGCGCACAAACTGGATATAAACATCCACAGGGATGTTATCGGTCTTTGTTCTGCCCATTACTGGCGCCCAACTGAACCACAGCCTTGGCATAGTCCCATTAAAAAACCTTTAGCTCGCGCTGAAGGGCCTGTTTTTCCGGCCCTTTTGGCTACTCAGCGGCTTGTAATGCGCTTGGCTGCACCGGCAACTTGAATCGTTCAAGAAGGCGATTTCGTTCATCCGCCGCCTTTTCGGCGCTGGCTTGCCTGACATGGCCGTAGCCGCGAATGAGCGCCGGCACCGAGACAAGGGCGATGGCGGCCTCGATCCTGCCTGGCGCAAGTGCTTTGGCGACAAGCTCCAGATCGGCCTCATAGCGGGCCAGAAGCTGCCGCTCGATGCGCCGCTCAGTGCTGTAGCCGAACACGTCGAAGGCCGTGCCGCGCAGGCCTTTCAGCGCCGCCAGCAGGCGAAAACCCTTCATCATCCACGGGCCGAAGCTCGATTTCCTCGGCTTGCCGTCATTGCCGCGCCTGCCCATGATCGGCGGCGCCAGATGAAATTCGAGCTTTTCGTAGCTCTGGAACTGTTTTGACAGCTCCATAGCGAAGGAGCCGTCAGTGTAGAGCCGCGCCACCTCGTATTCGTCCTTGATCGCCATCAGCTTGAACAGATTTTTGGCGGCTGCCTCGGTCACCGCGGTCGAGCCGGGCACGGCCTTTGCCTCGGCGGCACGCAGGACCGCCAGCCGCTCGACATAGCGCCTGCCATAGGCGGCATTCTGATAGGCAGAGAGGAAAGCGACGCGGCGGGCGATGATATCGTCCAGCGTCTCGGCGATCTCAGTGGCCTTGCTCGGTTGCGCGATGAGGCCGCGCACAAACTCCGGCTGATGCGCGGCGCGCCGGCCCCAGCGGAAGGCGGCGATGTTCATCGCCACCGCCTCGCCATTCAATTCAATCGCTCTTTCAACGGCTTGCGCGGACAGCGGCAGCCCGCCATGCTGGAAAGCGAAGCCGAGCATGAACATGTTGGCGCCGAGCGAATTGCCGAACAATTGGGTGGCGGTGCCCGTCGCGTCGAAGAAATGCGTCTTGTCGTCGCCAGCGGCAGCGCGGATCGCCTTCTTCAGGCGCTCGATGGGCAGCGAGAAATCGGCCGAGCGGGCGAACTCGCCAGGCATGATCTCGGCGGTGTTGGCAAGGAAGATGGTATGGCCTTCGCGCACCGCGCCAAGCACCTTCTTGGCGCCGGACACGACAAGGTCGCAGCCGAGTACCAGGTCGGCCTTGCCGGCCGAAACGCGGATCGCGTGGATGTCGTCCGGCGTGCGGGCGATGCGGACATGGGTGAACACCGAACCGCCCTTCTGGGCGAGGCCGGCCATGTCGATCATGCCGCAGCCCTTGTCCTCGAGATGGGCGGCCATACCGAGCACAGCACCTATGGTGACGACGCCGGTGCCGCCGACGCCGTCGATGATCGCCGCCCAACCCTCGCTACTGAGCGGGAATTCGGCTGGCACCGGCACGCCGTCAAGCGGGTCTGAGCGCCCGGCAATGCCTTCGGCCTTCCTGATCTTGGCGCCGTGCACGGTGACGAAGGACGGGCAGAAGCCGTTGACGCAGGAGAAGTCCTTGTTGCAGCTCGACTGGTCTATTCTGCGCTTGCGGCCGAACTCGGTTTCGACCGGCTGGATCGAGACGCAGTTCGATTGCACCCCGCAATCGCCGCAGCCCTCGCAGACCAGTTCGTTGATGAAGACCCGCTTGTCGGGATCCGGGAAGGTGCCGCGCTTGCGGCGGCGGCGCTTTTCGGCGGCGCAGGTCTGGTCGTAGAGCAGCACCGAGACGCCCTTGACGTCGCGCAGCTCGCGCTGGACGAGGTCGAGGTCGTCGCGGTGGTGGATGGTGGCGCCGAAGGGGAATTCGGCCTTCCCCGCATATTTGTCCGGCTCGTCGGTGACGATGGCGATGCGCTCGACGCCTTCGGCGCGCACCTGCCTGGCGATCATGTCGACAGTCAGGCCGCCCTCATGCGGCTGGCCGCCGGTCATGGCGACGGCGTCGTTGTAGAGGATCTTGTAGGTGATGTTGGCATCGGTCGACAGCGCGAAGCGGATCGCCAGCGTGCCGGAGTGATTGTAGGTCCCGTCGCCGAGATTCTGGAAAATGTGGCCGCGCTTGGAGAATGGCGCCTGGCCGACCCATTGTGCGCCCTCGCCGCCCATGGCGGTGAAGCCGACCGTGTTGCGGTCCATCCACAGCGCCATGAAATGGCAGCCGATACCGGCGGCGGCGATCGAGCCGACCGGCACCTTGGTCGAGGAATTGTGCGGGCAGCCGGAGCAGAAGAACGGCGTGCGCGAACCGATATCGCTGGTGTCGGCAAGCATCGCCTGGAACTGGCGCAGCTTTGCCACCTTGGCAGTGATCTCTTCCGAAGGGCCGATTGTGCGCAGGATGCGCTCGCCCAGCGCAATGGCGATCTCGTTGGGGTCGAGCGCGCCCTTGGCCGGGAACAGCCAGTCGCCGCGCTCGTCCTTCTTGCCGACGATCATCGGCTGGGTGGCGGTGCCGTAGAGGTTTTCGCGCAGTTGCACCTCGATCAGCGAGCGCTTCTCCTCGACGACGACGATGGTGTCGAGGCCGCGGGCGAATTCGGCGATATGCTGCAGGTCGAGCGGCCATGGGCAACCGACCTTGAACAGGCGGATGCCGATGCGGCCGGCGGCGGCCTCGTCGATGCCGATGTCTTCCAGCGCCTGGCGGACATCGAGATAGCTCTTGCCGAGCGTGATGATACCGAGCTTCGGCGCGCGGCCGCCCGAATAGACGATGCGGTTCAGGCCGTTGGCATGGATGAAGGCGGATGCAGCGGCGCGCTTGTATTCATGCAGCCGCTCCTCCTGGCCGAGCATGTCGATCTCATCGCGGATGTTGAGGCCGCCGGGCGGCATATCGAACTCCGGCACGACGATGTTCAGGCGCTCGAGCGCGGCATCGACGGAGGCCGTGGATTCGATGTTGTCCTTGACGCATTTGATAGCCGCCCAGGTGCCGGCGAAGCGCGACATGGCAAAGCCGTAGAGGCCGTAGTCGATGATCTCCTGAACGCCGGCCGGGTTGAGGATCGGCACCATGGTGTCGACGAACAGGAATTCGGTGGCGTGCGCATTGGTCGATGATTCGGCCATATGGTCGTCGCCCATCAGCGCAAGCACGCCGCCATACTTCGACGATCCCGCGAGGTTGGCGTGGCGGAAAACGTCGCCGGAGCGGTCGACGCCCGGCCCCTTGCCGTACCAGACCGAAAACACGCCGTCATGCGTGCCTTCACCCAGCAATCCCGTCTGCTGAGAGCCCCAGCAGGCGGTGGCGGCAAGCTCCTCGTTGAGGCCGGGCTGGAAAACGATGTCGGCCTGCGCCAGCTGCTTTTTCGCCCGCCACAGCTGCATGTCGAGGCCGCCGAGCGGCGAGCCGCGATAACCGGACACGAAGCCGGCCGTGTTGAGGCCGGCCTGGCGGTCGCGCTCGCGCTGCATCAAAAGCATGCGGATGACCGCCTGTGCGCCGGACAGGAAGATGCGCTCCTTACCGAGATCGAACTTGTCGTCGAGCGCGACGTCGTGCAGCGTCATCAGGCATTTCCTCTGCGGAGACAGCACCGGGGCGCGCAGCCAACGTAGGAGTGAGATGGCGCAGTCTTTCTCCGCTTGCAAGGCAGGTCAAACGAAATCGAAAGTGCCAGGCAAAGCGCAACGAACGATCCGCTGCCGTCGCGTATTCGGCACGAAATCGGTCCGCGGCGGTTGTCCGGCGACCAGAAATTTCCACGCAGTCGCGCCGGGCAAAGACGCGTCAGCCTTTCGAGCAATCCGGCTTCGGCTCACCCGGCAGCTTGCCGTCGGGATGGCCGGCAAGATCGGGATTGGCCGTATAGAGCTGGTCGACCACCAGCGGCCGGTCGGGAAGGATCGACTGGTCCTCGCTCGACATCAGCGTCGTGTCGATCTTCTGCAGGAACGTGCCGTCAGGACCCCTGATGCTGATCGAAATCGCATAGGGCTTGTCCTTGACGATACAGGTCAGCGCCGGGCTTTCCAGGCTGACCTTGTCGAGCTTCGGCCAGACCTTCTGCTCGATCACCAGGGGAGAACCGCCGGCCGGATTCTGGAAGCTGGCGACCGCAACCTGGCCTTCGCCCATCGGCTGCAGGGGCCGCAGCGTCACGACATAGGTCGCCCGGGCGAGACGGTAGTTGAAGACGACGACCTTGCCGGAAACCTCGAACAGCTTGCCGTCGCCGCCGGTGTCGCGGCAGGCGCCAAGCGCAACGGCTGCAATGAGCGCAGCACCGACAAGGATCGAACGAAAAACAACCCTAGGCATTGTTGACCTCATGTGCCGCCGTGCGGCGGCGGCGATAGTGACGGCTTGCTTTCTGGCGGTTGCCGCACACAGCCATATCGCACCAAAGGCGGCTGGAATTGCGGCTCCTGTCGAGAAACAGCCAGCTGCAATTGGGACAGATCCTGAGCCTGGCGACCGTGTCGTCGCGCAGCAGCGACAAGGCCGAAACCGCCAGCGCCGCCTCGAACGCGATCGGCGTCGCCGGATCGCCGAACGGTCTGCCCGGGGCGCCGATTTCGGCCGGGCTCCGATCGAGGCCGTCGGCGCAGGCCTTGAGAAAAGCGGCGAGGTCGCCGGCGGCAAGCGCGCCTTTCGACACCGCGCCGCGAAACAGGCGGTCGGTCGTCTCGCGGATCGCCAGCACCACCGGGGCGATCCTGTCCGGCGAGGTCGCCTCCAGCGGTCTGCCGCCAAGCTCGGCGCCGCGAAAGCCGCTTGCGGCATCGGCGAAGCGCGCGATCTCGGCCGGATCGTCAAAACGGTCGAAGGTCTTTTCCGGATCGTTGCGCAACACCACGGTGTTGGCCGTATCGAGCGCAAGAATGCCGCCGGTGAAGCGATGCGAGGTCCAAGATACCGTCATATCAGAAATCTAACCGATAAACCGCATTTGACAAGTTAGATTCTAGGATGCAAACATTGGCGCGGGCTCCAGCGCCCGGAAAGCTGTCTATGCTCTATTTCTTCCAGCAGGTGCTGAACGGGCTGCATTCCGGCGCGCTCTATGCGCTGCTTGCCTTCGGCTACGTGCTGACCAACGGCATCCTGCACCGGACCAATCTCGCCTATGGCGCGCTGTTCGCCTTTTGCGGCCAGACGATGATCCTGACCGTGGCCTTCGGCTATCAGGTATTGTGGCTGACCTTGCTGGCGGCAGTGGTGCTCGGCGTCGTCACGGCTTTCCTTTATGCCGCGCTGATCGGCCACGTGCTGTCGCGCAGCGTCTTCGAACCGCTGGCCGACCGCACGCCCAATGCCATTGTGGTGACGACGCTCGGCATCCTGCTGGTGCTGTCGGAAGCAAGCCGTATCGCCGCCGACACGCATGATTGGTGGCTGCCGCCGATGCTGGCGCAGCCCATCGTTTTTGCTCAGGATGCCGGCTTCCAGGCGACGCTGACGCTGATCCAGCTCATCGATTGCGCGGTGGTTCTGGCGGCAATCATGCTCGCTGCATGGGCGTTTGCCCGCTCGGGCTTCGGCCGCCGCTGGCGCGCCGTCTCCGACGATCCCAAAGCGGCTGCCATGTGCGGCGTGGACGTGCGCGCAGTGTTCCGGCATGCGGTGCTGTTCGGCGGTTTCTGCGCCGCGCTGGCCGGAATCATGGCCGCCCTTTACTACGGCAATGTCAGCTTCGGCTCCGGCCTCGTCTACGGGCTGAAAATCCTGTTCGTGACGGCGGTGGGCGGCTATCTCTCTCCGCCTCGGGCCGCGCTCGGTGCGGCCGCCTTCGGCATGGCGGAGTCGCTATGGGCCGGCTATTTCCCGATCGAATGGCGCGATGGCTGGATGTATCTGTTCCTGGTCGCGGCACTTGTGCTGATCGGTCCCGGCCGCGACCAGCAGAAGATCGCCTGATCGCCGCATCCGCTGTCAGACTTTGGTTGCATGACGCAGCAGCCGGTCGGCACTTATCCCCTGCCTCCCGTCACGACGGCGTTGATCGCGCCCATGCCATGTTGACCCGCCGAACCACGCACGGCATACCGTTGGGCCACAGCGGCGCGACGGAAAATAGGGGAGCCGGCGCGCCTTCGACCTCAGGGAGGAAATGCATGGCAGGGCTGCTCGCTCTATCCAGAACGATCGACCGTATGAACGAGTTCATCGGCCGGTGGATATCGTGGCTGATCCTGCTGGCAATCCTGGTCAGCGCCGCCAATGCCATCATCCGCAAGGTCTTCGACGTCTCGTCGAATGCCTGGCTGGAACTGCAGTGGTACCTGTTCGGCGCCGCCTTCATGCTGGCCGCCGCCTACACGCTGAAACAGAACGACCATATCCGCATCGACATCGTCTACGGCATGTGGTCGCGCCGCGTGCAGCACTGGATCGACCTGCTCGGTCATGTCTTCTTCCTGATGCCGTTCGTGACGCTGATGGTGATCTATTTTGTCCCCTACGTGTCGCTGTCGTTCCGCAGCGGCGAAATGTCGAACAATTCCGGCGGCCTGATCATCTGGCCGGCCAAGGCAATCCTGCTCGTCGGCTTCTTCCTGCTGGCGCTGCAAGGCATCTCCGAGATCATCAAGAAGATCGCCATCATGCGCGGCGACATGGACGATCCCAATCCGTTCATCTCGGTGCACGAACAGGCCGAGCTCGAGGCTAAAGCCCTTGCTGAAGAGGCCAAGGCGCTCGCCCAGGAGGCGCGCCCATGATCGAGTTCATCGCCCAGAACATGGCGCCGATCATGTTCGCTTCGCTGATCATCTTCCTGCTGATCGGCTATCCCGTCGCTTTTTCACTCGCCGCAAACGGCCTGATGTTCTTCTTCATCGGCGTCGTGCTGTCGCCCTATTCGGGCGGCTCGATCAACCTGGCGTGGCCGCTGCTGCATGCGCTGCCCGACAATTTCTACGGCAGCCGGGTGATGTCGAACGACACGCTCTTGGCAATCCCGTTCTTCACCTTCATGGGCATCGTGCTGGAACGATCGGGCATGGCCGAGGACCTGCTCGACACGATCGGCCAGCTGTTCGGCCCGGTTCGCGGCGGCCTTGCCTATGCGGTGATCTTCGTCGGTGCGCTGCTTGCCGCGACCACGGGCGTGGTCGCGGCTTCGGTCATCGCCATGGGCCTGATCTCGCTGCCGATCATGCTGCGCTACGGCTATGACCGACGACTGGCGTCGGGCGTCATCGCGGCATCCGGCACACTCGCCCAGATCATCCCGCCGTCGCTGGTGCTGATCGTTCTGGCCGACCAGCTCGGCCGTTCGGTCGGCGACATGTATGCCGGCGCGCTGATCCCCGGCCTGGTGCTGACCGGCCTTTACACGCTCTACATCCTGATCATGTCGATCGTCCGGCCGAACTCGATGCCGGCGTTGCCGCTGGCGGCCCGCACGCTTGGCCACGGCGTGCTGTCGCTGCTCGCGGCACTGCTGGTGGCAGTCGCGGCTTCCTATGCGGCCTATCGCTACCTTGCGCCGGCGCATGGCGACAATGCCGATATCCTTGGCGCCAGCATCGGGGTGATCCTGATCTATATCGTGGCGATCGCCGACAAGGGCCTGAACATCAACATGATGTCCAGGTTGGCGCAGCAGGTGATCATCGTTTTGATCCCGCCTCTGGCGCTGATCTTCCTGGTGCTGGGCACCATCTTCCTCGGCATCGCCACCCCGACGGAGGGCGGCGCCATGGGCGCGGTTGGCGCCCTGGCGATGGCGGCAATGAAGGGGCGGTTGTCGCTGGATGTCATCAAACAGGCGCTCGCGTCGACCACGAGGCTTTCCTCCTTCGTGCTGTTCATCCTGATCGGCGCGCGGGTGTTCTCGCTGACCTTCTACGGCGTCAACGGCCACGTCTGGGTCGAGCATTTGTTGACGTCGCTGCCGGGCGGCGAAGTCGGCTTCCTGATCGGCGTCAACATCCTGGTCTTCGTGCTCGCCTTCTTCCTCGACTTCTTCGAGCTCGCCTTCATCATCGTACCGCTTTTGGCGCCGGCTGCCGATAAGCTCGGCATCGACCTGATCTGGTTCGGCGTGCTGCTCGGCGTCAACATGCAGACCTCCTTCATGCATCCGCCTTTCGGCTTTGCGCTGTTCTACCTGCGCTCAGTCGCCGCGCGCGTGCCCTATCTCGATCGCCTCACCGGCAAGCAGATCGCGCCGGTGACCACCGGCCAGATCTATTGGGGCGCCGTGCCCTTCGTCTGCATCCAGGTGATCATGATCGGGCTGACCATCGCCTTCCCGCAAATGGTCATGCGCTACAAGGGTGCGGCCGTCGATCCGGGTACGATCGAGATCAACTTGCCTGATATGCCAGGCCTTGCGCCTCTCGGCACACCACCACCAGCCAACGGTGGTCCATCACCTGCGGCGCCACCGTCGAACGATCTCTCGCAGCCGCCGAATTTCGGCGAGACGCCGCCCGCCAAGCCGGCGGCGCCGGCGACCGACCTGTCGCAGCCGCCGAACTTCAACTGATGTGTGAACACTGAGAACCTGAGTGAGGATGTTATGAGAGCCGTGCGCCTGGAAGCGGTGGGCAGCATTGCGCTACGGGAGGTCGACAAGCCTGTTGCGGGACCGCAGGACGTTCTGGTGCGCGTCGAAGCCTGCGGCGTTTGCGGCACCGACCGTCACCTCCTCCACGGCGAATTCCCTTCGAGCCCGCCGGTGACGCTTGGTCACGAATTCTGCGGCATCGTCGAGGCTGTCGGCGACGCGGTTTCCGGCATCGCCATCGGTGACCGTGTTACCGGCGATCCCAACATCTTCTGCGGACGCTGCAGTCATTGCCGAGCCGGCCGCGTCAATCTGTGCAGCAATCTCAGGGCCATCGGCATCCATCGCGACGGCGGCTTCGCCGACTACGTCGTGATGCCGCAGAGCCAGGCCTTTCTTCTGCCTGCGAACCTCAAGCCAACGCATGGCGCCTTCTGCGAGCCGCTGGCCTGCTGCCTGCACGCTGTCGACCTCGCCGGAATCAGACCCGGCGCTGCCGGGTGGTGCTTGGTGGCGGCGTCATCGGCCTGCTTACCGTGCAATTGGCGAGGCTCGCAGGAGCGGCGACCATCATCCTGTCGACGCGGCAGGCCTCCCGCCGTGCGCTCGCCGAAGAGCTCGGTGCAACGGCGACGGTCGACCCAAACGCGGTCGACCCGATCGAGGCGATCGCCGGCCCAACCGGCCTTGTGCCCGGCGGGGCCGACGTGGTGCTCGAATGCGCCGGTGTCCCCGATACCGTCGAACAATCGATGCGGCTGGCGAAGTCCGGCGGCACGGTGGTGATCGTCGGCGTGATGCCGCAAGGCGTGAAAGTGCCCTTCGAACCGTTCGACATCCTGTTTCGCGAACTGAAGGTTCTCGGCTCGTTCATCAACCCCTTCACCCACAGGCGGGCGGCGGACCTTGTCGCGTCCGGGGCAATCGAGATCGACAAGCTCATCTCCAGACAGGTCGGCCTGGACGGAGCCCCCTCGGTTATCTCCAACCCGGCCGCCCCCGGCGAGGTCAAGGTGTTGGTGGTGCCGGGCAGGGAATGAAGGGCAGCCTCAATCCTGCGACGTTGGCGATTGGCGAAACGACGATGACCGCGTCCCTCTCCCCGTCACTATACGGGGAGAGGATGCCGGCAGGCAGGTGAGGTGCAGCGTCAACGCTTGGAAAGATAAGCTATAATTTCGGGGCGGCTACCAAGCCCAAGGCGATCAATCGCCGAAGTTTGCGCCGCCCCTCATCCACCTGCCGGGACCTTCTCCCCGTATAGTGACGGGGAGAAGGGACAGATCCCAGCCTACAGTTTGCCGTTGCGCTGCTGGACCATCATGAAGGTGTCGTAATTGTACTCGGCCACCTGCGCCCACAGATAGTGCTCCTTGCGGAAGCCCTTGATCGAGTCCCAGATCTTCTTGAACGGTGCGTTGGTGGCTTCCATTTCGGTGTAGACCTCATTGGCCTTCTCGAAACAGGCGGCCATGATGTCCTGGCTGAACGGGCGCAATTTCGCGCCGCCGGCCACCAGCCGCTTGACTGCTGCAGGATTGAGGTAGTCGTATTTCTGCAGCATGTTGGCGTCCGCCGCGTGCGCGGCCGTGTGCACCAGCGACTTGTAGGCCGGCGAAAGCTCTTCGTACTTCGCCTTGTTGAACAGGAGATGGACGGTCGGGCCGCCTTCCCACCAGCCGGGATAGTAGTAATAGGGCGCGACCTTGTAGAAGCCGAGCTTCTCGTCGTCATAGGGGCCGACCCATTCGGCGGCGTCGATCGTGCCTTTTTCCAGCGCCGGATAGATGTCGCCACCGGCGATCTGCTGCGGTACGACGCCGAGCTTCGAGACCACTTTGCCGGCAAAGCCGCCGATGCGCATCTTGAGGCCGGAGAGATCGGCGACGGTGTTGATCTCCTTGCGGAACCAGCCGCCCATCTGCACGCCGGTGTTGCCGCCGGGCAGGCCGAACAGGCCTTGCGTGGCGAGAAACTCGTTGAACAGGTCGATGCCGCCGCCATGATAGTGCCAGGCATTCATGCCGCGCGCGTTGAGCGAGAACGGCACCGCCGCACCGAGCGCCCATGTCGGGTCCTTGCCCCAATAATAGTATGACACCGTGTGGCAGGCCTCGACGGTGCCGGCCGTGGTGGCGTCGGCGGCCTGCAGGCCGGGTACGAGTTCGCCGGAGGCGAAGACCTGGACCTGGAAATTGCCGTCCGTCGCCTCAGACAGCATCTTGGAGAAGACTTCGGCGCCGCCATAGATCGTATCGAGTGACTTGGGGAAAGATGACGCCAGCCGCCACGTCACTTTAGGATTGGACTGGGCGATTGCCGGTGCGGCTAGCGTCGCGGCAGCCGCCGCTGCGCCCACGCCGGTGACCCCGGCCTTGCGGATGAATGAACGACGATCCATGCAGAACCTCCCTTTTGGACCAACAAACCGACATCAGGGACGTCTCCTCACGCCCGGTATCGATTTGCCGAAACAATACACGGGCAAGGGGTCGAGTCCAGCATGGCAGCGGGATTTGACGGCGGCGCTGGCGACAAATCCGCGGGCCGGCCGGCCAGCCTGCAACTATAGTCTAACGTTCGCCGCGTGGCCCATGCGAGATGGCGAAACTTGCCATGGAAAAGCGCCTTCGGATCGCCTATTTTGCAGGCACAATAGATAATTCGCTTCGCTCCAGATGGAATCCGGACCCAAATGCACCAGCCGCTCGTCGCCATATCCACCGACGTCCGTCAGTTCGACAACTACACTTGGCATGCCGTCCCGCAGCAATATATCGAGGCAGCACTTTCCGGCGCCGGCGTGTTCCCGCTTTTGGTGCCGTCCTTCGGCGACCGGCTCGATTTCGACGAGCTGTTGTCCTCGGTCGATGGTGTCATGGTCACCGGCTCAAAGTCCAACGTGCATCCCTCGCTCTATGGCGGCGACGCCAGCGAGGCCAACGGCCCCTACGACCCGGCGCGCGATTCCACCACGCTGCCGTTGATCTGCAAGGCGATCGAGCGCGGCGTGCCGCTGCTTGCCATCTGCCGCGGCATCCAGGAGTTGAACGTGGCGCTAGGCGGCACGCTTGGCACCGAGATCCAGGAGCGCGAAGGTTCGCTGGACCATCGCGCGCCGGTGAGCGACAATCAGGACGAACGTTTCGCCATTCACCAGACCATTTCGATCAAGCCGGGCAGTTGCCTGGCCGGTGTATTCGGCGCCGGCGACATCAAGGTCAACTCGCTGCACCGCCAAGGCATCGACCGGCTCGGCTCGAAGCTGCAGGTCGAGGCGGTTGCCGGCGACGGCACGGTCGAGGCCGTTTCGGTGAAGGACGCCCGCGCCTTCGCCGTCGGCGTGCAATGGCACCCCGAATACTGGGTCAAGTCGGACGGCAACTCGGCCAAGATCTTCCGCGCCTTCGGCGATGCGGTGCGGCTGCATGCGGCGGCGAAGGCCGGTGCACGGGCGGCGGCGGAATAAATCCCGACGATCAATTGCCGGCGGATTGATCCAGTTCGCCGGTTGTCGCCAGCGAAAGCAGCGGCGTGGCCGGAGCGTAGGATTCGTAGCCGTCGCCATCCGCAACCGAGAAGGTGACGATCGGGTCGGTGCCGTCGGCGCTGAACGCGATTGTGCCGTCCTCGCCCTCTCGCCAGAATTTTGCCCGCTCGATCCCCGGCAGCAACCCGCGGCAACTCGGCGCCACGGTCAACAGCGACAGGCCATCGTCAATCGCGGCGCCGCGGCTAACCGCGCAGTCGCCTTCGTCGCCATTGGCGACCAGCCTGAAGGTGGTTGCCGGCCTTGCTTCATTGGTCGAACTTTCACTACTGCCGCCGTGAAACAGCTGAAAGCCGGCGAAAAGTGCCGCTGCCGCAATCAATGCCGGAAGTTTCGTCATCCTGCACTCCGCGCCCCCCGGGGCAGATGCACAATGATTCCAAAGCGTTAAGCCGACGTTAACGAGTGTGGCAGAGAGCCGCTCAGCTTCGTGGCTTGACTTGCGCCGTCTCAGGCACCGGGGTCAGTGGCCGGCGCTCGCTGAACCAGGATACCAGATTGTCGACGCACAGATCCGCCATGGCGCGGCGCGTGTGGTGCGAGGCCGAGCCGACATGGGGCAAAAGCGAGGTGTTGGGCGCCTTCAGCAAAGCCTTGGGCACATTCGGTTCATCGGCGAAAACATCGAGCCCGGCGGCGGCAATGGTGCCGTTGGCAAGCGCTGCGGCGAGGTCTGCCTCGTCGACCGTGCTGCCACGGCCGATGTTGACGAAAACGCCGTTGGCGCCAAGCGCCGCCAGGATTTCGGCATTGACCGCCTTCTCCGTGGAAGCGCCGCCCGGCACTACGGAAATCAGCGTATCGACCGCTTCGGCAAGGCCCTTCAGCGTCGGGTGGTATTCATAAGCCAGACCTTCGACCTTGCGCCTGTTGTGGTAGGCCACCGGCAGCCCGAACGCTTCCAGCCGGCGCGCAATGGCAAGGCCGATGCGGCCCATGCCGAAAATGCCGACATGCCGACCGCGCAAGGTCAGCCGGCTCAGGGGATAGTTGCCCTTCTTCACCCAACTGCCGTCGCGCAGCCATTTCTCGGCGTTGTAAAGTTCACGCACGGTGTTGAGCAAAAGGCCGATCGTGGTGTCGGCGACCTCCTCGGTCAAAACATCGGGGGTGTTGGTGACCATGATGTTTTTCTTGGCCGCATGGCCGGCATCGACCGAATCATAGCCGACGCCGAAGGAGGCGATGAGTTCGAGGTTGGGCAATGCATCCATCAATGCCGCATTGACGCCGGCAAAGGACGCAATGGCGCGCACGTCATGGCGCATCTCGTCGGTGACCAGGGCGGGATCGGCGCGCTCTATCTTGACCCGCTTGAAGGTGCGGTCGATGCGCTCGACCGCATGGTCGTTGAAATGTCCCGGCACCAGAACGGCGACGGTCTGCAACGCATCAGTCTTGGTCATGCACGCTCCACCGGCTTGCCGGTCGACTGGCGCACATGCAGTTCCGGCTTGATCAGTTCCTGTGACGGCCGTACCGCCTGTCCGTTCAGCTTGTCGAGCAGCGCGCTGGCGGCACGGCGGCCAACCTCTCGCTGGCCATTCCAGACTGTGGTGAGCGCCGGTGTCGCGATTGCCGCCTCCTCGAGATCGTCATAGCCGGTGACCGATATGTCGGCGCCCGGCACCAGGCCGGCGCGGGCAATGCCGTTCATCAGCCCTATGGCGACGAGATCATTCCAGCAGCAGGCGGCGGTTGGCTTGTCTTTAAGCGCCAAAAACTGTCCAGCCGCCTCGAATCCGCCCTGCTTGGTGCGCGGCCCGGCAATGCGCCAGGACGGCCTGACTTCCAGCCCGGCGGCTTCCATGGCGTTGAGATAGCCCTGGTAGCGGTCGCGCCCGGTCGAGGTCTGGTCGGTGCCGCCGATCATGGCGATGCGCTTGTGCCCGAGCGAGATCAGGTGATTGGTGGCAAGTGCTGTGCCATAGGCATCGTCGCCGCGAAACACCGGCACGTCGGCGCCTTCCACGCTGCGTGCGATCAGCACCGCCGGCAGGCCGTTTTCTTCGGCCATGACGATGTCGGAAGCCGGCGTGCCGATGGCCGGCGACATGATGACGCCATCGGCGCCGAGCTGCAGCAGCGTGTCGATGAAGGTGCGCTGCTTTTCCAGCTGGTCGTAGTGGTTGGACAGGATAAAGGTCTGCCGGCTGCGATCGAGTTCGCTTTCGATGGAGCGCAGGATCTCGGCGAAGAACGGGTTCATGATGTCGTGCACGACGACGCCGACAATCCCCGAGCGCGAGGTGCGCAGTGAGGCGGCGCGGCGGTTGTAGATATACCCGATGGCCCGCGCATGCTCCTTGATGCGGTCACGCGTGGCGCCTGCGACCAGTGGACTGTCGCGCAAGGCGAGGGAGACCGTGGCCGTGGAGACGCCAAGCGCATCCGCGATCGTCGAAAGCTTGATCTTTTGTGCCAGCCCTTCGCTCCCCGTTTTTTAAATTTTTTAAATGCGGCGTTATGCCATCGGATTCGGAGCAAATCAAAGTTTTTTCGCCAGCGCCTCCGCTTCGACATCGACGGTCGTGCGATTGCGCAGCCGCAAACGGTGCTCGCGATGGATGATGTAAAGGCCGCTGGCGACGATGATCGCAGCACCCACCAGCGTCCAGCGGTCGGGGAACTGGTGGAAGATGATCCAGCCGGACAGGATCATCCAGACCATCTGCGAATACGGGTAAGGCGCCAGCGCCGTGGTGGTCGCCAGTCGGTAGGCCTGCACCAGAAGCCAGTGGCCGCCGGCGCCAAACACGCCCAGCATCACCAGGATGACCCAATGCCAGCCATCCTGCGGCAGCTGATGCGAGAACGGCAGCATCGGCAAAAGGAGCACGGCCGGCGCCAGCGCCGAAAACAGGATCAGGCTTTCCGAGCTTTCGCTGGCCGACATGCGGCGCGTCATGATGACGTAAAAACAGTTCGACAGCATGGAGCCGAGCGCGAAGAGGTGGCCGAGACCGAACACGCCGACGCCCGGCCTTGTGATGACGAGCACGCCGACAAAACCCGTCAGGATCGCCAGCCAGCGCCGCCAGCCGGCCCATTCACCAAGCAGCGGTCCGGCAAGGGCGGTGATCACCATCGGCCCGAAGAAGTAGATCGAGGTGGTCTCGGCCAGTTGAAGCGTTTTGAGCGCCATGACGTTGCACATCGTCGAGCCGAACAACAGACCGCCGCGCAGGATGTGGGCCGGCAAATTGTTGGCGCGGAAGCGCGACGGCTCGCGCCAGCCGCGCAGGAAGACGCCGACAAGCAGGACATGGACGGTGAAGCGGGCCCAGGCGACGATCAGCGCCGAGACGCCGGCCAGGACCAGATATTTGCTCGATGTGTCGAGAAAGGTGAAAAAGACATAGGTGGAAAGCATGAACAGCATCGCGGCGGGCGGCGTTGCGCTTTCGTCTGATTTTGCGGGAACGTTCAATGTCAGGCCGGGCAGGGAGGAGCAACGCTTAACCTTTGCGGCAATCGCCTGCGCCCGGCAAGCCAAAAGCGACTGGCACAACAGGCGTCTGAGACAGGTTCAGCGCAGGCCAATCCGATGCCCAATCCGATGCCAGCTAAGGCGCCTTGCGTTCCGCTGCGACGTTCTGACATCCCGGTGCTTTGCCGTCGGATGCCATTTGCGCCTGGAGATGAAGCCACAACGCCTCGGCGACGGGTCCATGCGGTCGGTCGCGCCGGCGCACCGCCGCCAAGATCTCCGTCCGGCCGGGCAGATGTGCACCAGCGATCGAGATCAGCCTCCTATCCCGCAGTTCGTCCTCGATCAGCCATGCCGGCAGATGGCCCCAGGCCAGTCCGTGAAGGATCAGTTCCTTCTTCATCAGATGATCCGGCGCCGAGCACTGATGCGCACCGTCGATGAGGAAATAGCTCTCCGGCGATGGCCGCCGCGCCGTGTCGCGGATCACGCACTGGGTGAAGGGCCGCATCTGCTCCGGCGCAATCTCGCGGCCAGGCGCGAACGGAAGGAACCCAGGCGCCACCACCGGCACGAGGGGCACCGCGCAGAGATCGATCCGCTCGAGATGCGGATCGGAAGGATCCGCGCGATGGAAGATGAGGTCAGCCGAGCCTTCCATCAACCGTTCGAGCGGACCGCCGACCGCCTCGTACTCCAGGTGCAGGCGTGTCCCGGTGCGTTCGGCAAAGAAGCCGCTGAGCATACGCAGGATTTGCGGTCGCGGGCAGAGATCACCCATGACGACACGCAGGACCGTCTCCTCGCCGCTCGCCAACTGGCCCGCATAGGTTCGCAGATGGTCGAGCTCGCGCAATGTCAGCTGCGCTCGCGCGTGAAACTCGCGGCCCGCCTCCGTCAGCCCCACCCGATATCCGCTGCGGTCGAGAAGTGTGAGCCCGAGCAACTGCTCGAGGCGTGCGACAGCGGCGAAGACGGATGGATGCGATCGGTTCAAGGCAAGGGCGGCCGCCTGGAAGCTGCCCTCGCTTGCCACGGCGTCAAAGCACCGTAGGTCGTGGAGTTTCAGACCATTCATTATCGTAAAACCTACTGAGATCGTCCAATCATAGTAATTTTCCTGGATAATTACGAGGCCTAGGGTGGCTCATTCAGAGGGCGGCGGGAGCATCGAACTCCTTTCGCCAGGGTGAGATGAGGACCAGATGACTGACACGCTTTATTTTACGACGGGCGACGGCTGCCGGATCGCCTATCAGCTGGCGGGGGCCGGCCCTGTGCTTGTGCTCTCGAATTCCATTGCGACGAACCTGCATATGTGGGACCGGCAGCTAGCGGAACTTGCCGGATCTTTCCGGGTGCTGCGCTATGATCTGCGCGGCCACGGCAGTTCCGATGCTCCGGCCGGAGCCTATTCGCTCGATCGGCTGGGCCGCGACGTCCTTGAGCTGCTGGATGCGCTTCAGATCGCCCGCGTGCATTTCTGCGGGCTGTCGCTGGGCGGCTTCGTAGGGCAGTGGCTGGGTATCCATGCCCCGGACCGCATCGAGCGTCTCAGCCTTTCCAACACCTCGCCACATCTCGGGCCGGCTTCTTACTTTGACGAGCAGATCCGTACTGTCCTTGCTGCGAGCAACATGTCGGCCGCCGCGGACATGTTCATGCACAACTGGTTTCCCGCCTCGATGCTTGCCGGCCCAAACGAAACCGTCGACGCGTTCCGCGCGATGGTCCTGGCGACGCCGCCCCAAGGTCTCGCGGGATGCTTCGCCGCCGTACGCGATTGCGATCTGCGCCGGACTGTCTCCCTCATTACCGCCCCCACCCTGGTGATCGGTGGAGAAGACGACAAGGTAACGCTGGCAAGCCACAGCGAGGCGATCGCAGCCAGCATCCCCGGCGCCACGCTTACACTGCTTCCGGGCGTCCATATGCTGAACGTCGAGCGGCCGACTGAATTCATGAGCGCCGTTACACGCTTCCTGCTGAATTAGGCGTGCATGCGGGCGCCCTTGGTGATCTTGTCGACGAGTTTCTTGTCGGCACGCAGCGCGATGCCGACGATCTTGGCGTCCTCAGGGCCGAACTCGGCGAAGACGGCGCGGTTGGCCGCATCGAAGCCGGTGGCAAACATCTCCTCGACATAGGCTGACGCCGTCACGCCCCGCTCCAGCGCCTTCCGGTGGATGGAGTTGAGCGTCGGCCCATCGGCCGAAAGCACGATGACCGGCTGGATCGACAGAGGATTGTAAAGGTTGCCGGCGCGGTCGCGGTAGGGTTCGCCGATAATGTCGGGGAATTGCGCGACGACGCCGCTGGTCAGGAAGGCGGCGACGTTGAGCTTTTGCCAGACGGCGAGATTGTCCCGCAGCACGATTGCAAATTTCGTATCGAACACCAAAATGAGGACTCCGGAGCACGCCCATGAAGGGCAGGGATAGGTGATGACGCACGATCTAGACGGTGAGGCGACACAGGGTCTTGGACGTTCGTGCGCGGATGAAGACCGGATCGTCTCGGCGCCAGGCGGCACCGGCATCGAGCGCATCGAGGCGCATTTCCATGGCAACGCCTTCGACCTGCACCGTCATGATACACTTGCCGTCGGCGTGACGCTTTCCGGTGTGCAGCGCTTCCACTACAGGGGCACTGTCAACCACAGCCTGCCCGGCCAGGTTATCGTGCTGCATCCCGACGAAGTGCACGATGGCGGCGCCGGGACCGAGGATGGTCTGCGCTACCGGATCCTCTATCTGGAACCCTCACTGCTGCTCGACTGCCTCGACGGCGCGCCGCTGCCTTTCGTCAGGGATGCTGTGGTCAGCGATCCTGCCTTGCGTGGCACGCTGCTTTCGGCCCTGTCGCCGCTCGATGAGGAACTGGACGAGCTGTTCGTCGCCGATTTCGTTGCGGAGCTGGCGCAGCAGCTGGGGCGTCATGCGGGACAGAAAGCAAAGCCGATGGGGAAGTCGGCCTCGCGTGCGGCAGCGCTGGCGCGCGGCTATCTCGAGGAGAATGCCGAGCGGTCCGTTCGTTCCGATGAGCTGGAAGCCGTCACCGGGCTCGACCGCTATGCGCTGTCACGCCATTTTCGCGCGACCTATTCCACCAGCCCGCATCGGTTCCTGCTGATGCGCCGGCTGCAAAAGGCAAGACGGATGATCGAGGTGGGCGAGCCGCTGGCCGAGATTGCCGTTGGCGCCGGCTTCAGCGACCAGAGCCATTTCAACAGGCATTTCAAGAAAGCATTCGGCCTGACGCCCGGCCGCTGGTCGACCCTGGTGCGCGGGCCTTCGGTAGCCGCCTAGGTCAGGAAGATCAATCGTCGATGTCGCCATCGTCGTCGACAAGCACCAGCTCCTCGTTCGACAAATTGGCCTCGATGCGGGCGAGCAGCTTGAACAGCGTCTTCTGTTCTTTCTTGTCGAGGCCCTTCAACGCCTGCTTCTCGGTCTTCTTCACCGACTTCTCGATGGCGTGGATGATCTCGCGGCCGGTGTCGGTGAGAAAGATATGCGCCTGGCGTGCATCCGCGGAAGAGGCGCGCTTTTCCAAAAAGCCCTGGGCCTGCAGCCGGTTGATGGTCTTGGTGATGGTCGGCGGGCGAACGCCGAGGCGGCCGGCGAGATTGCCGGGCGTCTGGCCGTCCTCGCGGTCGAGCGTCAGCATGATCTGGTCCTGGCCGGCATAGAAGCCGTGCGCCAGAAGCCGCGCCGCCAGCGCGGTCCTTGCCAGCCTTGCCGCCGAATGCAGCCGGCTCATCGTTGCAGTCTTGTCCGCCTTGGCCATGGTGATCCCTCTTCGGCCGTACCGGTGCGTGCAGCATAGACGCAGCCGGCCGTTTGGCAATCGACGATCAAAAAGATTCCGGCTTTTGAAACAGCTTTGCCGGCAAGCATTTGTGGTGCTCGAAATGGTGATGCCAGATGTTTATTTCAGTTAGATGACAAACGAGTTTCCGCCAAGGCGATTGTAACGGTTTGACGCGGCGCGGCTTAGCACAGGTCAACGAAGAGGCGTTTCCGGCAACACGTTGATGGTCGGCATCCCTCGCACTCGGCCTCTCGGGTCTACCCATCCGCTTCGTCAATCCTGGGTCAAACACCCAGGCGGTTTGCCTCGTGCAAAAGGCCGGCACACATCCTATATCAGGCCAACAATCCCTTCTTGCGGCCCGCAATTCCGTGGCCCAGCCATTTCGAGGCAAGATATGAGCGAAGCACAGACGCAAATCCCCGTGACCGTTCTCACCGGCTATCTCGGCGCCGGCAAGACGACGCTGCTCAACCGCATCCTGTCGGAAAACCATGGCAAGCGTTATGCCGTCATCGTCAATGAATTCGGCGAGATCGGCATCGACAATGATTTGATCGTGGAATCCGACGAGGAAATCTACGAGATGAACAATGGCTGCGTCTGCTGCACGGTGCGCGGCGACCTGATCCGCGTCGTCGAAGGCTTGATGCGCCGTCCCGGCCGCTTCGACGCCATCGTCGTCGAGACCACCGGCCTCGCCGATCCTGTGCCGGTGGCGCAGACCTTCTTCATGGACGACGACGTGCGCTCCAAGACCAAACTCGACGCTGTCGTGGCCCTGGTCGACGCCAAGCACCTGCCGCTCAGGTTGAAGGATTCCAAGGAAGCCGAGGACCAGATCGCCTTCGCCGATGTTGTCGTGCTGAACAAGACCGATCTGGTGACGCCCGAAGAGCTGGCCAAGGTCGAAGCCACCATCCGCGCCATCAACCCGGCGGCCAGGATCCACCGCACGACGCGCGCCGGCGTGGCGCTGTCGGAAGTGCTCGACCGCGGCGCCTTCGACCTGTCGCGCGCATTGGAAAACGATCCGCATTTTCTCGAGGCGCACGATCATGATCACGACCACCATGATCACGACCACGATCACCACGACCATGATCACGACCATCATCATCACGATCACGCGCATCCCTCCGACATCCATGACGTGACCGTGCAGTCGGTGTCGCTGCGCGGCGGCGAGATGGACCCGAAGAAATTCTTCCCGTGGATCGAGAAGATCACTCAGATGGAAGGTCCCAACATCCTGCGGCTGAAAGGCATCATCGCGCTCAAGGGCGACGACGAGCGCTATGTCATCCAAGGCGTGCACATGATCATCGAAGGCGACCACCAGCGCGCCTGGAAAGACGGCGAAAAGCATGAGAGCCGGCTGGTGTTCATCGGCCGCGAGCTTGACGCCGAACGGCTGAAGAAGAGCTTTGACGCCTGCCAGGCGGCTTGATTTCCGGACTCTATGGCGCTAGCGCTGCCCGCTCTTCCTTCTCCCCTTGTGGGAGTAGGTGGCCTCGCGAAGCGAGGTCGGATGAGGGGTGCTCCAGCTCGGCACCGACGGCGATCCGTCCAACACCCCTCATCCGTCTCGGCGCTGCGCGCCGATCCACCTTCTCCCACAAAGGGGAAGGTTGACGCCAGGCCTGGCCGCCTCAATGGCTTCCCGGGAGTGGTGACAGCTTCATTGGAATGGTCCTGATGCCCACAGTTGCTCCCCTCGACCTGGAAGGTCACTGCCTTGCCGCCGTCTTCCTCGACAACGT
Source organism: Mesorhizobium sp. M0016 (assembly GCF_040324035.1). NCBI lineage: Bacteria > Pseudomonadati > Pseudomonadota > Alphaproteobacteria > Hyphomicrobiales > Phyllobacteriaceae > Mesorhizobium > Mesorhizobium sp. M0016. The sequence continues at coordinate 16,519 of NZ_JAMYVM010000002.1, read as the reverse complement.
GCCGCATTTTGCGCTGGCCGATGGGACAGTTCATAGGCTCGACAACGGCCACAAGGCAATTCAGGCCAATGACGGCCTGCTCTCCACGTTCCATGACGCCGCCAACGACCGCCTGATCACCGGCGGCGAGGACGGCAAGATTTTTGCTGTCACCGCAGGTGGCACCGTCGGCGAATTGGCGAGCGCCGGCAAGAAGTGGATCACCAGCGTCGCCGCCGGGCCGCAAGGCGCTATCGCCTATGCCACAGGCAAGACTGCGTTCGTGCGCTTTGCCGACGGCAAGACCAAAGAGTTTGCCCATCCGCGTTCGGTCGAGGGGCTGGCCTTCTCCCCCAAGGGCATACGCTTCGGCGTCGCCCGCTACAATGGCGCGACGCTGCATTTCCCGGCCGCCGAGGGCAAGCCGGTGGAGCTGGAATGGGCCGGTGCCCATACCGGCGTCACCTTCTCGCCGGATGGCGCCTTCCTCGTCACCACCATGCAGGAAAACGCGCTGCATGGCTGGAAGCTCGCCGACGGCAAGCACATGCGCATGACCGGCTATCCCGGCAAGGTCAAAAGCCTGTCGTGGAGCGTGAAGGGCAAATGGCTGGCGAGTTCCGGCGCGCCGGCGGCGATCGTCTGGCCGTTTTCGGGCAAGGACGGCCCGATGGGCAAGGCGCCGCTGGAGCTCGGCACGCGCGGCAACGCCATGGTGACATCGGTTGCCTGCCATCCGAGCCAGGATGTCGTCGCCGTCGGCTATGATGACGGCATGGTCATGGCGGTGCGCTTTACCGATGCCAAAGAGGTGCTGTTGCGCCGCCCGGGCAAGGGCGCCATCACCGCGATGATGTGGGATAAGGAAGAGCGCCGGGTCGCCTTCGGCAGTGCCGCCGGCGACTGCGGCGTCATCGATATCTCGGCGTGACCTATTCGGCTCCGCACGACACCTTGCCGGTCAATTCTTTCGGCTTGCCGTCCTGTTCCGTGTCGGCGGCGTTGTCGTAGACGGCAAGCGTGTACCGGCCGTCATAGACGCCCTCGTCACTGGTCTTGGTCAGGATCGTCAGTTCGACAGAGTTGAATTTATCTCCGAGCTGATGCTCGTGGTAGACGTTCAGCCGCAACTCCTTGTCGTCCAGCCAGTACTGGGTGAGGTCGGAATCCTCGAAGACGGTCTTGCGCAGACTGTCGCCTTCCGGCCGGCCAAGTATCTCGAGATCGCCGCGAAAATTGAAGGTCGGGCCGCCCATACCTCTGGTGACCCCGGCGCCGACCTCGAATTGCACCGCTTTGTCATCGACGGAACACCAGACGCCGCCCGATGCGGAAGCCGCAGCGGCCGACAAGAGTAGCGCAATAGCGCAGATGATCGTCCGCATTTTTCTCCCCAAACCACAGACCCGATCGCATTGGCGCCCGACTGCGCCGGAAGGTCAAGTCTGCCGAACTTGCTGCTGACCCAATGCAGGGCACCAACACGGCCAATTGCGGTTGCCGTCGCCAATTGGGTAGTGTGCCGGCCGAGAGGGATTTCATGCACAGCACGAACAGTTCAAAAGCATCCATCGACGGTATCAGCCGTGACCGCATCGCTGCATTGCGGACAAGCGAGGCGAACACCTTCCGCAAGGCGCGGCCGAAATCGCAGGCCAAGGTCGGTAACGGCCTGCCAGGCTTCTTCGGCGGTGTGCCGATGCACTGGATGAACGACTGGCCGACGCCATTCCCGATCCTGGTCGAAAGCGCCAAGGGCGCCGCCATCACGGATATCGACGGCAACAGGCTGGACGATTTCTGCCTCGGTGACACCGGCTCGATGTTCGGCCATTCGCCGCCGCCGGTGGCGCGCGCCATCCGCCGCCAGGCCGGGCGCGGCCTGACCTATATGCTGCCTTCGGAAGATGCGCTGGCCATCGGGCCGCTGATCACACAGCGTTTCGGTCTGCCGTTCTGGCAGATCGCCACCACCGCCACCGACGCCAACCGCTTCGCGCTGCGCGTCGCCCGCGCCGTCACCGGCCGCGAAAAGATCCTGGTCTTCAACGGCTGCTATCACGGCTCGGTCGACGAGACGATGGTCCGGATGGTCGACGGCAAGCCCGTGAATCGGCCGGGGCTGGCGGGTGAGTTTCGCGACCTGACCAAGATGGCGAAGGTCATCGAGTTCAACGATGTCGCCGCGCTGCAAGCAGCGCTCAAGGACAAGGATGTCGCCTGCGTCATTGCTGAGCCGGTGCTGACAAATTCCTGCATGGTGCTGCCCGATCCGGGTTTTCACGACGCGTTGCGCAAACTGACGCGCGCGGCAGGAACGCTGCTGCTGATCGACGAGACCCACACCATCTCGACCGGCCCAGGGGGCTACACCAGAAAATTCGGGCTGCAGCCCGACCTTTTCGTGCTGGGCAAGCCGATCGCCGGTGGCGTGCCGGCAAGCGTGTGGGGCATGAGCGACGAGGTCGCCTCGCGCTATGCCGACTACAACCGAACCAAGGAGCCGGGCTATTCCGGCATGGGCACGACGCTGTCGGCGAACCCGCTGCAGTTCGCAGCCATGCGCGCAACGCTCGAAGAGGTGATGACGCAGGAGAATTATGCCCGGATGGATCGCCTCGCCCTGCGGCTCGATGCCGGGCTGACCGGCGTCATCGATCGCTACAATCTGCCCTGGCATGTCGCCCGCGTCGGCGCCCGCGTCGAGTTCATCTGCGCCCCTGGCCCGCTCAGGAACGGCGCCGAAGCCGAGACTGCCCATGCGCCGGAGCTTGAGGCGGCTATCCATGTCGCGCTGGTCAACCAGGGCGTGCTGATCGCGCCCTTTCACAACATGATGCTGATCTCACCGGCCACCACCGGCGCCCAGGTCAACCGGCTGATCACCGCCTTCGCCACGGTTGCGGCAAGGCTGACGGCATGAGACAAGCTGCCAAGCCAAACTCGAGTACACTAATCATGACTTCACCTTCGGGCTCGACGCCCGCCGAGGCGCAAGCCTTTCTCGACGCCCATCCCGAAATCGAAGCCTTCGATATCGTCTTGACCGACGCCAACGGGGTCGGCCGCGGCAAGATCGTGCGCCGGCATGAGCTGAAAAGCATCTTCGAGGGCGGCCGCCACATGCCGATCTCGATCCTCGGCCTCGACATCACCGGCGAGGATGTGCACGAAACCGGGCTGATCTGGACGACTGGAGACGGCGATCTCAGGGCATGGCCGATCCCCGGCACGCTGGTGCCGCTTTACGGCACGAACCCGCCGCGCGGCCAGTTGCTGATGGCGATGTACCATCTCGAGGGACAGCCTATGTCGTCGGACCCACGGCTGGCGCTGGCCAGGCAGGTCGACATCTTGGCGGCCAAGGGCCTCTATCCCGCCGGCGCCTTCGAACTCGAATTTTTCCTGCTTGCCAATGAGCGTGACGCCGACGGCAAGGTAAAACCGGCGGACGCCGTGCTCGACGGCCGCCGCTCGGCCAAGACGGAAGTCTATTCCGTCGACCATCTGCACGGCATGGAGCCGTTGTTTTCCGACATCTATGCCGCGGCTAAGGCGCAAGGCATTCCGGCCGAAACGGTGATTTCGGAATACGCGCCCGGCCAGTACGAGCTGACGCTGAATTACCGCAAGGATGTCATGCGGGCGGCCGACGACCTCGTCATGTTGAAGCGGCTGGTGCGGGCGCAGGCGCGCCGCCATGGTGTTACCGCCTGCTTCATGGCCAAGCCGATCGAAAAATATGCCGGCTCCGGCATGCATTTCCATGTTTCGCTGCAGGACAAGAACGGCCGCAACGTTTTTGCCGAAGCCGGCGGCGAAAGCTGGTCGCTGCCGCTGCTGCAGGGGCTCGGCGGGCTGATCCAGACCATGGCCGAATCGATGCTGGTGTTTGCGCCGCACGCCAATTCCTGGCGGCGCTTCGTCTCGCAGTCCTATGCGCCGGTGGCGCCGACCTGGGGCGTCAACAACCGTTCGGTGGCGCTGCGCGTGCCGGCCGGCGACGCCAAGAACCGGCGCATCGAGCACCGGCCGTCGGGCGTCGACGCCAATCCCTACCTGATCGCGGCAACGGTGCTGGCCGGCATCATCAAGGGTCTGGACGAAGGCCTCGACCCCGGCCCTGAAACCACTGGGAATGGCTATGAAGCCGCTGTCACGCGCACGACCATGCCGGTCGACTGGCGCGCCGCGATCGAGGCGGCGCGGGCCTCGAGCTTCCTGAAAGAGGCGCTTGGCGAGGATCTGCATCGCACCTTCGTGGCGATCAAGCAGTCGGAGTATCTGCGCGTCGCGCGTACGGTGAGCGAGCTGGACTACCACCTCTACCTGCACGAGGTCTGAGAGACCGTTTCGAAATTCTACTCCGGCGGCCATCGATGGTGGTTTCTGCGCTTCCGATGCTCACGGACCAAATGTCCGCTGCGCTTCGGTTCTCGAAACCACCACCATATGACTCGCCAGAGCGAATTTCGAAACGGTCTCTGATTGCCCTGACGGCGGGCGGCGATCACTTTTTCGCCGCCTGCATCAAATGAGGTGGCGCTGCAGCCTTCAAGAACATATCATGAACGGATGAGCGCGCCCACCGTCCGTGAAAAGCTGGCAATCCTGTCTGACGCCGCCAAATACGACGCCTCCTGTGCTTCGTCCGGCTCGGCGAAGAAGGATTCGCTCCAATCCGGCGGTATCGGCTCCACAGAAGGCATGGGCATCTGCCATTCCTACGCGCCGGATGGCCGCTGCATTTCGCTCCTGAAAATCCTGCTCACCAATTTCTGCATTTACGATTGCAGCTACTGCATGAACCGCTCGTCATCGAATGTGCGCCGCGCCCGCTTTAGCATCGACGAGGTGGTGAAGCTGACCATGGACTTTTATCGGCGCAACTACATCGAGGGCCTCTTCCTGTCCTCAGGAGTCATCCGCTCCCCGGACGAGACCATGGCCGAGATGGTGGAGGTGGCGCGGCGGCTGCGGCTGGACGAAAAATTCTCCGGCTATATTCATCTGAAGACCATTCCGGAAAGCTCGGCCGAACTGGTCGAGCAGGCCGGGCTCTACGCCGACCGGCTGTCTATCAATGTCGAACTGCCGACCGATGAGGGCGTGAAGAAACTGGCGCCGGAGAAGAAGCCGCAAACGATCCGGCTTTCCATGGCGAACCTGCGCCGGAAGATGGAGGAAAAGGCCGAGCCGACGTTGCGGACCAAGAAGCGCGAACGCTTTGCGCCCGGAGGTCAGTCGACGCAGATGATCGTCGGCGCCGACAAGACATCCGACGACGGTATCTTGCACTCCAGTGCGCGGCTCTATGGCAGCTACCATCTGCGGCGCGTCTATTACTCCGCCTTCAGCCCGATCCCGGATTCGTCATCGTCGCTGCCGCTCCAGAAACCGCCGCTGATGCGCGAGCACCGGCTCTATCAGGCCGACTGGCTGATGCGCTTCTACGGCTTTTCGCAGCCGGAAATCCTCGCCGGCAGCAGCGACGGCATGCTCGATCTCGCCATTGACCCCAAGCTCGCCTGGGCTTTGCGCAATCGGGCGAGGTTTCCCGTCGACATCAACCGCGCCGATCGGGAAGCGCTGCTGCGGGTTCCGGGTCTGGGCACCAAGGTGGTGGCGAAGATCCTTGAAACCCGCCGCCACCGACGTATGCGGCTGGAAGATGTCGGACGGATCTGCCATTCGATCGCCAAGCTGAGGCCCTTCATCATCGCCGAAGGCTGGTCGCCGGGCGGACTCACCGACAAGACAGGCCTGCGCGATACGATCGTAAAGTCCTGCGAACAACTGTCGCTGTTTTGACCATGCAGCCGGCCCAGCTCGACCTTGCCCGATACACTGTCCGGCTAGCGAGCCAGACCGATTTCGCCGGTTGGCGCGATGCGGCACGGCGTCTGACGCTGAATGAGGTCCGGCCTGAGGATATTAGTTGGGGTGTCGGGTCCGACGCCAATGATCCTCGAGATGCCTTGCCGGCGGTGCCAGAGGGCGCGCAGCTTACCGTCCCGCGCGAGTTCATCGCCCATGCCGAAACCGCCTTCTGCCACTCCGACCCCGGCCGGTTTGCCTTTCTCTACTGGATGCTTTGTCGCCTGCGCACCGAGCCGAAACTGCTGGCGATCGCATCCGATCCCGACACCAGGCGGCTCGAAGCCATGGAAAAGGCGGTGCGGCGCGACAGCCATAAGATGCATGCCTTCGTACGCTTCCGGAAGATCGGCTACGGCGAGGACGAGCGCTACGTCGCCTGGTTCGAGCCGGAGCATTTCATTGTCGAGCGCAACGCGGATTTCTTCGTCCGGCGGTTCACCGGCATGCGCTGGACCGTCCTGACGCCCTATGCCTCCGCCGACTGGAATGGCGAAAGGCTGGCGATCGGCCCGGGTGCGGCCAAGGGCGATGCACCCGATCAGGACGACACCGAGGCGTTGTGGCTGACCTATTTCCAGAACATCTTCAACCCGGCGCGGCTCAAGGTGAAGGCGATGCAGAAGGAGATGCCGAAGAAATATTGGCGGAACCTTCCCGAGGCCTCGCTCATTCCAGATCTGATCGCAGGAGCGGACGAGGCCGCTATAGCCATGATTGCCAGACAACCGACGACGCCGGCGCCGCACCACGCCAAGCTGCAGGCAAGACATTGGCCGAAGCCCGAGCCGGCCGAGGCGCCGGATGAAGACGATGCCAAGACGATTTCCGATTTGCGCGAGGCTGCAAAGGGTTGTCGTCGCTGCCCGCTCTGGCGCGACGCGACACAGACCGTGTTCGGCGAGGGGCCGGATGACGCCAAAGTGGTCTTCGTCGGCGAACAACCTGGCGATCAGGAAGATCTCGCCGGCAAACCTTTTGTCGGGCCAGCGGGCAAAGTGTTCGATGCAATTCTCGATGACGCAGGCGTCGACCGGCAAAAAGTCTACGTCACCAACGCCGTCAAGCACTTCAAGTTCGAGCCGCGCGGCAAGCGCCGCATCCACTCGAAGCCAAATACCGGCGAAGTCCAGGCCTGCCGCTGGTGGATCGGCCGGGAGCTTGAGCTGATCAAGCCGGACCTCGCCGTGGCGCTTGGGGCAACGGCGGCGTTGTCGCTGCTGGGCAAGGCCATTGCCGTGACGAAAATGCGCGGCCAGTTGATCGAACGCGAGGATGGCTTGCGCGTGTTCATCACCATCCACCCGTCCTTTATCCTGCGCATTCACGAGCCGACGGACAAGGAGGCTGAGCGCGAGCGGTTCCTAAAGGATATGAAAGAGGTGAAGCGGCTGATGGGGTCGTGAGATGAGCGAAAGCCTCAGCGACATCGTCATCCGCGGGCGGAACAAGGAGCTTCGCTCCTGCTTCGCCCAGGGATGACGAAGCTGAGTGGCTTCACGGTCGTGAATCCAACGTTGGAAACTTCGGCCGCCACGGCCGAATTAACTGATCAGGATTGCCCTCAGATCATTCACATTCGTACCCGTCGGCCCCGGCACGAACAGATCGCCGATCGCGTTGAACGCCGTCCAGGCATTGTTGCCGGCCAGCATCGCCTTGGCGTCGATGCCGGCGGCACGCATGCGCGAGACGGTCGAGCCATCGGCAAAGGCGCCGGCATTGTCTTCCGAGCCATCGATGCCGTCGGTATCGGCGGCCAGTGCATGAATACCTTCCGCGCCGCTGATGCCGATGGCAAAGGCGAGCAGGAATTCGGAGTTGCGGCCGCCCTTGCCCCTTTTTCCGTCAACAGGGGCCCGCAAAGTCACGGTCGTCTCGCCGCCGGACAGGATCAGCACCGGCTTTTGGAACGGCCGGTTGCGCGTCGCCACTTCGCGCGCAATGGCTGCATGCACGCCACCGACCTCGCGCGCCTCGCCCTCGATGGAATCGGAGAGGATGACGGCTTCGATGCTTTGCCGTTTTGCCTCAGCGGCTGCCGCTTCCAGCGATACGCCAGCCGAGGCGATCAGGTGCACTTCATTGCGTGAAAAGCGCTGGTCATCCGTATCTGGCGCATCGGCCTCTGGCGAGTTGATGTGCGCCATGACGGCGTCGGGCAGCTTCATGCCATAGGCCGCTATCGAGGCCAGCGCATCGGCGCGGTTGCCGGAGTCGGGCACGGTCGGGCCGGAGGCCACCAGGGCCGGGTTGTCGCCGGGAATGTCACAGACAACCAGTGATACCAGTTTGGCCGGCCAGGCGGCAGCTGCCAGCCGGCCGCCCTTGATGGTTGAGACATGCTTGCGGATGGTGTTCATGGCCGCGATCGGCGCGCCGGAGGCGAGCAGCGCCTCGTTGACGGCGATTTCGTCGGCGAGCGTCAGGCCAGCGGCAGGCGACGGCAGCAGCGCCGATCCTCCGCCCGATATCAGCGCCACTACCAGGTCGTCCGCAGTCAGCCTTTGCACCTTTTCGAGCAGGCGCCGCGACGCCTCAAGACCGGCAGCGTCCGGCACCGGATGTGCCGCCTCGATGATTTCGATGCGCTCGCATTTGGCGCCATAGCCGTAGCGGGTGACGACCAGCCCTTCGATTGGGCCATCCCACACCTTCTCGAACGCGGCGGCCATCTGCGCCGAGCCCTTGCCGGCGCCGATGACGATGGTGCGGCCCTTCGGCTTGGCCGGAAGGTGATCCCTGATCGTTCGTTCCGGATCGGCAGCGGCAACAGCGGCATTGAAGATCGAGATGAGAAAGGATTTTGGGTCGAGCACGGTCATAATTGGCCGCCATCCGCGGTTTGCGAGCTTCCGAAAAGCCGGCGCCGCCCCTCACCCTTACCCTCTCCCCGTATAGAGACGGGGAGAGGGGTTCGCCGGCGTTGGGGTGCTTCTCTTCTCCCCGTCACTATACGGGGAGAAGGTGCCGGCAGGCGGATGAGGGGCAGCGCTAGCGTCACGATTTATCTTCCGGCGGCAGCGCCAATTGTGTCCGATCAACGCCGAGATGATCGCACAGTGCATCGACGACGACGCCGTGGTCCTGGCGTTCCGGCAGGCCGGAGACGGCGATGACGCCGATCACGCCAGCCCCCTTTACAGTCACCGGAAACCCGCCGCCGGCCAGTACGTAATCAGCAATATCCAGCCCCTCGCCGACCTTGAAGGTGCGGTCCGGTCGCTGCTGTTCCAGCACCAGGCGATAGGTGCTCCTGAGGTAGCGCTTGACCACGTTGATCTTGCGTCGAGCCCAATCGGGGTTGGAGGCGTTCGAACCCGGCAGCGCGGCATAGAACAGCGGCCGATCCCACAGCCTGATATCGATGATGATGGGCAGCTTTTCGGCCAGCGCCCGCTCGCGGATCGCCGCGCCGACCTTGAAGGCGACGGCCTCGTCGAAGGCCGGGAAGACCAGCGTCTCTTCCTGTTTCTGGATCAGAGCGATGTCGTCTGCGGCGGCCATTTTTGTTCTCCGAAATCGTCACAAATCGTGTGTACGACAAGCTCCGCCCGGTCAAGGTCTCGTCGCGGTGGTGGTCTTGCCCCGCCAGGGTCGCCCCCCACTCCGTCGAGCTTCTCTCGACACCTCTCCCCCGATCGACGGGGTAGAGGAAGGGCGCCAAGCTGTCCGAACCGGCGCCCGTCCTCCGAAGCAAAGGCTCCCTTCCTCACCCTCGGAGGGGGATAGGTGGCGCCGCGAAGCGGCGACGGAGTGGGGGAACCACTTGGCAACCAGGCGCAATCATCATCTTGTCCCGCGCGGATGATGGGTCCTAACCGGCGATTATATCACTCTTGGCAGGCCGCCCCGCGACATAGACCTCGCGCACCGCGCGGTCGTCGCCCAGCGTCTGCAGCAGGAACAGCTCCTCCGCCAGCGTCTCCACAGTCTCCATCCTCAGCCGCATCGCCGGCGTGGCGCGGGCGTCGAGCACGGTGATGTCGGCATCGGTGCCTTCATCCAGCGTGCCGACCTTGTCCGCCATAGACAGCGCCTCGGCATTGCCACGTGTTAATTGCCAGAAGGACTGGAACGGGTTCAGCTTTTCGCCAGTCAGCGCGATCACCTTGTAGCCCTCGTCCATGGTGCGCAGCATCGAATAGTTGGTGCCGCCGCCGACATCGCTGGCCGCGGCGATGCGCAGCGGCTTGTCGCGGCGCCGAAAGCGCTGGTAGTCGAACAGGCCGGAGCCGAGGAACAGGTTCGAGGTCGGGCAGAACACCGCCACCGAGCCTGAGTCCGACAGCGCATCGGCCTCTCGTTCCGAGAGATGGATGCAGTGGCCGAACAGGCTCTTTGGCCCCAGCAGGCCATACTGCTCGTAGACATCGGTGTAGTCGCGCGCCTGCGGATAGAGTTTTTGCGTGAAGGCGATTTCGGCGTGGTTTTCCGACAGATGCGTCTGCATGTGCAGGTCGGGGTTTTCGCGGCAGAGCGTGCCGGCCATCTCCAGCTGCTCGGGCGAGGAGGTGATGGCGAAGCGCGGCGTGATCGCATAAAGCTGGCGGCCCTTGCCGTGCCATTCCGCAATCAGCGCCTTCGTATCGTCATAGCCGGATTGCGGCGTGTCGAGCACGCCTGCCGGCGCATTGCGGTCCATCATCACCTTGCCGGCAATGTTGAGCATGCCGCGCGCATGCGATTCGGCAAAGAACGCTTCGGCAGACGCCTTGTGCACCGAGCAGTAGGCGGCGACCGTCGTCGTGCCGTGGCGCACCATCTCGTCCAGGAACAGCCGGGCGATGCGGCGGCCATGCTGGGCGTTGGCGAATTTGGTCTCTTCGGGAAAGGTGTAGGTGTTCAGCCAGTCGAGCAGTTCGGCGCCGTAGGAGGCAATGACCTGCATCTGCGGGAAATGCGCATGCGCATCGATGAAGCCGGGCAGCAGCAGATGCGGCCGATGATCGATCTTTTTCGCACCGTCGCCCGCTTGCTTTTCGACTTCCGTGTAGCTGCCCACGGCAACGATCCGGCCGTCGCGGATCAGCAGGCCGCCATCTTCCTCGTAGCGCCAGGCGGCATGGTCGTCGATGGCTTCGGGCCAGCGCAAGAAGCTTAGCGTGCGGCCGCGCAGAAGTGTGGAGGTCATCCCTATTTCCCTGCGCCTTCGAACCAGGCGACCAGCAGCGCCCGTTCCTTGTCGCTGATCTGGGTGACGTTGGCCGGCGGCATGGCGTGGCTGCGCCCAGCTTGCAGGTAGATCTCGCGCGCATGCTCGGCGATGCCGGCATCTGTGTCGAGCATCACGCCCTTCGGCGCATGGTAGATGCCTTCATAGACCGGCTCGGCCGTATGGCACATCGAGCAGCGGCCAAGCACGGTGTCGCGCACCGCCGGGAAATGCGACGAGGCGATATAGACTTCGGCCGCGGCGGATGCCTTGAGCTCGCCGGTCAGTATTTTCGGCGCTGTCGACAGCCACATGATGATGACGAACAGCACCGCAGCCGCCATCCAGGTCCAGTGCGGGTTGCCGGCACGCTTATGCACGGTGTTGAAATAGTGCCGGATCAAGACGCCGATGATGAACACCAGCGAGGCGATGACCCAGTTGAACTCCGTCGCAAACGCCAGCGGATAGTGGTTCGACAGCATCAGGAACAGCACGGGCAGCGTCAGGTAATTGTTGTGCAGCGAGCGCTGCTTGGCGATCTTGCCGTATTTCGGGTCGGGCTTGCGGCCGGCTATCAGGTCGGCGACGACGATCTTCTGGTTTGGAATAATCACCATGAAGACATTGGCCGACATGATCGTGGCGGTGATGGCGCCCAGATGCAGGAAAGCGGCGCGGCCGGTGAACAGATGCGTCAGCCCCCAGGCGATGAACACCAGCACGCCATAGAGCACCAGCATCAGTCCGGTGTCACTTTTGCCGAGCGGCGACCGGCAGAGCAGATCGTAGACAACCCAGCCGACGCCGATCGTCGCCATCGACAGCAGGATGCCCACGGGAACCGACATGGACAGCACATTGGGGTCGATTAGGAACAAATCGGCGCCGGCATAGTAGACCACGCACAGCATGGCGAAGCCGGACAGCCAGGTGGCGTAGGATTCCCATTTGAACCAGGTCAGGTGTTCCGGCATTTCGGCCGGCGCCACCAGATATTTCTGGATGTGGTAGAAGCCGCCGCCATGCACCTGCCATTCCTCGCCGAATGCGCCGACCGGCATGCCGGGGCGCTGGCGCAGGCCAAGGTCGAGCGCGACGAAATAGAAGGACGAGCCGATCCAGGCGATGCCGGTGACGACGTGCAGCCAGCGCACGGCGAAACTCAGCCAGTCCCAGAAAATCGCGAAATCCATCATTTGAAATCGTCCCTGCCGATCGGCTGACTTTACGGTGTGGGGCGCAAACGAAAAGAGGCGAGGTGTACGATGACTTTCAAAAAAAAATGGAAAATACTAGGCTGACCACGTACGCCGCCACATAAAGAGCCACGAATGGCCTATCTCGACAACATCGCCGTCTTCGTCCGCGTCGTCGAGCTTGGTAATCTCTCGGCGGCAGGCCGCGACATGCGCATTTCGCCGGCGGTCGCCTCCAACCGCATCAAGGAGCTGGAAAAACACCTCGGCGTGCGGCTGTTCAACCGCACCACACGGCAATTGATGCCGACGGAGCATGGCACGGTGTTCTACTCCGGCGCCAAGCAGGTGCTGGAGGCGATCACCGAGGCGGAAGCCGCGGTCTCGGCTCTTTCCGGCCAACCGCGCGGCACCATCAAGGTGACCGCACCGCTCGGCCTCGGACGGCGGCTGGTGGCGTCGGGCATTCCGGATTTCCACGACAAATACCCCGATATCGAGGTGCGGCTGAGGCTCTCCGACCACAATATCGACATCATGAAGGAAGGCATCGACGTCGCCTTCAAGCTCGGCATCATCGAGGATTCCAGCCTGCGGATGCGCGGGATCATGGAATGTGAACGCGTGCTGGTGGCGGCACCGAAATATCTCGAAGCGCGCGGCGAGCCGGTGGAGCCACAGGAGCTGATCGGCAAGAAGCACGACTGCCTGATGCTGCGCTATTCCGGGGCGCGCGAATATGTCTGGACGCTGCAGACGCCGTCCGGCCCGCAGAAATTCGAGGTGCACGGCCCCTACGACACCGACGATGGCGATGTGCTGACCGGCTGGGCGCTGTCGGGCCGCGGCATCATCAACAAGCCGCGCTTCGAGGTCGAACCCTTCATCCGCGACCGGCGGCTGCAGGTCATCCTGGCCAGCACGCCGCCAACGCCGGTGCAGTTCGCCGCCGTCTATCCGCACAAGAAGCTGCAGGACCCGAAGGTGCGGCTGTTGCTCGACTTCATGGCCGAGCGTTGCCAGCGGCTGATCAAGGATTTGCTGGCCGGCAAGTGAGGGGCTGTTGGCCCAGTCGCCAGGGTTGTCTTACAAGCAGGTGACCTTAGGTTCGCATACGCTGCCCTATGATCGATGGTCCCATGCCGACTGACCAGCAAGCCACAATGCATCTTGCCGTTTCGCTCAACATTACTTCCGGGCAGCCGCTCGGGTTTAGCGACCTGGCCGGCTTTGCCAAGCAAGCGGAAGCGGCTGGGCTGGACATGATTGTCCTCGATGATTCCGCGCCGAACAGCGCCGGGTCGAGTTCTTTCGAAGCGACGACCTTGCTGGCGGCGCTGGCGACGGTGACAAGTCGGATCGGCCTTGTCGCTGCAGCCTCGACGGTGGCTCACCAGCCGTACAATCTGGCGCGCCGTTTTGCTTCGCTCGACATCATCAGCCATGGCCGCGCCGGCTGGCACGCGACCATGGCGCAGGCCCCACGGGAAGCCGCCAATTTCAGCCGGCCGGATGGATTTTCCGACGATGTGTTCCGCCGCCGCACGCAGGAATACATCGGCATCGTTCAGCGCCTGTGGCAGGGCTGGGATGCCGACGCGCTGCTGTTCGACAAGGCCGGCGGCCGCTTCCACGATCCCGAAAAAATGCACCTGCTCGACCACAAGGGCGAATTTTTCTCCGTGCGCGGGCCGCTGAACGTCGCGCGCTCGCCGCAGGATACGCCGGTGCTGGTGCTGTCCGGCCTGTCCGAGGCCGACCTGGATATCGCCGCCCGCACCGCCGATGTCGTCCTGCTGGACAGACCCACAGAGGACGCCAAGGCGCGCCATGACGATCTCAAGCGCCGCGTTGTGGCCTGCGGACGCGATCCGGGTGCGGTCAAGCTGCTGCTGAACGTTGGCGCAGATGTCGCTGCTAACGCGCTCGAAACATTGTTCAGCTCGCAAAGCTGCGACGGGTTCAACATCGCAATACCGCCTGCCGCGATTGACGGTTTCATCGGCCGCGTGCTGCCGGAATTGCAGCGCCGCAGCCTCGTCCGCCCGGATTATCCCGGCACCACCTTGCGCTCGCATCTCAGACTTGCCGGAGGAGCGCAATGACCCGCCAGATGAAGCTTGGCGCCTTCCTGTGGGCGACGGGCCACCACATCGCCGCCTGGCGTCACCCCAAGGCGCATGTCACGGCAGGCATCGACATCGATCATTACATCCGGCTGGCGCGCACGGCGGAAGCGGCGAAGTTCGACATGGTGTTCTGCGAGGACGCCGCCGGCCTGCGCGAAGCCAATGTCGGCATCGCCAGCCAGACCTCACGCTCGATCGGCTTCGAGCCGATCAGCCTGCTGTCCGCGCTCGCCGTCCAGACCAGCCGCATCGGCCTCGTTTCGACGGCCTCGACCAGCTACAACGAGCCCTATGGGCTGGCGCGCACCTTTCTGTCGCTCGATCATCTGAGTGGTGGCCGGGCTGGCTGGAACCTGGTGACGTCGGCCAGCCCCATCGAAGCCGCCAATTTCGGCGCGACGGGCCTGAAACCCCATGCCGACCGCTACGAGCGGGCGCGCGAATTCGCCGAGGTGGTATCGGGACTTTGGCAAGGCAGTGGCTTTCACTGTCACAACGGCCAGAGCTTTTCGGTGCGCGACCCGCTCGACCTGCCGCGCTCGCCGCAGGGCGCGCCGGTGATGGTGCAGGCCGGCGCCTCGGATGTCGGCCGCGACCTTGCCGCACGCACGGCCGACGTGGTGTTCACGGCGGCGCAGACCCTCGAGGAAGCCAAGGCCTTTTACGACGACCTCAAGGGCCGTATGGCGGCCTATGGGCGGGAACCCGACGACATCAAGATCATGCCCGGCGTCTCCCCGGTGGTGGCGGAAACCGAGGCCGAAGCGCGGGAGAAACAGGAGGAATTGCAGGCGCTGATCCCTGACGATGTCGGCGTGGCGCTGCTGTCCAGCTATCTCAGCATCTCCGATCTCGGGAGCTATCCGATCGACGGACCGATGCCCGAGCTGCCGGAGACCGAGGGCATGAAAAGCCGCCAGGCGCTGGTCATCGAACAATCGCGCCGCGACGGCCTGTCGATCCGCCAGCTTGCGCGCCATTTCGCCGGCGCACGTGGCCATTGGCGTATCGTCGGCACGCCGGCGCAGATCGCTGACGAATTGCAGGCGCGGTTCGAGGGCGGCGGCGCGGACGGCTTCAACGTCATGCCGTCATACTTCCCCGGCGAGCTCGATGCCTTTGCCACGCTGGTGGTGCCGGAACTGCAGCGGCGCGGACTGTTCCGTCGGGAATACGAAGGCAGCACCTTGCGAGATCATCTCGGCCTGAAGCGGCCTGCTTAGCCGCGCCGAAGCTTAGCCGGCCATCATCTTGTGCTGGACTTCATGGTCGGCATTCGGCGCGGTGTTGTGAACGACCAGTGCCGTCATGATCTCGGCTGCCGCGAGCGCCGCGATCACCGGCGGGCGCTTGTCCCTGACGGCGTCGCCGCCGATCGGGGAGACGAGGCGGGCCAACTCAGCCTCCGTGCCATCCGCCGATTTCAGGATCCAGTTCCTGAACGTCGCTCTCTTGGTTTTCGAGCCGATCATGCCGACATAGGCCGCGTCGTCGCGCTTCAGCGCCTCGGCGACGATGAGGAAATCCAGCGCATGGTCGTGGGTGAGGATGGCGAAGGCGGTGCCGGCGGGAGCGTTTCGCACCTCGGCCTCGGGCATCGGCGTCAGCCGCCTCTCGACCGTCTCCGGCATACCTTCCAGCGCTTCGGCCCGCGTCTCAATGACGACGCCATGCACGGGAAGAAGTGCTACCGTCGCGGCCAGCGCCTGGCCGACATGGCCGCCGCCGAAGATATAAACATGCGGCAGGTGGGCTTCCTCGGCTTCTGCGGCCGCGATCAGCTCGGCAGTAAGCGCGGCATCGACGATACGGATCAAGACTTCGACGCGCCCGCCGCAGCACTGGCCGATCTCGGGGCCTAGCGGCACGTCAAGCGTGGCGCAAACTTCGTCGAAGCCGATGCGGGCTTCTTTACCCTCCCCCTTGTGGGGAGGGTCGGTGAGCGGACGCCGTGTAGCGGCGTCAGCGAAACGGGGTGGCTTGGCACGATCGTCCGCACCCCCCCCCCCCCGGCGGGGGGGGGGGGGGCCCCCCGCCCCCCCCCGGGGGGGGGGGGGGCGGGGGCCGCCCCCCGGGGGCCGGGGCGTCCTCTTGGGGGGGGGGGTCGCCCCCCCCCCCCCCCCCCCCCCCGCGGGGGGGGGCCCCCCCCGACCCTCCCCACAAGGGGGAGGGTGAAGACC